>DHWV01000083.1 GCA_002413355.1 Desulfobulbaceae bacterium UBA5173 | reverse complement strand
TCAAGCAGTGTTAACAGGCCCTAGCGCAAAGTGAACCTGCATGTCATTCCGAGCAACGCGAAGAATCTTCGCTTCTCTTCCTTGGCGAGATTTCTCGCTCCGCTCGAAAGGACAGATACGATGATTCAAAGTATGTTGCTTGGGCTATATTCCGCTGGTTGAGGGCAGGTAATCCGCATGATTTCCTTGTGCTGACCGCACATAATCGGGTATTTTCACTCTCAGGCGTGGCTGCGGGCAGCGGCTGCGGAAATCAAGCCAAGGAGAACGGAGCATGAAAGACCTGCTGAAGAATGTGATGTACGCCGGGATCGGGGCGGCGTTTCTGACCCGCGAGAAGCTGGAGGAAGTCGGCAAGGAGTTGGCGGAGAAAGGTAGCATGTCCGTGGATGAAGGCAAAACCTTTGTTGACGACCTGCTGAAGAAATCTGAATCTGCCAAGAACAATCTGGAACAATGGATTGGGCGCAAGGTCGAGGACAAGCTCAAGACCTGCCGCTGCGCTAACGCCGAGGAGATCGCCGAACTGCGCCGCCGGATCGCCGAACTGGAGGCTGCCGTGCAATCGGAGCAACGCAGCGGTGAAGCTGCCCGGTTTGCCGATGCCGGGCGGGGAGCAGACGGGCAGGTCAGCAACGCCTGATGGTCAGCATCAGGCAGTTCGGCGCGGTCAACCGGACCTTCCGGCACCTGAACCGCTACCAGCAGATACTGCGTGTGCTGGTTCGGTACGGTTTCAGCGATCTGGTTGACCGTCTGCATCTTGACCAGTACGGCTGGCAGATGATTAGCCGCAAGCCGCGTGAGCAGATTTACCGTCTTTCCCGCGCCGAGCGCCTGCGCATGGCTTTGGAGGAGCTGGGGCCGACCTTCATCAAGCTCGGTCAGCTTCTCTCGGTACGGCCAGACATCATGCCGCCGGATTATCTGAAGGAGCTGACCAAACTTCAGGACAGCGTGCCGCCGTTCTCTTATGAGGAGGTGCAGCGCATCTTCTTTGAAGATTTAGGCAAAGAGCCGACAGAGATTTTCACCAGCTTCTGTTCCGAGCCGACAGCCGCCGCCTCGATTAGCCAAGTGCATATGGCCCGAATTGCGATTGGCAGCGGGCAGGAGCGCAAGGTGGTGGTCAAGGTGCAGCGGCCCCGTCTGGAAAAGATCATCGCCATTGACTTGGAAATCCTCGCTTGGCTGGCCCAGCTGATGGAAGACCATCTGGAGGAAGTGCAGGGCCACCGGCCCACGGCCATTGTTCAGGAATTTTCCCGCAGCCTGTCGCGAGAGATTGATTTCACCATTGAGCTGACCAATATCCAGCAGTTCGCCCGCCAGTTCGCCAACTGCCCGGAAATTTATGTGCCGGAGCCGTTTCCCGCCTTGTCCTCGACCCGAATTCTGGTCATGGAACAGATTGACGGCATCAAGGCTTCCGATCTCGACCGACTGCGGGCGGCTGGCCATGACCTGACCTTGCTCGCCGAACGCGGGGCGCGGCTGGTGATGGAGCAGGTTTTCACGCACGGCTTTTTTCACGCTGACCCCCATCCGGGCAATATCTTCTTTCTCCCCGGCAACGTGGTTTGCTTCATTGATTTCGGCCAGATGGGCAGACTGCTTTTCAAAGACCGAGAGAGCTTCATTGAGTTAGTGGGGAGTATCGTTTCCGGTGATGAAAGCAAGGTAACATCGGCTCTCCTCAAAATGACTGTCCAGCAGGGCGAGTTCGACCGTGACGCGTTGTCCTTGGATATCAGCGACTTCATGAGCCGCTACCTGCACCTGTCCATCGGCGACTTGGAAATCGGCAAGATTCATTGGGAGCTGCTGCGGCTCTTCAGCCGCCACCGCATGTTTCTCAAACCGGGACTTTATCTGATGCTCAAGGCCTTGGGGACTGCGGAAGGCGTGGGCCTGACGCTCGACCCAGAGATTGAGATGCTTTCTCTGGCCAAGCCCTTCATCAAGAACATTAAAAAGCAGCAGTTTTCAGCCAAACGGCTGATCATGGAGGCGGCGGAAACCAGCAGCCAGTACATGAGCCTGCTTCGCGATCTACCCGTCGAAACCCGCAGCGTGCTCGCCATGCTCCGACAGGGCAAGGTGCGGCTGGAACTGGAGCATCACGGCCTGCGGCCTTTGGAGCAGGCTTTGTACCGGGTGGCCAACAAAATCGCCTTTGCCATTGTCTTGGCTTCCTTGATCATCGGCTCGTCGCTGGTCGTCCTGTCCGGCATCAAGCCCAAGTGGCATGACATCCCGATCATCGGCATTGTCGGTTTTCTCATGGCCGGGTTCTTAGGATTTATGCTGCTGATTTCAATTCTCCGGCAGGGCAAGGGGAAGGTGTGAGTCAGACAAACGTTGCGGCGGCGATATGAAAACGTTGCGACAGCAGCTTCACGTTATCTATTGTGAGCGACTGTTTTCCAGACAGAACGTCAAGAAGGAAGGATTCATCGCCGATTTCAGGCAGATCTGCGGCTGTCAGGCAATACTCTTCCATTAAGAAACGGAGAACGTCCGCGCTGCGCACCTCGGGTGTTGGGACATGTTGATCCTCGTAGGAAAGAATCAACGTGCCCAAGGTATCTGAATATATCTCAAAAAAATAAAGTAGGATGATTGAGCAAGCAAGCAGCAGAAAAGCCAAGAACTTATCAGCATGACGCTCATGAAGCTATCTCAAAAAAGAATGTCTAATATCATTAAACTTGTTAAAGTTGCCGTATGGAACTCACAGACAAGCAATGGACAAGGCTTGAGCCGGTCATTTCGCAGTCGGCTTGCAAGAAAGATTCACGCAGACGCAAGCCACGTTGATCCGCGCGAGGTGCTGAACGGGATATTATGGGTGCTGCGCACCGGTGCGCCGTGGAAGGATTTGCCTGACC
>DHWV01000108.1:1505-6647 GCA_002413355.1 Desulfobulbaceae bacterium UBA5173 | reverse complement strand
TCATCGAAGCTGAAGAAATCATTCATGCCAGATGAAAGCCCGTCATCCTCCTCATCAACTTCCGCCGCTGAGAATTCGCTTTCATCGTCAGCATCTGCTAAGGCAGCCACTGGCATCTCTTCTTCTTTCTGTCCGCCGAGCAGGCCACTGTCCAAGCTGAAAGAATCTGCGTCGTCATCATCCGCAAGCGGGACGGCAGCAGGCTGTGCTTCAGCCTGCTCATCATCGAAGCTGAAGAAATCATTCATGCCAGATGAAAGCCCGTCATCCTCCTCATCAACTTCCGCCGCTGAGAATTCGCTTTCATCGTCAGCATCCGACAAGGCAGCCATCGGCACTTCCTCTGCGGCTTTTTCTTTCGCCGCCTTCTTGTCCGCGCTGCTGACAAGGCTTAGAGGCTTGCTTTCTGGAGCACCTACATCAAGCTCATCATTAAAATTGAAGAAAGCATCAAGCTCATCATCCTCATTCTCTTCATCTTCCGTTGAAATAGCAGAAAGGCTTTGTTCATTCTCATCTTCTCCCCAAGCTGGGGCGACAGCGGAATGTTCCGATTCATTTTGTGCCGAACCGCCAAGCAGTTCTTTGTCAACATTCAATATGTCATCATCATTTCCTACAGAGGATGCGGCAAATTCTTCCTCGTCATCAAAGTTGAAAAAGGAGGAGTCAATTTCACTGTCATCCTCTTTGTCTTCTCCCTCAGGGCCATCGTCTAAAATTGTTGCCAGCGACAGTTTTTCTGTTTTTTTCGGTTCGTCGTCAGCCAGTTCATCCTTGGGATGCGGAGAACTGACGGCAGCCTTCTTTGGCCCCGTTTCCTCCTCATCGCCAAAATTGAAAAAGGAATCCAGTTTTTCATCCAGCTCCGCTGTCCGCTCCTCACTAATTCCTGCTGAAGCAAAGCTATCGCTGAAACCTCCTTCCTCTTCCTCATCAGCCAAAGCAGGTGTGACTCCGCCGCCCGCGCCCCCAGCGAATAGGTCATCATCAAACTCCTCTTCCTCGTCGGCGACACTGGTCTCTGCCGGTTTAACCGGAGAAACGGCTTTCGGCTTTACAGCAGGTTGAGGAGCAGCAATGGGCTGCGGAACGCTTTGAGGTGTGGATGGCTGCTCCCCTTGCTCTTCATCATCAAAGGAAAATGCGAAATCCATCCCTTCATCATCACCAGCCGGAGAGGCATCCTCCTCCTCGTCCAGGCCAGAATCAGGGCTAATGCCGCCTGCGGTCAGCTCGTCCTCAGATTCCTCCTCAGTCTCTGGCTCCTCCTCGTCTGCGTCGTCCTTGCTGGCTGCCGAGCGCGCGATGACCTCCTTCAAACTGTTCAGACTGCTGATCTGCTCAATCAAAATCTGCCGCCGCTGCTCCGTGCCCAACTCTGGGCTTTCCAGCAGCATTTTCAGAGAATCGTAGAACGAGTGAAGAATGGTAAAGGCATCAGGATGGGATTCAGTCTTCTGCTCGCGGATGTAGGCACCCAGAGCCTGGAGTCCCTGAATCAGCACTTGGGCCTCGTTATTGCCGCTCAGGTGCTTGCGCAGCTCGGTCGCCTCGGTGTTGAACTTCTCCAACCCTTCGTCGGTGACTTCCCACTCCAAACCAAGAATGGTGGCCTCCATGCTGCGCATCGGAGGCGGCATCGCGCTTTCTTTTTTCTTCGCAGCAGGCGGCGGCGGAGTAGGGGGGGCGGCGGCTCCTTTGCCTTGCTTCTTTGCAGAGGTCGGCGGTGCGGCAGCAGTTTCCTCGGCAGTCGGCTCCTCATGACCGCCTTGGGCATTCTTCAGCGTGCTGATTTGATACTGGAGTACCTTGAATTTACGGATATCCGCTTTGAGCATCGTGGTGATGCTCTCGCCGCTGATGTTGGGCGAGGAGATGATTTTTTCGTAGTTGTGGTACAGCGTGAGTAGCAGTTTGATGGCGTTGGGGTGGGCGTAGGCTCCTTCCTCCCGCATGTACTTGCCCACATTTTCCATACCTTGGAGATAAATCTGCGCCACCTTGTCGTCCTTCCACATGGCGCGCAGGTTGGCCAGCTCCTCGTTCAGCTCCTTCAGGATCTCCTCAGTGATATCCCAGTCCAACGAGAGGACAATCGACTTGAGACGAAGCAGCGGCGAGTCATCGTCGTCAGTAAATTCAAATAGATCGACTTCTTCGGTGTCGAACGACTCGTCTGCAAACTGGGTGAGGTCTTGAAATTCGTCGATTGAGGGAGCCATAGTCTTGTCCGCACTGGTCAGAGGCGCTGCGCCAGCCGCCCGTCTGTCTTCACAGGAGCTTTTTCTGCACCGACACCACGGTGAGCGATATGATCTTCTTGAGCGTCTCCGGCACATTGTAGCCGGTCAAAGCACTGGCCTCGAAATACGGCACCTTCAACTTGCTGTTCAAATCCTGCTCCAGCACAGCAGTGGGCAGAATGGGGATGCCTTGATCGCGCAGATCAACTTTGTTGTACTGCATGACCAAAGGAATTTTAAAAATTGACTCTTTGTATTCCTTCAGGTTTTCGTGCAACTGATTGAGGGAGCGGATGTTTTTTTCCCGCATGGCCTCTTGCGCGTCAGCGACAAAAACCAAGCCGTCCACGCCCTTCAGTACCAGTTTGCGGGTGGCATTGTACTTGACTTGGCCCGGTACGGTGTAAAGTTGAATTTTCAGCTCATAGCCCTTGATTTTGCCCATGTCAAAAGGCAAAAAGTCAAAGAAAAGGGTACGGTCGCCGTGGGTCTTCAGGCTGACCATTTCGGACTGAATTTGTTTGCTGAATTTTCGGTTGATATATTCCAAGTTAGAGGTCTTGCCGCCCCGGCCCGGCCCGTAATAGACGACTTTCACTTGGACGATCTTTTCCCGCAGATTTATGAAGCTCAAGGCAGTCTCCCGCTGTATGAATTGATTCTATTGACAACAACGCTGTGAGGCTTAAAGAACTCCTCTATTTAACACCCCAGAGCTTGCGTATCTGCTCCAGAGCCTTCACAACGTTCAGTCTGAGAAATCCCAAGGAGATATGCTTTCCGAACATGGTGATCAGAAGCAATTCCTCATCAATTTTCGAGAAATGGATGTTGCAGTCCGTGCCCTTGTGGAAAAGCAGGGAGAATTCCTGTTCGCCCACCAGCTTGGCCATCGCATCAACGGTGGCGAAGTTGCCGGCTGCCAAAGCGGCGAAGGAATAGACATCATACTTTGACGTGCCGTTGTCCTTCGCGGTGATGATGTTTCCTGCCATATCGATGATGATGACACAGTCCACACCGATCTTGATGAGCTGTTCAGACAGTATTTCATCAATTTTTTCAAGCTGTTCTTGGCTAACTACACCGTAGTTCATCTGGTACCCTCATTCGCGTTGCTTTGGTTGCCCGGCAGGTCGCTGCGACCGGTCTGTCTCCATCTGTTGACTATACGCCAGATAATCCGAGATATGAAGCTGTTTTTAATCGCTTTGCCGATTTTATTTTTTTGCCATCGCCCGCCGGAAAGCAAACAGGTTCACAAAAATGATTTTCCAGCCTGCGGCCGCTTTTGTCAAGGACGCGCTGCGGCCGCATTCACCGCCTCATCATTGAGCCGCGCCAGCGGTTGACAGCTTGCGGATTCTGGAGATCGTGCCGAGGTAGATTTTCTCCGAAACATCGGCAAGGATATGCTTGACGGCCTCATCCTCTGAGCCAGCCTTTTGGGCAACGGTATTGTAATCCTCCGTCCAAATTTGGTTCGGAGCCTCCCAGAGAATCTTGCCGCTCTTCAAGTCTTTCAGCACATAGCGCAGAACCAGCTCCACCTTAACATCCGTGGTGCGGGCCGCGCTGCTCCAGCCGATGCTGGGCAGATGAATGGAGATGATTTCACCAGCCAAAATCATGTCTGCCCCTTCCTTTTCCTTGGTCAGTTTGATTTTGTCTGATTTGAGAAACCACTCGGAGAGCGCGTTGTACATCGTGCTGTCAATGCCAAGCTTATCAGTGCGGTTGCTCCATGTCGGCATGTAGATCGACACTTCCGGCCCCTCATAAACACCGGGAAAGTAATAGCCGCCGCACCCGCCAAGCAAAAGGGAGAGGCAGAAGAAGAGCAGCAGCTTTGCGGATATTTTGTTCACAGTTGGCTCCTTCGGCTTGCGCCTACGTTCACTTGAGGACAATATTAACAAGTTTGCCTTTGACCACAACGATTTTCTGCACCGTCTTGCCGGAGATAAAGCCGCTGACCTTCTCGTCGGCCAGAGCAAGCTGTTTGATCTCCTCCTCGCCGGTCTCCGCCGGAACAGTCAGGCGGCCCCGCAGCTTGCCGTTGACCTGTACGACAATGGTCAGCTCGTCTTCTTCTGCCGCAGCGGGATCAAAGCTCGGCCAGGTTTGCAGTTGCAGCGGCTGCGCGTGACCAGTGAGCTGCCACATTTCCTCACAGAAATGCGGCACCATCGGGAAGAGGAGGAGGAGCACGGTTTCGAGGGCCTCGCGTAGCACGCTGCTGGCCGTCGGCTGGGCAGTTTCCGCGCTGATCTGATTGACTAATTCCATCACCCCGGAAATGGCGGTGTTGAAATGAAAATCTTTTTCAATGCTCTCTGTCACCCGGCGGATGGTCTGGTGCGTCTTGCGGTGTAGCTGGCGGTCAGCAGGAGAAAGATCGCTGAGATCAATCTGCGTAGTTCCGCCAGAGAAGCAGTCCAAGCTGGCCTGAATCAGCCTGAAAACGCGGTTGAGGAAGCGGAAACAGCCTTCCACGCCTTGCGGATTCCATTCCAGATCGCGTTCAGGCGGGGCGGCAAAGAGGGCAAAAAGCCGTACTGTGTCCGCGCCGTACTGCTGAATCAAATCATCAGGGTCAACCACGTTGCCCTTGGATTTGGACATCTTGGCCCCGTCTTTGATCACCATGCCCTGAGTCAGCAGATTGGTAAACGGCTCGTCAATGTGCAAATAACCGAGGTCACGCAATGCTTTGGTGAAGAATCGCGAATACAACAGATGCAGAATCGCGTGCTCCACGCCGCCGATGTACTGATCCACTGCCAGCCAATATTTGGCCGCATCCTGATCCAAAACGCCGTCGTCTTTGCGCGGGCTGGTGTAGCGGGCGAAATACCACGACGACTCCATGAAGGTGTCCATCGTGTCGGTTTCG
>DHWV01000108.1:0-1261 GCA_002413355.1 Desulfobulbaceae bacterium UBA5173 | reverse complement strand
GTGTCCATCGTGTCGGTTTCGCGCTTGGCGGGCTGGCCGCATTTCGGGCAGGTCGTGCTGTAAAACGCCTCCTGCTGATGCAGCGGCGCATGGCTGCCGTAAGGCGGCGTGGTGCCGGGCAGAATCACCGGCAGCTGCTCTGCCGGGACTGGCACTGCGCCGCAGCGTTCGCAATGAATGACGGGAATCGGCGCGCCCCAGTAGCGCTGGCGGGAAATGCCCCAGTCGCGCAGCCGCCACGTGATGTGCGTTTTGCCGAAGCCCTGCTGTTCCGCATGAGCGATGACCGCCTTTTTCGCCTCTGCGGAAGGCAGGCCGTTGAATGGGCCGGAAGCGTCGAGCACGCCGTCGCCCTCCCAGGCAGCCTCCATGCTTTCCGCGACTAACCGCTGCTCCGGCTGCACCACCGGACGAACCGGCAGGCCATATTTGCAGGCGAACTCGAAATCGCGCTGATCATGCGCAGGCACGGCCATGACCGCGCCGGTGCCGTATTCCATCAGGACAAAGTTGGCGACATAAATCGGTACCCGCTCGCCATTAAAAGGATTGACGCAATACTTGCCGGTGAAAATGCCGTGTTTTTCCGGCTCCTGATCCAAGGCCATGCGCTGCTTGTCCAGCAAGGTCTGCTCGATGAAGCCGCGCACTGCCGCTTCCTGCTCCGTGCCTGCAATCAGCAAATCAATCAGCGGATGCTCAGGGGCCAGCGACATGAAAGTCACGCCGAAGATGGTGTCAGGCCGGGTGGTAAAGATGGTGATTCGTTCCGCACTATTCTCAACTTGGAAATCGCAGGCCAAGCCTTGGCTTTTGCCGATCCAGTTGCGCTGCATGGTCACGACTTTTTCCGGCCAGCCGGTCAGTTTGTCGAGATCAGCCAGCAGCTCCTCAGCATAGTCGGTGATTTTGAGGAACCAGCCGTGCATATTTTTCGGCACCACTTGGCTGTCGCAGCGCCAGCAGCAGCCGTTGATCACCTGCTCGCGGGCCAGCACTGTGGCGCAGCTTTCGCACCAGTTGACCGTAGTTTTCTTGCGGTACACCAGCCCCTTCTCCAGCAGCTGGAGAAAAACGCGCTGCTCCCAGCGGTAGTATTCCGGGTGGCAGGTGGCGATTTCCCGATCCCAGTCATAGCTGAGACCCATCGCCTTGAGCTGGCCGCGCATGTAGTCAATATTGCTGTAGGTCCACTGCGCCGGATGCACGCCGTGCTTGAGGGCGGCATTCTCAGCAGGCAGGCCGAACGCGTCCCAGCCCA
>DHWV01000013.1 GCA_002413355.1 Desulfobulbaceae bacterium UBA5173 | reverse complement strand
GACAATGCCTCTTTTCATAAGCCTGAAAAAATTCAGCACCTCATCGAAGATGCCGGGTGCTTGCTTGAATATCTTCCTTCGTATTCGCCTGACCTCAATCCGATTGAGCATAAATGGGCACAGGCTAAAGCCCTCAGGAAAAAACTCGGCTGTTCCACCGATGAACTTTTTCAGCAGTCCGTTCTGTGGTCATTTTATTGTGCTATGGCTATATCTACTGCCGGAAATCAAATTTGCAGGACAGGAAAGAACGGTCAAGGTGGCGGATGATTTTTTTCAGGCCGAGCAGGTTAGCGACGCTGAACTGCACTTCCCAAGCGCAGGAAGCTACGTCAGGACTGCCGCCCACCTGTGTTACTTGGGCCACGCGCAGCTCTTCCGGCCCTTCGGCCAAACGGCTGAACAGATACTTGGCCGTGATATCGGCGACCACGAATTTCTGTGGCTTCGGCACCGGCGTGGTTCCCAGCCGCCAGCGTACCTCCACTGCGTCCTCGCGCTGAAATTTGAGTTTTTTCAGCTGGAAGCAGTCTTTACTATGCAGCGAGATGCCCCGTGTGCTGAGCAAGCCGACCAAGCCTTTGTCCAGGGGCGTGGGACGGCAGCAGGCGGAGGATTTTACCACCACCGGATCCACTGTGGAGAGAATGATGCGGTTGAGGATGCCTGTTGGCTGATGGAGGAGCATATCCCGGCTTTGAAGCAGGCCGCTGCGGATTTCATAAATCAGCTCACGCATCTGGATGCGGCCTTGCCCAACCCGCTGGAGCAGCTCATCCCGTGAGGTGATGTTAAAATAGAGCAAGATGTTCTCCATGCCCGGATGCTCAATCAAGTCAAAGGGCAAACCATAGCGGCGCATTTCCTGCTCCAGAACCGCTTGGCCTGTGCTGACCGCCACATGCTTGATCCGCTCGCGGAAGGCCTTGGCCAATTCGCTGCGAGCGCGCGGAGTCTGGCATTTGGTCTGCATTTCCAGATCAAAGTCCACAGGGCTTTTTTGGCGGATGATGCGCACCACGCTGCCATCTTGCAGCATATCGCCCGGCTCGGCCTTTTTTTTGCCGATCATTGCCCCGATGCAGCTATGGCCGATGTCGGTGTGGATGTGAAAGGCGAAGTCCAGCACCGCTGAATGCACGGGCAGGCAGATCAGGTCGCCGTCCGGGGTGTAGGTGTAGATTTCCTTGCGCCCGCTGGCCGCGATCATCTCCCGGTAGGACATCGTGTCATCGCTGCCGAGGATGTCAAACATCTCTTTCAACTCGGCAAGGAAACGATCCAGCTTGCGGTCGCTGGGGTTCCAGTCTTTCACCAAGCCGCATTGGGCACTGCGAGCCATCTCCTCGGTGCGAATTTTAAACAGATATTTGTGGCCGTCAATGATCGCCTTGGCGTGCAGGCCCTGATAGCCGGTGGGTTTGGGATTGGCGATGAAGTCGCGAATCGTGCGCGGCACCGGCGGATAAATTTCGTTGATGATGCCGAGAATCTGATAGCAGTTAAGCCGCTGCCCGGTGGTGATCAGGATTTCCTGCGGGATTTCAATTTCCGGGCGCAGGATGTGATTTTTTGGATCATAATAGCCCCACAGCCCTTTGGTGCGGATGACCACCGTGGCTGCAACTCCAGCCGTTTTCAGCGATTGCTCGATTTTTGTGGTCAGGGCGGCAAGGGTAGGGCTGCTCTCCAGCCTGCCAATCTGCTGCTTGAGTTTGTGCCCCTGTTTGGGAAATTTGTTGGCCAAAGCGCGGTTGTACAGCTCGCGCTTGACCGCGAAAAGACCAAGGATGGTGGCCAGCGGGGCGTAGAAGTCGAGCGTCTCGTCGGCGATGCGCTGCCGTTTATGGCGCGGCATCGAATCTAAAGTGCGCAGGTTGTGCAGGCGGTCGGCGATTTTGACGATCATCACCTCTGGCCGGGCCGCCGCACCAGTGAAGAGCTGGCGGTGGACGAGCTTTTTCAGGGCCTGCTTGTCGCCGCTATGGTGCTTGACCTTGGTGCAGCCAACAACAATAGCTTCAACGTTCGGCCCAAATTTCTCCCGGATCACCGCCGGGACGATATCCTCCACATCCTCGATGGTGTCATGCAGCAGGGCGGCGGCAAGAATCTCGGCGTTCTTGATGTCCAGCTCCTCGGCGAGGATGCGGGCGGTGGCGCAGGGATGGATGATGTACGGGTCGCCGGAGCGGCGCATCTGCCCTTCGTGGGCGGCGGCGGCAAAGTCAAGGGCTTCATAGAAAAGCCGGACTGCCGGACTGGAGCCGATCAAGGCCTCCATCTCGCGGCGATACTGCTCCAAATCACATTTTTTTCCTTCCATGCTCTGTCCTTTGCGTAAGCCCGCGCTTCCTCTTTAAAGATTTGTAGTGTACACTGCGAACGCTGGGAAGCAAACAGGGAACAGGAAAAAAATCCGTGCCCCTTCCCGCGAATGCCCTGATTAGGAGAAGCATGTCAAAAAAAAGGCTGAACGAGAAACGGCTGCATTATCACCACCGCAAAAAACACCGCCCCGATCCAGAAATTTCTCTGAACGAGCTGCTGCTTGCCTTTCTTGGCCGCCAGAAGGAGCCACTTTCCCTGAGCGCAGTGCTCAGCGGCCTTGGCCTGCCGGAGTCGGAGCGTAACGTGGTGAAAGAAACCTTGAACGTGTTGGAAAAGGCGGGCAAGGTCAGCCGGATCCATCAGCATTGGCAAATCGCTGAACAGGAAGACCAGCTTCGGGCGCGGCTCTCGCTGACCGCCAAAGGCTTTGGCTTCGCAGTTCTGGATGGCAACATCGCTATGCAGCAGAAAGATATCTTCATTTCTGCTTCGGCCTTGAACGGCGCAGGCCACGGCGACACCGTGCTGGTTCGCCTGACCAACCGCTCTGCCACCCGGCCTGAAGGCGAGGTGATTGAGGTCGAGAAGCGGGCCTACACCCATCTCTGCGGCACGTATATGAGCGACCGCAATATGGGCACAGTCACGCCGGATAGCAGCAAGCTGCCCTTCACCGTCCGGGTCAAGCGGAGCGACGCGCTGGATGCTGAAGACGGCATGGCCGTGCTGGTGGAAATCCTCGATTACGGCACACCGCAGCGGCAGCCGCTGGGCCGGGTGGTGGAGCTGCTGGGACAGCCGGATTCACCGCAAGTGCAGATCAGGATGGCTGTGCAGCAGTTCGATCTACCGCGCTCCTTCCCAGCGGACGTTGAGGCTGAGGTTGCCGCACTGGAACCGCTGACCGAGGCTAAAGGCGGTCGCCGCGATCTGCGCTATCTCAAGCATGTGACCATTGACGGGGCCACGGCCAAAGATTTTGACGATGCGGTCTGTGCGCAAAAAACGCAGCAAGGTTGGCGGCTTTTCGTCTCCATTGCCGATGTCAGCCATTACGTCCGACCCGGCACTGCTCTTGACCGCGAAGCCTATCAGCGCGGCACCAGCGTCTATCTGCCGGAAATGGTTCTGCCCATGCTGCCGGAGCGGCTTTCCAATGACCTCTGTTCCTTGGTGCCTGATCAAGACCGGCCCGCCTTCACCGCAATTTTGGATTTTGACGAGCAAGGCCGCCGCATTGGCGCGAAATTTACGAAAAGTTTGATTCTCAGTCATGCTCGTCTGACCTACGATACGGTCAACAGCGTGCTGTATCTGCGAGAAAAAGCGGCGCGGCAGGCGCACAGAAAACTCCTGCCGATGCTGGAAAAGGCTAAGGAGCTTGCCGTGTTGCTCGCTGAACAGCGCACGCAGCGTGGTTCGCTTGGCTTCACCATCCCGGAGGCAGATATCCGCCTTGCTGATGGAAAGATTGCCTCAGTCAGCCGCTTGAAACGCAATCAGGCCCATTTGCTGGTCGAAGAATTCATGCTTGCCGCCAACGAAGCGGTGGCCGAGCACTTGGACAAGGCGGAGATGCCGGTGCTGTTCCGGGTGCATGAGAATCCTGCCCCAGAGAAAGTGCGCGACTTTATCGCCACCGCTGCCGCGATGGGCGTGGAACTGCCCAAGCATTCCATCGGCCCGGCTTGGTTCGCTGAAGTGCTGGCCAAAACCAAGGGCAGTCCGGCCGAGTACGTGGTTAACAACCTGCTGCTGCGCACCATGCAGCGGGCCAGATACACGCCGGAAAACCTCGGCCATTTTGGCCTTGCCGCCGAATACTATCTGCATTTCACCTCGCCCATCCGCCGCTACCCAGACTTGGTGGCGCACCGCGTTTTGCAGAATCTGCTGACGAGGAAAAAGACTGCACCTCTTCTGCCTGCCGGAGAGACGCTGGACACAGCAGGCGGTTTTCTCTCCGGCAGAGAGCGGGTTGCGGTGGAGGCCGAGCGCGATGCACAGGCCCGGCTGGCCACCCTCTTCTTACGTGAGCGAGTGACAGAAGAGTTTGACGCAGTGATCTCCGGTGTGACTGCCTTTGGCCTGTTTGTTGAGCTGGTGGACTGCCTGATCAGCGGCGCAGTGCCAGTCAAAGACATGCAGGACGATTGGTACAGCCACGACAGCACCGGTCATTGCTTGGTCGGCGAGCGGAGAGGTCGCACTTACCGCCTCGGCAATCTCATCCGGGTGCGGCTGGTGCAGGCGGACATGTTCAGCCGCAAGTTGACATTCGCCGTAGCTTCCTGAGTATGTCCAGCCAAGAGCTGAAAACGGTGGCGGACGGCCTGAACGGTCTGACCGAGCACTGGGGCCATCAAAAATACCTGCTCGGCCTGACCCGCCGCTGGCCGAGCATGGTTGGCCCAGCTCTTGCTAACAACAGCCTCCCCGCCTATTTCCTCGGTACTGAGCTGTGGATTTACACCACCCACGCCATCTGGATGCAGCAACTCGGATTTGCCAAACCAGAGCTACTCACGAAGATCAACACCTTTCTTGAAACCTTCGGCGGCCCGCAGGTGAGCGACCTGCGTTGGACACTTCAACCTGCTGATTTTCCCTGCCTACCGGAGGCAAAGCCCGGACTGCCGCCCGCCGCTGTTGACCCGCAGGAGGAGCAAGAATTGCAGATGATGGCGGAGTTCATCGCTGATCCGGCAGTGCGGCAAGCCTTCTGCAAGCTCTGGCGGACGATGGCGGAAAGACAGGGCGGCTGAGGCAGAAGCATCCCCACTTTCCCCTACCATCCCGCTGCAAGATAGTGTATGCTGTCTCTTTTTCCGCATTGGCGGAGCGGCAGCACAGTCTGTCGCATAGAGCTGCTCCGCATACTTCTCAGGCATCTGCCTTTCTTCAAATATTGACAAGGAGAACACTATGAAACTGATCCTTCTCGGCGCACCTGGCGCAGGCAAAGGTACTGTAGCGAAACTGTTGACTGCTATTGACGGCTCTGTCCAGATTTCCACTGGCGACATCCTGCGCGGTGCCGTGCAGGCCGGGACCGAGCTGGGCAGAGAGGCTGAAGGCTACATGAAGCGCGGCGACCTCGTGCCGGATTCCCTGATCATGGGCATCATGGAGAAACGCCTGCAAGAGCCGGACTGCGCCAAAGGCTTCCTGCTCGACGGCTTTCCGCGCACTATTCCGCAGGCTGAAGAGCTGAAGAAGCTTATGGTCAAATTGGGCATTAAGCTGGACTGCGTGGTCAGCATTGACGTGCCGAAAGATGTCATTCTCGACCGCCTCTGCACTCGCCGCACCTGCGAGAACGCTAAGTGTCAGGCGATTTACAACGTCAAGTCCAACCCGCCCAAGCAGGCAGGTCTCTGCGACAAATGCGGAGCCAGAGTGGTGCAGCGCGAGGACGAGACCGAGGATGCCATCAGCCACCGCCTTGCCACCTACAACGAGAAGACCGCTCCGCTGATCGGCTTCTACAAGAAAGAAGGTATGTTGCTTTCGGTTGAGGCAGTGAGCAGCGACGCAGTTATTGCCGCAGTCAAGAAAGAGCTGCATCTGTAATGAATAGTAGGGGCGGTTCGCGAACCGCCCCTACAGCCTTCCGTCAACCATGCTTCCACTTTCTTTCCAGCCATGACTGATGCCGCTCTCATCCAGACCAATTTGCCGGAACTGAACCTGCTGCACCGGGGCAAGGTGCGCGACATGTATGAAATTTCCGGTCATGCGGACAAGCTGCTCTTGATCGCTACAGACCGGATCTCCGCCTATGATGTGGTGATGAACGAGCCGGTGCCGGGCAAGGGCCGGGTGCTGACCCAGATTTCCCTCTTCTGGTTCAAGCTACTGGCTGACATCGTTCCCAACCACCTGCTGGCCGCTGACGTTGACCAATACCCGGCTGTCTGCCAGAAATACCGCGAGCAGCTCGAAGGCCGCTCCATGCTCGTGCGCCGCACCAAAGTAATGCCGATTGAGTGCATCGTCCGGGGCTATCTCTCCGGCTCATTCTGGTCAGCCTATAAGAAAAACACCACGGTCTGCGGCTTCGCCCTGCCTGCGGGCCTGCGCGAGTCGGACAAGTTCCCGCAGCCGCTCTTCACGCCCTCAACCAAAGCCGAGCAGGGCCTGCATGACGAGAACATCTCCTTGGCGCAGATGGAGGAAATCGTCGGCAAAGAGACAGCAGCGAAGATGGCGGACATCAGCCTGCGGCTCTACAGCACGGCAGCGGAATACGCTTTAGGCAAGGGCATCATCATCGCCGACACC
>DHWV01000047.1 GCA_002413355.1 Desulfobulbaceae bacterium UBA5173 | reverse complement strand
TCTCGGAAACGCATCCTGATTGAACATATCTTCCGCAGACTCAAAGTGTTCCGCATTTTGCACGAACGATCAGAAGAAAGCGTTTCGGGATTCGCTTCAGTTTAATCGCCGCCGTCCATAACATGGAGTTAAAAATTGTTAGCAAGTAACTTATGCAATAAATCTATTGCCATACGGAACACAACTTATGCAAGAGGTCTAATGACAGATACGATGGTTCAAATTATGTCGCTTTGGCTATCGGCTTTGTCGCCAATGAGTTTTTTTCAGGCTTTCCGGCAATGAAAAGGCTGTCAAGTGCCGTTTCCGCCAGCTGTACTTCATGAGGCGAAGGCACTTGCAAGGGGCAGGCGGCGACAGGAAGACCGGAAGCGTCCGCAACTGCCATGATCCTGCTCCCTTTGCCCCGTTTTGTCCACCCGACTGCATCGCCCCTTTTTTTTGCGGAAACAAAGCTACCGGCAATGAACGCCTCGCGGAGGTCAATTCCGCCGCGTTCCTGTAAATACAACCCAAGTCGTGAACTATCTCATTGTTTTTTTTCAATACCGCAAGCGAGAATGAAAAAAAAGATCTTCAATTCAAAGCCACGGGAGGTGACAGCATGAATATGAGCCGGAAGTCTTTGACTAATCACACTGAATGCCGATTCGATGCGCTTTCGGATGAATTTAATTCCTGATTCTACAAATGACTCATATTTTCTTTTTGACAGGATTAAGGGAGACGTTTGAACGCTCAAGCTCATCTTTAATTGTATACGCGCTATATGCCCTGTCTCCATAAATTACACTTCCAGCGTTAACTGGAAAACAAAAGTCATAAAGAGCGTTCACGTCGGCATATGATACTGGAGATAAAAATATTTCTACAGGAATTCCTGATTCAGTCATAAGCGCGTGAACTTTGAGTCCGTAAAAATACTGCTTACGACTTGGACGGAACGATTCATCCTGATAAATTGTACACCGTTTTATGCGAATATTTTGGCAAACGGGAACAGAAAAACTGTCCGCAAGGTAAATTCTTAACGAATCTGACGCATCAAACGGTACGGCAAGTTGCTTCATCAGTCCGCGCCAGACGGATTTAGGGATTTGGTTCAGGCGGCGGATAAACTGACTTCCTGACAGCATCGCAGGAGGATATCGATGCTGTTCGAGAAATTTGCGGCTTTTTTCATAACAGCCAAAAAAAGATGGCAGCAGTTAACGCGGCGGTCATGATCTCAGCCGTGCTCATGTCGTACTCTGCGGGGTATCGCGCCAGCCCTCGGAAATTAAAAAGTCATCGCATAAACAATAAAATGCTGTAATCTTGAGTTCCATGTTTTCCTCCGTATGCGGTTATATTCATGCTTGATAGCAGAAATATACCACATGCGGGGAAATATGGATTTTTCAGCTACTTCAGCTATATTGATCGCATGGGTGTTTTTCTCACCCACACGGAGACCGCAAAATTTTACAGCATCTCCTTCGCCTTCTCAATGCCCTCTTCCAGCGTGCGCGAGAACTCCACTTTCCCGTTGTGCTTGCGCAGTCCGGCCTTGCGCAGCTTGAGCAGCATCCGGGCTTGCAGATTGTTGATCACCAGCCCCACGCCGTTGTTCTCCAGATTCCTGCTGATGGATTCCATTGCCACAATCGCGCTCATGTCAATCATGTTCACCTTGGTCATATCAAGAATGACCACGCGCACTTCTGGACTGACTGAGGTGATATTCTTCATAGATTTTTGCGCCGAGCCAAAAAACAGCGGCCCGTTGATGTCGTAAATGGCAATGGACGGCGGCAGGCCGTCGACAGCCTCGCGGCTATCAACTTTGGTGGCCGTGGTCAGGCTGATGCTCCGCTGAATAAAGAGGACAGAAGCGAGGCTCATGCCCACGCCCACGGCAATTGCCATGTCGAAGAGCACGGTCAGCGAGAAGCAGATCAGCAGTACGGCGACATCGCTGCCCGGCGCGATCTTGACCGTTCGGATGAAG
Source organism: Desulfobulbaceae bacterium UBA5173 (assembly GCA_002413355.1). Classification (GTDB taxonomy): domain Bacteria; phylum Desulfobacterota; class Desulfobulbia; order Desulfobulbales; family Desulfobulbaceae; genus Electronema. The sequence goes on along the minus strand of DHWV01000047.1, from coordinate 10,505 downwards.
TGCTTGGCCTCGCTCATGTTCCACGCCACCATGAACAGTAGGGCGGCCATTGAGGCCATCGGGATATACGACAGCAGCGGCGTGATCAGTAGGATGGAGAGCAGAACAAAAATGCTGTGAACAATCGAAGCCAGCGGTGTCCGTCCGCCCGCTTTGATGTTGGTTGCAGTGCGGGCAATGGCGGCGGTTGCCGGGATGCCGCCGAAGAACGGCGCGATCAGGTTGCCGATGCCTTGGCCGATCAGCTCGTCGTTGGAATCATGCTTGTGGCCGCTCAGGCCGTCGGCAATCACCGAACAAAGCAGCGAGGTGATTGCGGCCAGCACGGCAATAGCGATGGCGGACGGAAACAGAGTGTGAATCATCTCCCAGCTCAGACCGACCGGTTGGCCGTCCGCGCCGGGCAGGTTCCACGGCCAGTTAATGCTGGGCAGAAAGGGCGGGATGCCGCTGCCGGAAACACCGTTCAGTTCGAAATGAAAGCGGCTGCCGATGGTCGCGGCGGTGCAACTTGGGCTGATTTTCCCTGCCGCCCACGCGGTGAAAGAGCCGAGAATCACCGCCACCAAATGGCCGGGAATTCGTGAGCGGAATCTCGGCCAAACAATCAGCACGGCCAGGGTCAACAGACCGATAAGGAAATCAATCAGCGTGAAGGTGGGAACAGCGCGGATGATTGCACCAACCTGTTCTATGTAATGACCTTCCACCTTCTCAACCGTCAGGCCAAAGAAATCTTTAATCTGAAAGGTGGCGATAATCACGGCGATGCCAGAGGTGAAGCCGACCGTGACCGGATACGGCACCACCTCAATCAGCTTGCCGAGCTTCGCAATGCCCATGCCGATCAGAATCAAGCCGGCCATCATCCCGCTCACCAGCAGTCCACCCAAGCCGAACTTTTGCACGATGGGCAGCAGCACCACCACAAAGGCGGCGGTCGGGCCGGAAACATTGATGGTCGAACCGCCAGTCAAAGAAATGACAATGCCCGCGACAATGGCCGTGTAGAGGCCGTGCTGCGGGGCCACTCCGCTGGCAATGGCGAAGGCCATCGAAAGCGGCAGGGCGACAATACCGATGGTCAGGCCAGAGAGAATGTCCGCCTGAATGCTGGCGGCAGTGGGTCTGCTTGTGACGGTGCGTGCGAAGGCTGAGAACATGTTTCCCTTTCTGCTGAATTTCGGGCGGGCGGGACGACATGCCCTGTCCGTTGCTGTGATCATGCTGAAAGGTTGTGAAATATAGCGCGGTTTTCTGCTGTGTAAAGAGTAAATCAGCAAGAAAATTTTGCAGCGGAAAAAGGGAAACAGGAAACTGCCTTGGCTGGAATGAGCCGCCTTTGGTGACTGGTGCTGTGTTGTGACTGGAAAGGATTTGCCTACGTTTGGGATGACGGCACAGCATTGATGTTTGTCCGACAAAAATCAGCGGCGCAATGCCGCGTTCAATCTCTTGCCAACGCTGGACAATTTCGCATTTTTCTGTTACGTTCTCTCCAAGCGACCTTTTCAATGAGACAGGACATATTGACAGCGCATTGCTGGTCATGATAGCTGATGCAGTTTTTATGGCGCAATATACAGGATTTTTTTCATTCAAGGTGAACACCATGTCCTCTTGCAACGAACCTGAAGCGAAAGGCCGGTCATGCCGCATCATCAGCAGCATGGGCAGCGTCGCTGTGTTTTACGCCGCCTATCTTGGCCTGTCGGTTGAAAGAATCAGCAACGAAACCGGCATTGCCCCTTCCGTGCTGATGAACCCGGACACCTATCTGCCTGAGGCGTTCTTTGAAAAATTCTTCCGAATGCTGACCGAGACCTTTCCAGGCCGGAACGTAGCCTTGGAAATGGCCCGCACCGCGCCCCTCTGCTATCTGGGCGCACCGGGCCAGCTGCTGCGGCGCGCTCCGGATCTGCGCACGATGCTGGAGTTGTTCGAGGCAAACTGCGACCTGCTGGGCGACCGGCTGGAGATGAAGGTGATTGACTGGGGGAAGACAGAGACAATTCTTCGCACCCATCAGCCGTTGAGCCGGGTGGACGGTGGCATCGGCGCGGAAGTGGGCCTCTGCATGGGAACGCGGATCACCCAGGAGTGCTTCGGCGGGGACGCGCTGCTCCGAGTGCAGTTCAGCCACAGTGCAACCGGCCCTGTTGCCGCGTATGAAGATTTTTTCAAAGCTCCGGTGTCGTTTAAGGCCAAATATAATGCCATGATTTTCGACAGTAGCTGCTTGGAGCGGCTCAACGGCAAAGGTCGGCCGGAACTGCGGGGCACGTTGGAACTGCGGCTGAAGCGGCTTCGGCAGGAGCTAGATCCTTCAAGCGGCGACGGCTTGGCTGAAATACGGAAAGCTGTCCTACGCAATGCCTTAAAGGGGGATTATTCGGTGGCGGGACTGGCGCGCAGCGTGGGAATGAGCGTCAGCGGACTTCAGCGGCGTTTGCGCAGCGCAGGCAGCAGTGCGAGCAGACTGCTGGACGAGGCCCGGCACGTCAATGCGATGGGCCTGTTGGCCGACAGCAGGCGCAGCGTGGATGATGTGGCCTTCAAGCTCGGCTTTGAGAGCGAGCGGGGCTTTTGCAAGGCGTTCCGCCGCTGGACAGGAAAAAGTCCGGCCAAGGCAAGGCGGGAATTGAGCTGCTGAAGATGCCAGCAAAAAAAGGCGCAGAAGATGCGAATCTGGGATATCAGCCCCGGTTATCTCAACCGACAGAGCCTGCTCGGCGAGCATCGGGAACTGCACGGGCTTGTGTCCATTCTGGTGAATGGCAAAAAAGGCTACTCCCGTCACCCTGAAACCCTGCGCTGGGTCGGCTGCGTCGGTGCCTTGGCCATGCGGCATGGACAGCTATCTGCTGAAATGGCCTTGCGGGGGTATCGGGAACACTCACCACTGCCGCTTCTGTCCAGCAGCGATGAGTGGCCTGCGGTCTATATTGATCAACCAGCCGCGCAGTTTGCCCTGCTCAAAAACAAATACGCCGACCGGGAAGCAGGACGGATTCCTCTGCCCCGCAATGCCCAGCAGCTCTGGAGTCAGCACAAATATTCAATTTTAGCCCGCAATGTCGAGCTGTACAGGCATATTGGCCGGGAGACGGCCTCCGGCAAGGCGGATTTTGCTGCGCTGGCCAAACAGCTCACCGAACTGCTGCGGATTCCCCCGTCAGCGGGCGGGCTAAAGAATGCCCTTCAGCATCTTTGGGGCCATGTTGCGGAGCTTTTTCCCGCACCGGAAGAAAATCCAGAATCATGGCCGCTGGATAGGCTGCTGCAAGAAACACGACGCAGAGCCGTGCTGCATCACGAACCGTATCTGCTGGTCTCCACCGCCTTGGGCGAACTGGGCGTTTTGACAGGGGAAACGTGACGGCGCAGCATTAGCTGGATTGCGCCCTCGTTCTTCCCTCCAGCAGCTCTTTGGCCAACGCCACTGTCTGCTCAGTCGGATTGTCACCACCGAGCATTCTGGCCAGCTCCGCCGTCCGTTCCGACCACGAAAGGCAGCGGATGGCGGTGCGGGTGCGGCTGTCCTCCACAGCTTTCTCCACTAAAAAATGCGCATCGCCGCAGGCGGCAATCTGCGGCAGGTGGGTGATGCAGAAAACCTGATGCGATGCTGATAGTTCGCTGATTTTACGGGCCACCGCGCTGGCCGCCTCGCCGCCGATGCCTGCGTCAATCTCGTCGAGAATGACTGTTTCCACCTTGTCTTGGCGGGCAAAGAGGCATTTCATCGCTAGCATCAGGCGCGACAGCTCACCGCCGGAAACGACCTCGGTCAAGGGCTTGAGCGGTTCGCCGGGATTGGCAGAGAAAAGAAATTCCACTTTATCCCAACCTGTGGCGGCAAGATTTGACTCGTCTGCCAGCACGGCGGCCTCAAACAACGTCTGCTTGAAACTGAGCGAGGCCAGCTCATGCTGCATGGCTTGGGAGAGCTTTTCCCCGGCTTGTTTGCGAAGTGCTGACAATTCCGCCGCCTGCCGTCGCAATTCTGCCTCCAGCTTAGCCAATTCTTTTTCCAGATCGGCAATCTCCTGATCCAAATGGTCGAGACTGTGCAGCTCGTTGGCGGTTCTTTCAGCAAAGGCGAGCACGTCTTCAATAGTCGCCCCGTATTTGCGCTGAAGCTGACGGAGCAGGGCAAGCCGGGCGGCAATTTCGTCCATCCGGCCCTGATCACGCGGCATAGCTTCCAAGTACGCCTCCAAGCAGCCTTCCAAATCCTCAATCTCAAAACTGGCCGAACTGACTCGCTCCGCCAGCTCCTTTAGCTGCGGATCCAGCCCGGCGGCCTGTTCCATATTTTTGCGAATTACGGCAAGCTGCTCGCGCACTTTGCCATGCAGCATGTAGTGGCTTTTACCGACTAATTCTACCAATGCAGTTGAAGATTTGAGCAGGTCGCGTTCTGTGATCAACCGCTCTTCCTCACCCGGAGCCAGCCCGGATTGACGAATTTCCTTCAGCTGAAAGCTGAGAAAGGCGCGCCGCTGCTCCTTGTCTTGCTCCTGTCCACGCAGCTTGTTGAGCTGCTGAAGAATTTTCTGCCGCTGGGTGAAAAGCTGGCCGTACTGCGCCCGCTGCTCCAGCAACTCGCCATAGCCGTCAAGAAAGTCAATATGACTGCTGCTGCGAAGTAGCTGTTGCTGGTCGTGCTGGCCCGCGATATTGACCAGCATTTCGCCAAGGGCGGCGGCAAGACGGGCGGTTGCGAGGCGGTCATTGACAAAAAAGCGGCTGCGGCCCTGTTCGCTGACCACCCGACGGAGGATGCAGTCGTCGTCGCTGTCCAATCCATGCGTATGGAGGAGAGCGGCGATTTCCGGCAATCCGCCGATATCAAAGGACGCTTCAATAAGAGCCTGCGCGCAGCCGCTGCGGACTAAGGATGCCGAGGCCCTTCCGCCGGTCAGCAGATGCACGGCTTGAAGGATGATGGACTTGCCTGCGCCGGTTTCGCCGGTGAAAACGATCAGCCCGGCGGGGACAGCGGAAAAATCGAGCACCAAACTGCTGATCAAGGCCAAGTCGTTGATGCGCAGCTCCAGCAGCATGGGTAAGTCAATTGTGAGTAAGGGTTATGCAACATTTTGGTAGGAGTTACGCAGTTGGTAAAAAGCAGTTAATCTTAGGGGTTACGCAATTGAAGCATGAAGTTTAATAATTACAGTAAATTGAATTTCAGCGATACGAATCGCCAGTTGAACAAAATCAACGAGATCCAAATCCAACTGCGCAACTCCTAAAAAAACGTATTGGGGGAAAAATCAAATTACTGGCTCAAGTTGACTTGTGTGCAGACGAGATACTTTCCCGCCGGAACCGACACGTTCCTTCACTGTACCTTGTTTCTGTAGGAAATTCAATTTGGGTGGGAATCACGCTGACAGGACATAATCACTGCGCATTAACTGTCCAAAAATGCTACCGCGTTACCTTTTTGTCATTATTTTCACAAAAAATAAACGAAGATAGCTGAGGTCTCTTGCTTGTTTATCGCTATAATTTTACAAAACAAGAGAGACAAAAACAGTCTTGGCACGGCCTTTGCTTTGAATAAGACTGAAGGGCGGTGACAAACACCGCCCGCTGCTGAGGATGAGACCATGCTGCAATTTCCCCAAGAACAACAGATATGCGCCCGCTCGATGCGAATTGACAGTCTGATTCTGCCCATTGCCCCTCAGGCGGTCTGCGGCAGGCGTTTCGGTGGCGGCAAAGAAACAGCGGCCCTGCCGCCAGCCGAAGCCGCTGCATGGATTGGCGAGTTGATCAAAGGCGGCAAGACGCTTGGCGGCGTGAACCTCTGCGGCCCCGGCGACGCGCTCGCTGCGCCGGACCTGCTGCTGGCCGCGCTGGATTTGCTGCGGCAGCAGCATCCCGGTCTTGCAGCGCAGGTCACGGCTGCCGGACTGGGCGCGGCGGCTCTCGCGCAGAAACTGGCGGAGCGCAACATCGCCCGGATCAACCTGCAAGTTGAGGCGGTTGACGCTGCAATTTGTGAGAAGATTTACGCCTGGATCCGTCCGGGCAAACGGACAATCCCGCTGGCTGAGGCGGCGGCAATTTTGATCAGCGAGCAGGAAAAGGCGGTCGCGGCGCTGACGCAGGCCGGGCTGCGCGTGAACATTCAGACCACAGTCTGGCCTGGCCGCAATGATCAGCACGTGGCCGCGATTGCGGAGAAAATGGCCCGGCTTGGCGCGTCCTCGATGACCCTGCTGCCCTTTGCGCCTGCGCCGGACGAAGAAGGTCAGCCCGCCTGCGACGCGGCCCTGCTGGCGCAGGCCAAACACGCGGCGGCGGCGCATCTGGAGCTGGCTGAATACAACGCCATCCTGCTCACTCCGCCGAGCAGCGGCCCTGCTTTTGCCGGAACGCTGCTGCCGAAGCCGGGCAAGGGGCGGCCCAATGTGGCCGTGGTCAGCAGCAACGGCATGGAGGTTGACCTGCACCTCGGCCAAGCGCAGAAAATCCTCATCTACGGCCCGCGCTGCGGCGACGAGCTGCCTTCGCTGCTGGCCGTGCGCAACGCGCCGGAGGCTGGCGCAGGCAGCGCCCGCTGGGAAACGCTGGCCCGCGAATGTCTGTTTGACTGCTTCGCTCTGCTGGCGGCAAAAGCGGGCGAGAATCCGCAGAAGGTGCTGGCGGAACAGGGTGTCAAGGTGCTGCTGGCCGAGGACGGCATTGAAGGTTTGGTGGACGTGCTGTACGGCGGCGGCAAAAAATAATCTCATCGGAACGAGGAAAGAAATGGCCATACCAAAGCGGCAGATATTGCTCTGCCAGAGTTTCCGCGCCGCAGGCGACAAAAAAGGTCTCTGCCACAAGCAAAGCGAAGGCTTGCTGCAATACATCGAGGAAGAAGTGCTGGATCGCGGCTTGGACTGCCTGATCACCGCCACCTCCTGCCTCAAGCAGTGCGAGAAAGGGCCGGTCATGGTCGTGCAGCCGGAAAACTGGTGGTTTGGCGGAGTGAGCAGCGAGGAGGCGGTTGATGCGATTCTCGACGGCCTTGAAGAGGGCGAGCCTGCGGCCAAGTACCTGATTTCGGAATGAACGCTGTCATCCGCCGGGCCGGGCCAGAGGATATTCCGGCTCTGCTCGGCCTGCTGCTGCTGCTCTTCAGCATTGAGAAAGACTTTGTTTTCAATGCGGAAAAGCAGCAGCGCGGACTGCGCCTGCTGCTGGCGGAGAGCCGGGCGGCGGTTTTCGTCGCGGAGCAGGACAGCCAGGTTGTTGGCATGTGCACCGGCCAGCTGCTGATTTCCACCGCGCAGGGCGGGCTGTCCGCGCTGCTGGAGGACGTGGTCATTGCGCCTGACTGGCAGGGCAGAGGGATCGGCAGGCAGCTGGCAGCCGCTGCCGAGGCGTGGGCGGTCAGCCAAGGTGCCTGCCGCATTCAGCTTCTCGCTGACCGCAGCAACACCCCGGCCTTGGCTTTTTATCAAAAAATCGGCTTGCAGACCACGGCGATGATCTGTCTGAGGAAAATGCTATGAAGATTCAGCCGCTGCATGAGTTGCGCCAAGTCAAGGGCTGGGAGGAGTTCTTCCGCCACGGCGAGGGCTTTCTGAACGCGGCGGAGCAGGCACACCGCAAGGGCGTGCAGGCGTTCACCCCGGAAATTCTTTACAATCTCAGCGCCATGGCCGTGGAGAAGTTTGTCATGGCCGCGCTGATGCGCCACGGCGAGCTGCCCTACAACCACACGATGGCGGATTTAGTCGAGGCGATGGAGCGGGTTTTTCCGGGCAAAATGGCGGACATCGGCGAAGGGCTGCTGAAAATGGACGAATATCAGGACATCTGCGATCTGGACGGCTTCAAGATCGTCCCGCCGAAAATGGAGGAAATCCCGGCCATGCTGGAGCTGGCGGAACGGCTGCGGCAGCTGGTGCAATCTCAGCTTCTCACCACGCAGGAGGGCTAAGGAAAACATGGCAGAACAGAAACTTGGCGTGGTGAAAGAAATCGTCGAGGCGGCGGGCATGGGCATCGCCCATGTCTATGAGGATTTAGTTTTTCTCAACCATACTGCCTTCTTGATCCAGTTCACCGAGGACAACTCCCGCCTGCTGCTGCGCGTCAACCGCGAGGCGGAGCAAGAGGCGGTCATGGACGGTGCCGCGCTGCTCAAGCAGGCGGCGCAGGAGCATGGGATGCAGCTGGCGGACGGCGGCGGCTACGCGCTGGCCCAAGACGGCGAAGAAAGTGTGCGGCTTGAATTTTTCTCGTGATTTTTACAACAGAGCGAACCCTGAAACGGAGAGGTGATCATGGCGAAAGCGGACGTGGAAAAGCTGCTGACAGCAGGCGGCAAGGATAAAAAGATCAAGGCGAAATACGATGTTCCGGCCACCAAGGAGGAGTTTGTCGCGCTGGCTGCCGAGGACGGCTACAGCTTCACTGTGGAGGAGCTGGAGGCGGTGCTGAAGGAGTCAGGCGATGTCTTTGAAAAATACGGCAACCCGCCCAAGCGGTCGATCTGGTGGACGTAGCAGCGCACGCGTGATCGGCAAACAAGCAGGCCGGAGCGGAGAAGAGGAATCCGTTCTGGCCTGCTCTTTTCTGCGGGGGACAGAAAATTATTTGATCTCAGACAGCAGACTTGGATCCGTGACCAGCTTTCTCACGCCATGCCCGTGATGCTCGTTGAACACGTTGTGCTTGCACCATTCGCCGAGGCTGTTGATGTCAACTTTGGCGCACTGCGGACGGACACTCCAAGTGACTTGCAGCGGCGAACATTTTTGATTGTCGTATTTCTCGCCAGTGGTTGAGCCGAGAAATTCCACCGGGATGCCGGTGCCTTCAGGCAATGCCTTCGCTTGATGCTTTCCCTTGGTCAGGCCGCCGCTGTAATTGAGATTATTGAAATTCACCGCCGACGGATCGTTGACCACGAGGAATACCTGCGTCTCCACACGAAGATCAGGATTGGTGCAGCTTGCTGACGAGCAGGCTCCAAGTCCTTCGCCCGGTTTGACATCGCAGGAGCTATGCACCCAATGCACTTCGATGGTGTCGCCCGGCTTCAGATTTTCACAAACAGGCTCTTTTGGAGCCTTCAATTCTTCTTTGGTCAACAACGGTGTGTCAGTACATTTATATCCTCCGCCGTGTCCGTCTTCTCCTTCACCGGCATAAATAGAAAAATCTTTTGCTTTATGCTCAGCGTTAACATGAAAATGAATATTGCACAAATTCATGCTGTCATATCTCGGCGCGAGTGAAAAAAGCTGTTTGTTTAACCCGCTTTTATTGTCAATATCTCGTGGAGTCTGTGGCCCAAAGCCTTTGCAGGTTTCAGCCGCAACAGGCTTTTCATCTAAAGCCACTTTCGGTTTCTGCGCACCAACGCAGGAAGAAATTCCAAATACGAGAAAAGTAGCAAAAATGGTAAATGATTTTGTATGATTCATGGCGGCACCTCCATTATTTTTGATAAGCACGATCTGTTTTGTCCTGCCGTATTGTCTGATACGCAATTACTGTATTGTATGCTGCAAAAAATACAGAAGTCAATGGCTGCCGCATCTTTTTTTGTTCGGATTTTTGCTTCGATGCCGCAGGGAAAGCCGTGAAGACAAATTTGTATTAAATCGATTTGCATTGTTAACGTTTTTGTGGAGCATTTCCAATGAGCATAACTTGGGAAAGGCTACAACTGCACGCAGCTTGTTGTTTTTATATTAAAAATAATTCCATGCAAAAACGGCATGAACCTTGCAATTAAAAAGGACAAAGCAATCAGCCGCAGACAGAGAGGAAACAACGAACCTTCTGTCCGGCAGCACGTTAATACTACAATTTAGAGGAGGATGAGGTATGAATCCGAGTGCAATCAATGCGGGCGACACCGCATTCATGATGATTGCGGCGGCACTGGTCATGTTCATGACCCCCGGCTTGGCCCTGTTTTACGGCGGCTTGGTGCGTTCCAAGAACGTGCTGTCCACCGTGGTGCAGAGCTTTTTCTCACTCGGCGTGATCGGCCTGATGTGGGTGTTTTATGGCTATTCTCTCGCCTTTGGGCCTGATGTGGGCGGCATGATCGGCAACCTGAACTGGGCTTTCCTGAACGGCGTGGGCTTGGAGCCGAGCACAAGCTATGCGACCACTGTGCCGCACATTGTTTTTTGCGCCTTTCAGCTGATGTTCGCCAGCATCACCCCGGCCCTGATCACCGGCGCGTTTGCCGAGCGGATCAAATTCAGCGGCTTCCTGCTTTTCACCGTGTTGTGGACGACCATCGTCTATCTGCCGGTCTGCCACTGGGTTTGGGCTGCTGACGGCTGGCTGCTCAAGCTGGGCGCATTGGATTTCGCGGGCGGCACGGTCATTCATCTCAACTCCGGCATGGCCGCCTTGGTCGCTGCGATCTACATCGGCAAGCGCAGGGGCTATGGCAAAGATTCTTTCATGCCGCACAGCCTTGGCATGAGCGTGCTGGGCGCAGGCATTCTCTGGTTCGGCTGGTTCGGCTT
>DHWV01000080.1:3225-4514 GCA_002413355.1 Desulfobulbaceae bacterium UBA5173 | reverse complement strand
CTGCACTGTTTCATATCTCATGTGCATAGATTGCCATACGGAACACAACTTATGCAAGAGGTCTAATCTTTCTTGCACACCGACTGCAAAATAATCGGCTCAAGTCTTCATGTGAATTTTCCGGCAAGGCGGCTTGTGGTTTGGTGATCTGCTTTGGTTTTGAAATGAGCGGGCAAGATTCTGCCGGAATCATTTCCTCCAGCAGAATTTCTGGGGCTATGTCTTGCTCATGAGGCCATGTCACGGCTCCAAACAGGATGCCAACCTGATTGAAGTACTGTGCACATCGCGCAACTCCTGGAAGATACCGCTATGCAGGTCGGACATGCTTTTCTGACCCACACAAATGTGGTAGTCTTTAAGAGGCTAAACAAATTTTACATCCCAGTGTATGGCGACACCAACCAACCTGCTGAGTTATTGTTTTCACACTCCTTGCTCCACTGTCTCAATCCGCATTATGTTCCCGGCTAATGCGCCGACAACATGAGTCCGCCGTTTCGCCGTCCAGTCATGCTTTCCGAAACATCTCGCGCCTTCCAGCGCAGAGCCGAACGTCCGGGCTCTTGTCCTCACCAAGACCACGTTCATACTCTGACCTGCGACAACGGCAAGGAATTTGCCTTTCATCAGGAGTTCGCAAGACCACTTAACTGTTGCACTTGAATACAGGCCGGAAAGAGATTCCTCCCTTCCGGCCCGTTCAGCACTGCATGTGCGATGTGCAGTACGGCTTAGAACACGCCCTTCACCTTGCCGGTCTCCGTGTCCACGTCAATGCGGCGGTAGGCCGGATCAGAGGCGGTGCCCGGCATCAGGGTGATTGAGCCTGCCACTGGCACAACAAAGCCTGCGCCCTTGTAGGTGAGGATGTCGCGGATAGGCAGCGTCCAGCCCTTGGGCGCGCCCTTCAGCTTCGGCTCATGCGAGAGGGAGAGATGCGTCTTGACCATGCAGGTGGTCATGCTGTTCATCTCCGGGTCAGCCTCAAGCCGCTTCAGCTTGGCCTGGGCTTCCGGGGTGTAGCTCACGCCGTCGCCGCCATACACTTCTTTGACAATCAGCTCGATGCGCTTGGAGAGCGGAGTCTCCAGATCGTAGAGGAACTTGAACTCGTTCGGCTCCTCGCAGGCATCAATGACCGCGTCCGCAAACTCCAGCGCACCGTCGCCGCCGTACTGCCAGTGCTTGGACAAGGCCACCCGCGCTCCGGCTGCCTCACATATCCGGCGCACAGCCTTGGTCTCGTTGTCGCTGTCGGTGTAGAAGGCGTTGATGCAGACCACCGG
>DHWV01000080.1:0-2978 GCA_002413355.1 Desulfobulbaceae bacterium UBA5173 | reverse complement strand
TGATGCAGACCACCGGATTGATGCCCGCCTTCTTCACGGTCTCAATATGATGAATCAGGTTCTCGCAGCCCTTCTCCACCCAGCCCACGTTCTCGCCCTTGTACTCATCCGGCATCGGACGGCCTGGCACCGGGATGGGCGCACCGCCGTGACACTTGAGGGCGCGGATGGTGGCCACGACCACGGCGCAATTCGGCTTGAGGCCGGAGTAGCGGCACTTCAGGTTCCAGAACTTCTCAAAGCCGATGTCTGCACCAAAGCCGGACTCAGTGATGTTGTAATCTGCCAGCTTGAGAGCCACGCGGTCAGCGATGACTGAGGACTGACCAATGGCGATGTTGGCGAACGGCCCGGCATGAACAATCACCGGCTGGCCCTCAATGGTCTGCATCAGGTTCGGGTTGATCGCATCCACCATCCAGGCAGTCATGGCTCCGGCCACATCAAGGTCGGTTGTGGTGATCGGGCGGTCTTGCCTGTCATACGCCACCACCATCCTGCCAATACGCTCACGCATGTCTTTCAGGTCTTTGGCGATGGAGAGAATGGCCATGATCTCCGAGCTGACCGCGATGTTGAAGCCGGACTGCATGGTCATGCCGTCCGATGTGCCGCCAAGGCCCATGGTGATGTTGCGCAGAGACTGGGCGCAGTAGTCCATGATCCAGCGGAACTCGACCTTCTTTGGGTGGATGTCGAGGCGACGCAGGCCACGTTTGGTCAGCTGCTCGTCGGTGTAGTTGCTCTCATGCTGCATCCGCGAGGTCAAGGCAACCATGCCTAAGTTGTGGGCGTTCATGATTGCGTTGATGTCGCCAGTCATGCCAAGCGAGAAGGGTGTCAGCGGCACGCACTGCGACAGGCCGCCGCCTGCGGCCGAGCCTTTGATGTTCATGGTCGGGCCACCGGAAGGCTGACGGATCGCGCCGACCACCGATTTGCCGCGCTTGCCCATGCCCTGCACCAAGCCCATCGAGCAGGTGGACTTGCCCTCGCCCAGCGGGGTCGGGGTGATGGCGGTCACGTCAATGTACTTGCCGTCGGGCTTGTCCTTCAGCCGGTCCAGTATCTTGCGGTAGTCCAGCTTGGCGAGATAATGGCCGTGCGGCAGCAGCTCCTCTTTGTCTAAGCCGAGCTTCTCACTCAGTTCATAGACGGTCTTCATGCTGCTTTCAGCGGCTTCAGCGATTTCCCAGTCGGCGTGTTTGGTGGGATCCAAAGGCATGGCGGTTCTCCTGTGCAAAGGTATAAAATGAGATGGTTGAAGACTGCAATTCGGTAGCATATAAGAAACGCACCAGAGCTGGTGCGGTGCAGACAATAATGCGAATACACCTTGATAGCAGGTTTTCGCTGCGATGTCAACAAGGAGCAGAGAAAGGAAGGGCGTTTGCCCCACAAAAGGAAAAAAGAAGGCACGTCAAGGGAACTCTGTCCCTTGCGTGCCAACGATGCAGCTTGCTCTTTGTGCAGAAGAATCGGGGGAGGAATGCCAGAGAATTCCTGTCAGGCCCGCAGTTCCGCCAGCTCCTGCCGGAGTAAACGGAATTCGTCCTGCATCTCCTTTCTGAGTTGGGAGAATTCTTCTTGGACTGTTTGCAATCCAGCCGCTTCAGTCCAGCCTTGCTCCGCCTGCTGACCGCTGTGGCTGATCTGCGTGAAAAACTCCTGCTGCCATGCGGTATAACGACTGATCATGCCTGCCAGCGCAAGCGGATCTTCGGCCTTGTCCATTCCTGCGGCCAGCTCTTGCACAATTGCGCCGCTGACCGCCCCGCTGTGTGGAGTCTTGGCAAGCAGAGAGGCAGAACTGTCAAGCAGATTCAAGATGATGGACTGATACGGCGGCACCGAAGGCTCTTTTATGGCAGCAGCGGCCAGTTCGGAAACCTGCCGCAGATGATGCCCGGAAGGCACGGCAGGCAGAGCAGCGGCGACAGCGGCCAACGATGAAAAGATCTCAGAGAGTGCGGCGGGATGATGCGCAGCGGCAGGCGGTTCTTCAACTTCTACCGAATCCTCAATATCAATGTTGTTGGCAGCAAAAGGATCTGGCAGCTCATCATGGGCAAACAACGCCGCAGGCTCGCTTTCTGTTTCATATTCTTGGCCAAGGAGAAGATCGTCGTCGGCATCGTCGTCGGCCGTAGGTATCTCTGGTTCTTCCTTCTCCAGCGTCAAGAGGCTTTCTTCAGCTCTGCCACTGTCCTGCTCATCCGAAAAAAATGCAGAAAGATCGCTATGCCTTGTTTCCTTCTGCCCGTCTGCCTCGCTGTCAGCAGCAAAGAAGGTGTCGTCCTGCTCGTCGGCCTTGCTTTCTTCGCTGAACAGCTCATCCTCAGCCGTCAAAACTGCCGAAGCAGCATTCTCCTCTTGGTCATCGGCACCAAACAGCTCGTCCTGCTCGTCACTGTCAGTTTCCGCCAAGCTTTTCTCCGCTTCCGCGCCATCATCAGCATGAAAGCTGAAAAAGTCCTCATTTGTTGCGGACAAGAAAGAGTCAATCCCGCCTGTCACTTCATCTGTCACTTCTGCTGAAGCAACAGGCTCTGTTTCCTCTTGCGCATCGGTCAGACCGTCGTCATCAGCAAAGAAGGCTTCGTCCTGCTCGTCGGCACCAGTCCCGCTTTCCTCGACCTCCTCAGCAGCAACAGCGTCCCCGCCAAACAGCTCGTCACTGTCCGCTTCTGCCGAGCTTTTCTCCGCGTCGTCATCAGCATGAAAGCTGAAGAAGTTCTCTTGCTCCTTGCCGCTGCTTGCCCCATCCTCATCATCTAGGGCGGTGATCATATCATCATCAAGCTCCGGCATATCCTCCGACGCATCCGCAGAATCCGCTGTTTCTCCTTCGTCAAAATTGAATAAGGAATCCAGCTTGTCTTTAATTTCAACAGCCCGTTCCATGTCGATGCTGACCTTCGCTGAAGACTCGCTTTCGTCGTCAGCATCCGACAAGGCAGCCACTGGCATCTCTTCTT
>DHWV01000022.1 GCA_002413355.1 Desulfobulbaceae bacterium UBA5173 | reverse complement strand
CTGCCGTGGTGGACATGGCTTGTCATGGCCGGATTATCGTATCTGCTTCTGAACTGGACTGCCGGAATAGAAATAAATTACCCCGCCCCAAGGGGCGGGGTAATTTATTGTGCTATGGCTATAGTTCTTGAATTCGAAAGCAGATGTGAGAATAAAGCCATATATAGAAATACGCGAGGGCGAAAGGAAGCGCGTGAAAGAGAAGATAACCAGAAAACAGAATCATCTTCACTTCATAAAAAGGATCTGAGGAGGAAAAAATCATTTTCATTCCTTTTCCTCCTTCTGAAGTTGCTTGTCGATTTCATTTTTCGAGCGTTTCCGCTGCAAAAAATCCCGGAGTTCCAAGCTGGCAAGACCTATGCACAGGCCGAGCAGGAAGAGAAAAATATTCATTCAAACACCTCTATGGCTTTTCTGACGCTCTCCAGCCGGTGGACATACCGCTGGGTCGTGGTCAGGTTGGTATGGCGGAGAATTGCCTGAACGTCGAGTAGAGAGACCTTGGCATTGATCAGAATGCTGGCGGACAGGTGACGGATGCCGTGCAGGCCGAAAGGCTTGACTCCGGCCTTGCGGCAGAGCCGGGAGAGCCACCGCTGGCGGGCCGCGTAGGGTTCGCCGGTGCGGGGATCGGGAAAGACCCAAGGGCCGGGCAGGACGGTGAAGTGTAGGGACATGGCCCTGTGCAGGCGATCGGTCATGAACAGCGAATCAAAATGCTCGGAGCCATCCTTTCTTTTTTTGGTGCGCAGCCTGACCTGATTCCGACTGAGGTCAACGTCTTCGCGGCGGAGGCGGAAAATTTCCTGTTTTCTGGCAGCGAGGTGAAGGAAGCAAAGCAGAATGAGCTGATCCTGACCGGGTTCAGCCTGCTCGAACACAGACCAAAAATCTTTCTCAGAAGGAACGTGACGCGGGCAGCGTTCCTCCGGGAAGCGCGTGGTGAGGAACGGGTTCCGGGGAGGAAAATCGGGCAGGTATTCAGCGGCCCAGCTCCACGCGGCGGCGAGATTTTTGCGGTCTTTGTTGGCGGCGTTGCCGGAACGCTCGCGGGATTGGGCAGCAAAATGAGCGAGAGCAACGCCTTTATGCAAATCAACGATGGCGGTCTCCGGGGCGACGGCGGCAAAGAGCGTGCGAAAGACGAATTTTTTCTCATCAAGCGTCTTCGGACTGTGCTTCTCTGCGGAAAAGGCGAGGTAGGCATCAGCCCAAGCGCGAAGAGTCAGCGCAGCAGGAGGCGGCGGGGCCTGCTCCAAATCCCTTTTGCGATCAACCTCCCACTGAACGGCTGCGGACTTAGTCGGATGCTGGCTGCGGTACTTGTGACCATTGACCACAATCTGAGCCGCCCACGTACCGCGCTGTTTGTTGAAATAGGGCATAGTCAAAATGGCGGCAGAGCTGACCTTTGATACAACGCAGGAAAGGAGACATGACAGCCATGCAGGGAGTGCGGTCAGGATTGCAGATTATTGCGGGCCATGTCAGGAACAGCTGCTCGCGGGCACGAGTGACAGCAACATAAAACAGCCTGCGCTGCTCATCGAGCTGGGCGGCGGTGGAGCAGGAGCGGGGAAAACGAGTTTCAACCAGCCCGACAACAAAGACAGTCCTGAACTCAAGGCCCTTGGCAGAATGCACCGTGGAGAGAATCGGGGCTGATGAATCTGTAGACGGCTCAGGCTCAAGGAGCATGTCTTCAACGAATACGCGAACGCTTGAGCTGGACGCGGCCCAAGGCTGTAAGCGGTACAGATCAGCAATGATACGGCGGTGATCTGCATGATCAGGATGTCTGCGGCGCAGCAGCGGCTCATAATAGGCCATGACCAGTTCAAAGATTTCGGAGGGACGGCGGCTGGAGCACTCACGAATCAGGCGGACAAGATCGAAATGACCGGAACGCCAGGCAGGAGCTGGATGAAAAAATTTCAGCGCGGCAAGGGGATCATCATGACGAAGCAGGGATTCAATGACTTTGGCGGCAGTCTTAGGGCCAACGTGATCAATATGCTGCAAAATGACCGACCAAGCCAGCGTGTCGCGCGGGTTGGCGAGAACGCGGAAATACGCCAGCAAGTCTCTGACGTGAAGGGTATCCGTCAATTTAAGGCCTCCGCGTTTTTCGTAAGGAATACCATTCAGCTCCAGTTCGAGCGGCTTGAGTGTGTCGGAAGCGGCAGCCAGCACAGCGATTTCAGCAGGCGGAATACCGGAAGCCAGAAGCTCACGGATGCGGGCAAACACCCAGCGCGCTTCAGTCAGCTCGTCAGGAGAGGAATAAATGATCGGCAGACGGCGGCCTGGCAAGGCGGTGAACAGCCCTTTGTCAATCACTGCGTTGGCAAAGTCCAGCACAGGCTGCTTTGACCGGTAGTTCTGCTCAAGGCGGATGACTGCCGCGCCGGAAAAGGTCTGCTCGAAGTTGAGGATGTTGCTGATCTCCGCGCCGCGAAAGCTGTAGATGCCCTGCGCCTCGTCGCCGACAGCGGTCAAATTGCCGTGGCCAGCAACAAGCAGCCGAACGATATCAGCCTGTAGATAGTTCACATCTTGGTATTCATCCACAAGGACATGCTGGAACTGGCCGGAAATTTTCCCTGTAGCGAGCAGCCGGAGCCAGCCGAGGAGCAGGTCGTCATAGTCCAAATAGTTGTGAGCGGCCTTGTATTCGGCATAGGCCTGAGCGGTTTCGTTGAAAAAATCAGCAAATTCAAAAAACTTTGGATACTTCTCAGCGGCGGCAGCAGCAGGATGGATGGACTTGCTGACAGAAGCGGAGAGCACGGAAAGAATCTGGCGGGCATTAGGCTGGCGGCCTTTGACGCTGCAAAATGGCCTGACCTGCTGAATGATGCTTTCGGCATCGGCGCAGCTGATGACCACAAAATTTGATTTGATACCGACATGCCAGCCGTGCTTACGGAGGATGCGACTGGCGACAGCATGGAAGGTGCCGCCTTCAACCTTAGCGAAGGACTGACCGGAAACGAGGGCAGCGCGGCGGAGCATGTCCTGCGCGGCCCGGCGGCTGAAGGTCAGAAGCAGCAGCTCGTCAGGAGGAACACCGTGATCAAGCAGCCATGCGAGACGATGAGCAAGAACGCGGGTTTTGCCGGTGCCTGCCCCGGCAAGCACGAGGAGAGGGCCGCCGGGATGGGTCACTGCCTGAAACTGAGGGCCATTAAGCAGGGAAAGAGGAGCAGTCATAATATCATCCAAGCACGGTTGTATTTAGTCTCAACTTTACGCATATACTCGTTTCGGTCTTTTTTGTAATTTTCATGCAGCTGATAATGAATCAAATTGTAGCAGTATGCAGCATGTCCTTCCACATCATCAGGCGGAAGACCTTTCACGCCGCAGATAGTGAGCAGACAGCCAGCAGCTATTCTACGCTGCAAATCAAAATTGTAATGTCGAACTGGCTTAGTACGGCGCAGCTTCAATGTCCGGCTCTGGCCGAACCGGACATTTTGAATATAGGCCCAAAGCGGATCAACAGCATACCGCTGATGATTTTTGTTCTTACGGTCTGATTCAGTCATTTCCCGATCAAGGAAGCGGCACCATTCCGTGGTCAGAAACTGCCAAACCGCATCAAGCGATTCCTCCATCTGCTCAACAGTGTCAATTGACCGAGATTTGAGGAATTCCCGACGAACTTGAAACTCGATCCGGGCGACATCTGTCTGCGGAGAGCCGGAATGAGCCTGCCAAAGATCGTGGAAAAATTGCGTTTTGGCAGATTCAGGCGATTCAGCCAGCTCTTCCGTTTTATTGTAGAAACGACCCATAATGTTCCCTTTGCCACGGCTGTAGTAGTTCGGAGTCCAGTCGTTACCGAACATGCCCCATTTGGGGGTTTTGCAAATCCACCGGCGCAAATTCTCAAAACGGGTGTCAGCATATTTGACTCCAAGAAGATCAGCGGTGAGATGGACTTCAGATACCTGCTGCTTACGGGGTGTGCAGCCGTACACTTGCAAAAGGCGAATCACAGAGTTGAGCACCTCTTTCCAGCCGGGCGACCAGCAGGACATTGAACCGATTTCAACACGGCAGTTTGGATGCGGTGCCTCCGGCTGATGGTTACTAAACATCAAAACGACATCAGCGGATTTGAGAACGTAGGCAAAGTTCCCGGCCCCGGTGCGCTGCATGTTAAGCTTGATGCCCCCGCAGCCCAGATCAAGAGAGCGTTCCGAGGCATACGGGCTGGTCAACGAGCTATCTTGGAACTCTTCCTTGAAATCCTTGAGCATGGTCAAGAACTCAGGACTTACGTGCTCAAGCCAGAAGTTCACCTTGAGAAAATCAAGACCGGAAAGATATAAATCCGGCTTCGCCGATGAAGGACTGGTGACTACGGGGGAGGGGCATGGTATATTTTTTAAGCCCGTACTGAGCGAGAAGCCAAGCTATGCCGACCAACTCAAGACCTCGGATAAAAATGGCGAAAGGATCTAAGAAATCAATTTTCAAAGGGAAGTGATCTGGAACCCAGCTATATCTACCGCCGGGATCTAAAGGGATATCAATTTCAATAACAGGAGGTTGAGGCTCTGCGGTGAAAAGCGGCGAAAGGATTGAATAAACGCGGTAGATAAAATTAAACGGAAAACTTGAATCGCTCAAGAGCCATGCTTTGAGCGCGGTTATATCAACATCGCAACCGCCTATATTCAAAGAATCTGGCAGGACAGGATTATTAGGCGGCGGATTATTCGGGTCTTTGCAATTAGGATTGGGATTATTTGGGCATGGGTCGGTGGAGTCGGGAATGCCGTCGCCGTCGGTGTCTTTATCAGGAACAGAACCATCAGCACAAGAAACATACCAACGCTCAGTATTCACACCATCAAGGTTATTAACCCAACAAAAATAGGGCTTCTGTCGCCAAACACACATATCTCCTCGGCTATTACCGCCAAGTGTGCAAAGATTTAAACATTGATCTGTACAATTACATGATTGTCCACCTGCGGCAGCAGCCTGTCGACATGATGCTGCTGCCTCATCAGTTGTAGAATAATATTCTATATCAGTCGTCTGCCAATCAGGATAAAAATGAGTGTGATAATATTGGAAATCAATAGAACATTCGCAAGATTGATCATCAGCTAAAGATTCAAATGGAAAACAAAAGAAAAATAACAAAAGAAAATACATTGTAAATAAAGGACGGACTTACGCCCGTCCCCTCGGTTAAGATCAGCCCGCAGTCGTCTGTTTGACGAACTTGCTGAAGAAGCGGAGGCCAGCGTTGACAGCGATGTAGCCGCCATACAGCACCAAACCTGCGGTCAGGATAGCGGCAAAAATCTCGCCGATGGTTGTGACCACATCGCCGAAAGCAGTACCCCCAGATCAGCAAGCAGTAGGTGGCCACGTCATAGGCATTGGCAGTAACCAAAGCAGTGGAAACGGCTCCGGCTGCGGCAGGAATGTACACACTGCGAACTCTGGAAATAAAACTTTTTATCATCGTCTCCATAAGTCATCGTCAGAAGATGACCAGTTGAAAGGGTTGAACATGGAATCCGCCACGTGTAAGACGGCCCCGAAATAACTTGCAATCCCACTGATTGCCAAGCCCATCATAAAAGCACCTAAGTACCCATCGAGCACCTCCTGCCTCCTTTTGGTTGAGGTTATCTCCTTAGCGACAACAGCGATAATAAGACCAACCAAGAGACCGTTTTGAAGCCACTGTGCCCAATGAATCCAGCTCAAAGCGTCCACCGTCGCCTTCTCTGCGCCAGACCATGCCTGCGCATGAACGATGGAAGGCAAAAGCAGCAAAGCAAGAACGGCGGCGGTTTTCATGATCAGGCAGCGACCTCTTTCAGCATCATGCCTGAGCGACCTTCCTTCTGCCATGCCGAGAGGCGAACCATGATCTTGGTCGGTGAGCCGATGATAAAGCGGGCAGGCTGATTTTCAAATCTGGATTCGCGGAGGTAGTGAGGAACAGGTCATGGTAGAGCTTGCCGTCTTTGCCCTGCTGGGAAGCGAAATGACGGACTATGCCGATGACGGCGATGCCGGTTCCTGCGAACGGATTGCGCGGTGCCTGATTCTGAGATGCAGGCTCTTTGGTTTGTTCACTCATGGCAGATTTCCTTTGGACTGAGAGTTAGAGGATTGGAGTTGATCTTCTTACATGGGCAGCCGAACGCTTTGGTCTGCCGGACTTGGCGCAGCAGCTCCTGCTCGTTGGCTTTGATCCAGCAGCACATCCCGATAAAGGCGAGCAGGAGAAAGCTGCCAGAAAAACAGAAGAGTTTGAGGAGCTTTCTGCGCTGGAACTCATTGAAACGCATGTTCAAATTCCTTGCGCTCCACGTAATCAGTGATGAGCTGATACAGGAAGCGGACGATGATGACCGACCGGAGCGACTGCGGCGATAATCAGCTGTTTGTGGAAAGAAAAGCCTGCGTCAATACTGAAAAAAGCAAATGTCCGGGAGAACATCTCAAACAGCGAGAGCACTGCAATAAAGTAGTAGCAGTCAAACAGATGAACCGGGCAGGACGCGATGCGGCGCAGAATCCTTTTCCAGCGGGGAAGTTCGGGAAGATTCCGTTGGTGTTCGAGGAACTCATGATCGTCGGCTTCGCTCCAGACACAGTTGGGGCAGGGAATGGAAAATGCTTCATCGGGCGCGGCGGCAGGAAAGGTATTCTGGTTCATGGCGGAAGTAAGGTGAAAAAAAATCCTATAAGGTGTTGAGCAACTCTTTGGCCTTGTGTTTACTCGCGACACCGCGAACACCGATTTTCGGTGCATCTTCGAGCAAGGATTCATCGGGAAAGTTGTAAAGGAATACAATGCAGGCGGATTTGTCGAAGTCAAAAATTTCCTTGGCAGCAGCAATGCCGCCCATCTCCGGCATTGATATGTCCAGAGTGACGATGTCAGGATTCAACTTTTTGTACAGCTCAACAGCGTCCGTGCCGTTTTTAGCTTGGCCGGTAATGACATATTCCGGCGGCTGGAGCTGCTTGATGATCATTTTGCGCATCATGGCCGAATCATCAGCGACAAGAACCCGTTTGCTCATTTTTATTTCCTGAGAAGGAGGTATGTTCCCGAATCCTTATCCGCAGAGGCGGGCTGTGAGGAAACAACCCGCCAGCCTTGGGACAAATACATCAACAGCTCTTTCGAGCAGCCGCAGTCTGCCATGAAAACACCTTTCACTTGTTCCTCTTTAGGGCCGAAACAGCCGGAGAGGGTAAGGAGCAGGAGCAAGGCTGCAGAGAGCTTTGTCATAGTGGCGCTCCGTTTGATTCTTTGACCTTTGTCTGGTATACTGACCGATTAACCTGAGAAGAATCTACTTTCAGCAAATTTATCTGCAATAATATAGTATATACCGCAGAAAAATTTGCAATTTCTTTTGCGAAAAATGGATTTCGAGAGTGTATGGAAGCGGATACAAAAAGAAGCTGGGATAAAAAATATATCTCAATTATCTGAAGTTATAGGGAAAACTCATCAAACGATTTCGGCGAAAAAAGGGCAGCAGAAAGAATTCCCGATAGAATGGGCCTATATCGTAGGGAAAAAATATAGGCTGTCGTTAGACTGGCTGCTCACGGGTGAAGAGCCTGTACAGGCTGGAGCGGAAAAAGTACCTAAAAACAGATATGTGCTTTTGCTCGATGAATGGCTGTGCGAAATTGCGAATGAGGATCCGAGAAAAAAATACTGGTTTCAGTGCGCTATCGAAAAAACTTTCCCGGAATTCAAAGAGTGGGCGCAAAGAAAAAGCATTGTCGGTCTCAATAGAAGACTACATGAGACAGTGGCGTAAAAAGAACGGGATTTAATTCAACATCTGAAGGTGAAAAATGTCTTTAGCAAATATCTTTAAGGGATGGATTGGAGAAAAAACTGCGCAATTCGGCATGTGGTTAAAATTAGACAAAAATACTTACAGAAGATTCCACAACCTTATTCTTCCAACGGAAAACGGCACTACGCAGATAGACCATGTCCTATTGTCTGTTTACGGAATATTCGTTGTGGAAACAAAGAACTACGAAGGATGGATATACGGAGATAAAACGCAGAGAGAGTGGACGCAGGTTTTCTTAAGAAAAATAAGTTTCAAAATCCATTGCATCAAAATTACAAGCACACTAAGGCATTGGCAAGTCACCTAAATGTTGCGCACAACAAGATACATTCTATAGTCATGTTCATTGGAGATGCTAAACTGAAGACGGAATTTTCACCAAATGTCTTGACAGGGGGACTAACGGCATACATCAAAAGTTTCAAGGAAGTTATGTTCGATGAATCTGAGGTGAAAAAATTTACAGAGATATTGGCAGAAAATAAAGACGGGCAAAATATACTGAGTTTTTACAAGCATGTAAAAGATGTAAAGAGCAGATACCAAGACAACCGGAAATGTCCAAAATGCGGCGGAGAACTTATTAAAAGAATTGCTAAAAAAGGGCCAATTGCTGGGAACGAATTTTTCGGCTGTGGGAACTACCCAAAATGCTAATACATCAAAACGGAACAATGAGGCATGGGGCTGCCGCCCCAAACCCAGCCTTCTTTTTTTACAAAAAAAACAAAAAAGGGATCAAAGGATGCGGGAAATACTCTATTTCAAAACGTGGCGTAAGGAGGACAAATCATGAGCAGATCAGGAAGGGAAAACGAGCCGTCACCATTAGAAATCGTTATTCAGAATTTCGCAACGATAGCACCTTGGTTGCTACAGCTTGCAATAGCTGTCTTTATGTATTTTATTTTCGGCTATTTTTCTGAAATACAGATAAAAGGAAATCCTCTTGCGCATCCAGTTGCAATGTTCCTTGTTCCATTATATGGATTTATGAAAATATTTGTTCCTGTGATATTGATAATAGCAGCTATTATGTCTGGTTTAAAATAAATGACTAGTGAAAGAGAAGTTGATTTATATCATGATGATAGCAGGGAAGTAGAAAACTATATGAACTGTCCGCAGTGTGGTGGAGAACTTGTGAAAAGAATAGCCAGAAAGGGGCCAAATGCTGGAAAAGAATTCTTTGGTTGTAGAAACTATCCGAAATGCAGATACATAAAATAGGGAACGTAAGCGAGCGAATGTGCTTGCAGGCGCGGATATAAATATCCGCACCTGCGGTTCCATCGTTGATGGACTGGAAGGCATGGGACTGCCGCCCCAAACCCGGCCTTCTTTTTTCGTAAAAAAAAGAAGCAAAAAAGGGGATAGGGAGGTCTGCGACCCTGTTTTCCCTGTATGCGAGGGCGGTGTTTTTAACAATGCGCTACGCGGAACCACGCCCTGCGGTCAAAGGAGCCTGTGAGAAAAAGGAAAAAATCATTCCTTTTTCTCATTGTCGAACTGAAAGGAAAGCCTTGCGCTTCGCTCTTTTTGTAGATACAATAAATACATGCAGATTGAATTTGATCAGGCCAAGCGGGAGAAGACCTTGCAGGAGCGGGGACTTGATTTTGCCCGCGCCGACGAAGTGTTCGCTGGAATCACAGTGACAATCGATGACAACAGGCATGATTACGGAGAAGTGCGTCACGTCACAGTCGGCATGTTGAACGGACGAGCAGTTGTCATGGTCTGGACACCACGCGGCGAGGCACGCCGTATTATTTCCATGAGGTACGCCAATGAAAGGGAAATCCACAGATACACCCCAAAAATGGGCTGACCCAGATGATGCCCCGGAATTAACTGAAGAGGATTTCGCCCGTGGAACTTGGAGAATCGGGGACAACGTTGTCTCCCGCCAAGAAGCGAAAGCGGCCATAGCAAGAATAGGCCGACCGCCACTTGCAGAACCCAAAAAAGCGGTCAATATCCGCCTCGCACCTGATATTTTGGTGGCTTTCAAAGCGACCGGCAAAGGCTGGCAGACCCGAATCAACAACGCCCTCCATGACTGGCTCAAGGAGCATAACCCGGCATAAAAAGCGTTGGGCTGTTGGGTTCTGTGTTGGGCTTTTACCCTAAAAAAGGGGGCAAAATGGGTTGTTTCGAGCAAGTCGAATTACGGAGAATCAACAAGTTAATTTTAGGTTTGCGGCCTCTCACGTCGTAAGCAGGGGTTCGCTCCCCCTTGAGGCCACCAAATAAAATCAAGGAGTTAGCTCGAAAGAGCTAACTCCTTTTTTGTTTTGTTGGGTTCCCGTGTTGGGCTTTTTACTTCAACTCACCAAATTTCAGCATAAGAAAAAATCAGCTTGAATCAAAAGCGTCCTGTCTGCCGTGGTGGACATGGCTTGTCA
>DHWV01000072.1 GCA_002413355.1 Desulfobulbaceae bacterium UBA5173 | reverse complement strand
TCTGCTTGAGCAGCTTTTGTACAGGACTTATTAGATCTGTGGCATTAGTTATTTGCCAACGATTTTTAACTCCATGTTATAGACGGCGGCGATTAAACTGAAGCGAAGCCCGAAACGCTTTCTTCTGATCGTTCGTTCAAAATGCGGAACACTTTGAGTCTGCGGAAGATATGTTCAATCAGGATGCGTTTCCGAGACAAAGTCTGGTTGCTGACTTTTTGTTCTTTGTTCAGCGGATAGAGCTTGGTTTTCTTGGCCGGTGTCTGGCTGTTGGGGTGAATTTTAGCCACACCCTGATATCCGGCATCAGCCAGCAACAGAACATGCGGCGGCAGGCTAAAGCCAGTTTCTTTGAAAAGCTGAAAATCATGTTTTCTGCCGGCGCAAAAAGTGGCGGAAAGGATATTTCCTGTAGTCATCTCTGCAATCACGTGATTGCTTTTTGCGCGTGACATTTATAATGCCCCTGCTGTTTTTTTGTGGCGTTCAACTGGCTGTTCTGTGGCTTCAGCCATGATAATTTCCAGCTCCATGCCGCCTGACTGAAGACACTTTCTGCCGTGCAGGTAAAATTTCTCAGACTTGATGAGCGCATTTTCAATCTTTTGAATCGTCCGACACACGGCAGATTCGCTCATGACATAGGTAAGAGCAATGTGAAATCCGGTGCGGTATTCGCGCCAATACATCAGCGTTAGCAATAGCTGGTCAGCACGGCTCAATTTTGGAGGCCGACCAAAATCACGCAAGATTTCCTTGACCGTTTTCAGCATAGTATCAAATGTGCTGCGCTGAACTTCTGTTGACCGTCTGAAATCCTCATCGCTGAGGCCCTGCACTGTTTCATATCTCATGTGCGTAGATTGCCATATGGAACACAACTTATGCAAGAGGTCTAATAAAAGGCAATCAACGTGGCAGGCTGCGCGCGCCAGTTCAGCCCTGCGTTGATGATGCGCTGCTGTACTGCCAGCAAGCCGCCCACAGAAGAAAGCAACCCTGAAATGACAGGATTTTTGCCTGCGAAATCAATTTCAGCGGCGAGAGCATCGTGTTCCGTCCGTTCCGGTGAGGCGAAATAGCTGTGCATAAGCGCGGTGTTGATTGAAGAGGCGGCTTTTCTTCCTAATGCAGCAGGAGATGAGCGTCAATAAGGCTTCTTGCCGACCATGTTGCCTGCCGGATAATAGTTGCAGACCCAGAGCTGCGACTTGTTGGCGCAGATGGCCATTGCGCAGCCGACCTCTTTGGTGTCCCGCCACACCACCTCCGGCGGATGCCGCAGTCATCGAATTGGCTGCTTCGCCAGTGCGCGGGCTGGCGGCTGAGGTCTGCACACAGGCTGCCACGCAGCCAGCAAAGAGCACATACCCTGCCTTGTCAGCATTGTTCTCGTGTTCATCTCTCGTTCTTCGTTCTCTTGGGATGGGAGCTAACCATGCGGCAAGTGCCACATGGCACATGTTTTTTCTTTCAGATCAATACGGCCGTTGCCCTTCAACATTGCCCGTCGGCGCGTAATGACAGACCCAGATCTGCGATTTGTCCGGGCAGGCGGCGGCGGCGCAGCCCATCTCCGTGCTGTCCCGCCAGACAATCTGGGTATAATGACCGCAGATGCCGCTGCATGTGTTGTTTTCGTAATCATAATCTTTGGCCTCGGCGGCCCAGCCGTCCACAATCTGCTGCGGGCTTCTGCTCTGAATTTCCCTGCGGCCGTTGGACCAAGCTACCGGACTGACCTTGTAAATGTTCTCGCCATAGCCGCTGCCGCTGTGGATCATCGCGCAGCAGCCGTCGCTGCTCAGATGATCCGCCCAACGCTGCGCAGTCTGGGCCAAAGATTCAGACCAGACCATATCCGGCGCGCCGACTTCGGAACGCCAGTGGTTGTGAGCTGCCACCATTGCGGTGGAATCCACTGCGCCAATCCCCTCGGCAAACGTGTCCGTTTCCTTATAATAGCCATCAAGCAACACAACCCCGCCCCCGGCCGCCTGATCAGCGGCTATGTCGAGCCGGATAGTCTGCGTTTGGGCGGTCCGAGCTGGTGCGCAGGAGGTCAGCAGAAAAAAGACAGACGGGAGAATGCTGAATGTTTTCTTTGAGGTCATGATGACGGCGGTGGCTGTCTGTGGCATCTTGAAAAAATGGTCAATCTTTTTATACCAGCAGAACAGCGATCAAGCAAGACCGCGCCTGCGATTTGCGCGGAAAAAGGAAAAAAAGCCGCCTCCGAGGGTGCGGAGGCGGCTTGCTGTATTGGGAGAAAAGGCCGGACATTGTTCCTGTCCGGCTTAGGACAGTTCAGTACGGTTTCTGGCCAATCACGTTGCCAGCTGGGGAATAGCTGCACACCCATACCTGCGAATTGTCGCCGCAGACGGCCATCGCGCAGCCGACTTCCTTGGTGTTTCCCCATACTAACTGAGTGTAATGGCCGCAGACTCCGCTACAGCTGTTGTCAGCGTAATTGTAAAACTTAATTTCGCTGCCCCAGCTATCCGTCACCTGCTGCGGTGTTTTTTTCTGCAAATCCCGGCGGCCATCAGACCACATCAGCGCGCTGGCTTTGTAGATGTTTTCGCCGTAGCCATTGCCACTGTGATACATGGCGCAGCCTTCGCTTTTGAGCTGATCAGCCCAGCCCTGAGCAATGCCAGCCAGCTTGTCGGACCAGCGCAGGCTTGGCGCGCCGACTTCAGCGCGCCAACGGTTGTGGGCGGCAACCATCGCCGCTTGATCAACCGTACCGGCTCGGCCGTAATTGGCATCAGGCACAGCGGCAGCCGCTTCAGCAGGCGTGACCACGCTGCGCATCCGCACCCAGCCGCCTTCGTCAGCGGCAGCAGGCACGGCGGCATCAGCGGCTTCCGGCTTGATTTGGCAACCGCAGAGCGATGCGGCAAACAAAATCCCGGCCAGAACTGCCATCCTCTTTTGTAACGTTGTTCCTCCTGAAAATGTTGTTGTTTTCATGATACCCTCCCTGGCATGTAGCAGGCAACCCGGCTGTCTTCGTGAGACCCGTGGCTTTCCGACACCGCCTCGCGACGGCTGTGGCTTTTTCAACTTTCTAGCGCAAGGGAACTCTTCCCCTGCACCCACCAGAAAGTTAGGAACACCGCTTAAATAAACACAGTATCCCTACTTTTAGGGTAGGTCAAAAAAATGATCCTGTCAAGGACACTATGCTAATAGGAATTATCCCTATATAAATAACAAAAAATTTTGTATATACATGCTGATAGATAAAAATTAATTCTTAATAAGATTTAAAGCAATCTTTCGTATCACTTTGATTCTTAATTTGATTTAGTTTTTTGAACTATTTAAATTTAAAAAATTAATTTGCAAAAATGATCTTTACATTCGCCAATCAGTCTTCTGAACATTATTTTTCAGATCGTGGCGGTACAAGGACAAGCATTCAAATTCAACAAAAAAATTCCCGCACCCCCTTGCTTTTCCCGCCGCTGACCTTATACTTGCCCCGGTTGCTTCCTTTGCTGGAAACTCTGTCTTGGCAACAGAGCATCCCGGCTCCGGCTGCACACAGGCCACGCCCCCTTCTGTGGAAAACTGCCGCGTGACTTTCTGCAACTGCCTGCCCCGATCTCCCTGTTTTGCATAGTGTATTTCCAGCGAAGACGTACTCGTCCCACTCTAACCTGAGTCTATGGAGTTGCACTTATGATCAATGTTGCGCATCTGACAAGGAAATACGGCGATTTCACTGCGGTCAGCGATGTCTCGTTCGAGATTCGTCCCGGTGAGATTGTCGGCCTGCTCGGCCACAACGGCGCGGGCAAGACCACCATCATGAAAATGATGACCGGCTATCTGGAGCCGACCAGCGGCACAGTGACCATTGATGGCCTGAGCGTTGCCAGCGACCGGCGGGCGGTGCAGCAGAAAATCGGCTACCTACCGGAGAACTGCCCTGTTTATCCAGAAATGACCATTCTGGAGTATCTTGACTACTGCGCGGCCCTGCACGGCATCCCGGAGCGGGAGCGGCCCACGCTGATCCGCGAGGCGGTCGAGCGCACCGCGCTGGCTGAAAAGGCGGCGGAGCAGATCAACACCCTTTCGCGCGGCTACCGCCAGCGCACCGGCGTGGCTCAGGCCATCCTGCACAGGCCGGACATCCTGATTCTCGACGAGCCGACCAACGGCCTTGACCCGACGCAAATCCTGCACATGCGCGAGCTGATCAACGAGCTGGCCAAGACGGCCACGGTGATTATCTCCACCCATATTTTACAGGAGGTGCAGGCGATCTGCGGCAGGGTGATCATTATCAAAAACGGCAAGATGGCCCTTGATTCCCAGTTTGACAAGCTGCGGCAGAGCGGCAGGCTTGTGGTCAACGCAAAAACAGAGGCGGACAAGGCCCTGCGGCTGTTCAACTCGCTGCCGCAGATTGCCAAGGCGGCGCAGACTGGCGGCGAAGGGCAGTTTGAGCTGGAGCTGAAGCCGGGCGCGGACAGCCGCGAAACCGCCGCCGCAGTGGCCAAGGCGGTTCATGAGCAGAACTGGCCGCTCTACGCCCTGCATTTCGAGACCAGAACCTTGGAAACAGTGTTCGCCGAGATCAGCGGCTGAAAAGGAGGAACACCAATGAGCACTCTGTCACGCATTGCGAAAAAGGAGTTCGGCGCATTTTTCAGCTCCCCGGCGGCGTTCATCGTCCTGGGCGCATTTCTGGCCGCCTCCCTCTTTGTCTTTTTCTGGGTGGAGACTTTCTTCTCCCGCAACATCACTGAACTTCGTCCGCTCTTCGAGTGGATGCCCGTCCTGCTGATTTTTTTGGTCGCGGCGATCACCATGCGGAGCTGGGCCGAGGAGCGGCGGGCAGGCACCTTGGAGTTTTTGCTCACTGCGCCGGTGCGGCCTGCCTCGTTAGTTTTCGGCAAGTTTCTCGCCTGCCTCGGTCTTATCGCCCTGGCCTTGCTGCTGACTTTGCCACTGGCCATCACCGTGAGCTTTCTCGGTCCGTTAGACTGGGGGCCGGTTCTCGGCGGCTATGTGGCCGCGCTTTGCCTTGCCGCTGCCTACATCGCCATCGGCCTCTTTGTCAGCGTTAAGTCGGAGAGCCAGATTGTCAGCCTGATCGCCACCACGCTGATCTGCGGCCTGCTCTATCTGATCGGCTCAGACACCTTGGCGGCCTTTTTCGGCAACCGGGGCGCAGAAATCCTCCAGCTACTCGGCTCCGGCTCGCGCTTCCGCTCGATCACACGCGGGGTGATTGACCTGCGCGACATTTATTACTATCTCTGCATCATGGCGGTCTTCCTCAGCCTGAATATCTACGGGCTGGAAAAAATCCGCTGGGCAGGCAATCCGGCCAGCAGCCATCACCGGAGCTGGCAGCTTGCCTGCGGCTTGCTGATCGCCAACTTTCTTGCCGCCAACCTTTGGCTGGCTCCGCTCGGCGGTCTGCGCTCGGACATGACCAAGGGCAGCATCTATTCGATTTCCGAGGCTACCCGCAGCTATCTTGGCCAGCTCCGCGAGCCGCTGCTGATTCGGGGCTATTTCTCCGCCCAGACGCATCCGCTGCTTGCCCCGCTGGTGCCACGCCTGCGCGACCTGCTGGCTGAATACGCCGTGGCTGGCGGCAGCAAGGTGCGGGTGGAGTTTGTTGATCCGGCGGAGAAGCCAGAGCTGGAGCAGGAGGCCGGGCAGAAATACGGCATCAGGCCAGTGCCCTTCCAGACTGCGAGCAAGTATCAGGCTTCAGTGACCAACTCCTACTTTGACATCCTCATCCGCTACGGCGACCAGTTCGAGGTGCTTGGCTTCCGCGACCTGATTGAGGTCAAGGCCCAGAGCGAGCGCAATGTGGACGTGGAACTACGCAACCCCGAATACGACATCACGCGGGCGATCAAGAAGGTGCTCTATAGCTACCAAGGCGGCGGCGATTTGTTCAGCTCGATCAGCAAGCCCGTTGGCTTGACTGGTTATTTCTCGGCTGACGCGCAGTTGCCGGAAGAATTGGGCAAGCTAAAGGCCGAGTTTCTCGCCTTGGCCAAAGAGCTGGAGCAGCAGAGCAATGGCCGCTTCACCTCAAGCGTGCTGGACCCGGGCGCGGACGGCGGCAAGATTGCCAAGAAGATCGGCGAGGACTACGGCTTCCGGCCCATGACTGCCAGCCTCTTTGACCAGAAGCACTTCTGGTTCTACATGACCATGACCAGCGGCGAGCAGGTCATTGAAATTCCTCTGCCTGAAGACCTGAACAAGGACAACCTGAAGCAATCTCTGCAAGCCGGGCTGAAGCGTTTCGCCACTGGCTTTGCCAAGACGGTCGCCCTGAGCGTGCCGGAAAGCACACCGCCCATGCCCCAGTTTGGGATGCCGGGACGCGGCGGCCTCCAGTTCTCCGCCCTGAAAGATGTGCTCTCGCAGGATCATATGGTGACAGACGCAGACCTGCGCAAAGGCCAGGTGCCGCCGGAAGCTGATTTGCTGCTACTGGCTGCGCCGGAGGATTTGGACGAAAAGCAGGTCTTTGCTGTTGACCAGTTTCTGATGCAGGGCGGCACGGTGCTGATTGCCGTCTCGCCGTACAAGATTAACTTTGAGGAAGAGGTGTCCCTTGTCCCGCACAAGACCGGTTTGGAAGACTGGCTGGCGCACAACGGCCTCAGCTTGGGCAAATCCTTGGTGCTTGACAAGCAGAACAGTCCTTTCCCAGTGCCCGCGCAGCGCAATCTGGGCGGCTTCACGGTGCGAGAGATCCAATTAGTCAAGTATCCGTATTTTGTTGACATCCGCTCGGACGGCATGAACAGCGAGAGCGGCATTACCGGCGGCCTTAATCAGCTCACCCTGAACTGGGCCTCGCCGATTGAGATCAACCAGGAAAAGAGCAAAGGCCGCAAGGTGCTCCGCCTGCTGGAAAGCTCGCCGAAAAGCTGGGTTTCGACTTCAACCCAGGTGCAGCCGGATTTTCAGAAAAACGATGAGCTGGGCTTCCCGGTTGAAGGCAAGCAGGAGAAGCAGCTGCTGGCCGCCGCCGTGGAAGGCAGCTTCAGCTCCTATTTTGCTGGCAAGCCGTCGCCGCTGCTGAAGAAGGACGACACGCCCAAGGAGGAGCCGCCCAAGCCGGAAGGCGCGGATAAGGAGAAAGAGAAGAAGGAGCAGGTGATTGCCCGGCAGATTGACAAGTCGCCGGATTCAGCCCGGATCATCCTTGTCGCGTCAGACAGCTTCCTCAGCGACCTTGTTCTTGGCATCAGCTCCAGCGTAATGCGCAGCAACTACACCGCGCCGGTGCAGCTCGCCGCCAATGCAGTGGACTGGTCGCTGGAAGATCGGGGCCTGCTGTCCATCCGCAGCCGGAGCCATTTCTCCCGCCCGCTCAACCCAATCAGCAAAAACGGGCAGGTGGTTGTCGAGTATCTCAACTACGGCCTGGCACTACTCGGTCTGGCGGGTATCTGGCTGTTTCGGGCAAGCGCACGGAAACGGACGAAGCGGGAGCAGCTTGCATTTCTCCAGCCACTTACATCAGGGAGGGCATGACCATGCTTCTGCGTGTCATTTATGCCGCTGCCGGGCTACTGGCTATGCAGCTTGGCTTGGCGGTCTTTTTGCAAATCAGCAGCAGCTCAGGTCTGAATGCGGCCTTGCCGGACGCGCTCTTTGCCGCATTTGATCCGGCCAAGATCAGCACGGTGCAAATCAGCGCAAGCGACGGCAAGAAAGTCACCTTGACTAAAAACGGCAAGAGCTGGCTGCTGCCAGACTCATACTCTGCTCCGGCGGACAGCGGCCAGGTTGAGGACTTGCTGCAAAAGGTCGCCAAAGCCAAACAGGGACTGGCAGTGGCTTCGACCAAAGGCGCGGCCAAACGCTTCAAGACAGCGGACAACGAGTTTGAACGGCACATCGTCTTTAAGGAGGGCGACAAGGCGGCCGTGGATCTCTATCTCGGCAGTTCAGCAGGCTTCCGCCAGAGCTATGCGCGGCTGAACGGCAAGGACGAAGTGGCCAGCATCCCGGTCAGCGGCTTTGAAGCTGAGGCTGATGCAGACAAGTGGTTAGACAAAGGCTTGGGCCGCCTCAACCGCGATGAGCTGAAGAAGATCGAGCTGGCCGACATCGTGCTCACCCGGCAGGACAAGGACTGGCAGTTGGACGGCGCGGCAGCGGGCGATACAAGCAAGGATGAGCTGGGCAAGGCGTTGGACAAGCTCACTGGCTTGGCAGCGCAGGGCGTGCTTGATCCAGCCAAGGCTGAACCGCTCTTCAAGCAGACCCCGGCAGCGCAGTTCACCGCCACTAAGAACGACAACAGCACAGTGACCTACGCCCTGGCCAAGCAGGATGATCACTATGTCCTGAAAAGCTCGGCCAGTCCACTCTATCTGAAGATCGGCACATGGCAGGCCGAAGAGCTGACTAAGCTGAAGCGGGCGAATCTGTTAGTGAAGAAGGAGGCGGCACCAGTTGCAGCGGCTCCTGCGCCAGTTCCAACAGCGCAACTGGCGCAAACGCCGGTTCCAGTTCCTGCTGAACCGCCAGTGCAGCAGCAAACGCAGGCGGCAGAGAAAAAAGAAGCTGGGCAATAATTCACGCAGTGCAAGTGGTTCAAAAGGCATCTCCCGGCACGCTGGGAGATGCCTTTTTGCTTCCCGCTTTGCCCGTTGCTCTCTCTGTTGACAGAGACAGTTCCAGTTCTTATGCTTGGCTGAGTAACAGCCTCAGCAACTTGGCAATCTGAAGCAAGGAGAACAAATGATTTCTGAATCTGCTGTCACAATCTCAAGGATGCTTGAATCTCTTCCAGAGCAGCTCAAAGACCAAGTCGTTGAGCATGTGCGGGAATATATTGCTGACTTGAAGGATGAGATGCTGTGGAGCAGCTCTTTTGCCAAGAGTCAGGACAAGCTGGCTGATGCCGCCAGGCAAGTGCGCAAGGAAATCAAGGAGGGCAAAGCGGCTCCATTAGACGTTGATACCTTATGAAGTCCGCAACTGTGCCGTCGTTCTGGGAGCACTATAGCTGAAGCAGCATAAAGT
>DHWV01000107.1:4688-8452 GCA_002413355.1 Desulfobulbaceae bacterium UBA5173 | reverse complement strand
TATAGGAGTTACGCAGTTGAATTATGAAGTTCAATAATTACAGCAAATTGAATTTCAGCGATACGAATCGCCAGTTGAACAAAATCAACGAGTTCCAAATCCAACTGCGTAACTCCTATGATAATCCCGTAGAACATTGATATAGTCGGCATCAGCGCACATCCTCCTGCTCCACCAATTCCGCCACACATTCCAACGCCCCGTACAGCTTGGCAAGATGATCCACCGTGAAGTTTGCCGCATTCTTCGTAAAAACATCCCGCCGCAGCCTGCCAAACTGCCAGAGATTGCCGTCCGTGACCACCCCATATACCGCCCGTTCGGCATCCTGATTGATTTTCTGGGCTGCAACTAATTCCGCCAAGCACTGCCCCCAACCTTGCTCGAAATCATTCTTTTTCGCTTCCACCACAATCACCAGCGGGGCTTCCAGAACTGTTTTTCCTAAAGGAGATTTTTTGGAAAAAATATAATCAGGCGTTCCAGTCAGCACTGCATCAAAGGATATACCCTTTTGTATCCAGAAGGAATACTTGCGGCAATGCTTCTTGTACATCTCCCGCAGCATCGGAGAAATGATAATCTCGCTTCTTGATGCTTCCGAGGTGAATATATCAATATTTTCTTTGCTGAATTCAAAATCTCTGATGAATTCTACCGAAGGCATCGTTTCGTCAGGAGCAAGAAACAATCCTTCTTCATACTTAATTTTGTAGCGTTCCTGCACTTCTGAAATGCTTTTGAAATCACTGAATGCCATCCTGCTGCTCCCTTCCCGCCGCTGATCTTTTTACTTGCGCACTCTGCATACAAGCAGTGCTTGCAAACGTACACCTTTCGCCTAAAAAAGCAACAAGTTTTTAGCGCAGGTTTCAGCACACTCTACAGGGAAAGCTCCTGTGCAATCTCATTCGACATCAGCTCATACTCCTCACGCCGGAACCAGCGCAATTCCTTATTGGCAGCAAACCACGTCATCTGCCGCTTGGCATAGTGGCGGGTGTCGAGGATGAGCTGCTCCAGCATCTCCGTCTGCGTCCATTCGCCGGAGAGCAGCCGGTTGACATGCCGGTAGCCGATGGCCTGCATCGAAGGCAGCTCCGACTCGTAACTCAGTTGCCGCAGCCGCTTCACTTCCTCAATCAGGCCGCTTTCGAGCATCATCAGCGACCGCCGGGCAATCCGCTCGTGCAGCACTGCCTTATCGCAGCGTAAGCCCGCCAGATAGACCCGACTGAACACCGCCCTGCCCTGCCCTGCCTGACGCTGCTCCTCAATCAGCTCTGTCCACGTCCTGCCGGAAGCCTGAAAAATTTCCAGACCACGCAAGAGCCGCTGGGTGTCGTTGGGATGAACCCGCGCTCCAGTCGCCGAGTCAATCCGGCACAGTTCAGTATGAAGCACCGCCCTGCCCTCCTCTGCCAGCCGCGCTTGCAGCCGCTCGCGGATGGCTTTGTTCGCAGGCAGAGCCTCAAATAGCCCGTCGAACAAAGCCTTTAAATACAGACCGGTGCCGCCGGTTAGCAGCACAATTTTGCCACGTGCGGAGATCTCCTCCATCGCGGCGATGGTATCATAGACAAAGCGGGCGGCATCGTACTGCTCGTCCGGGTTAACAATATCAATGAGATGATGGGGAGTCCGCGCCCGTTCTTCAAGGCTGGGCTTGGCCGTGCCGATATCCATGCCGCGATAGACCTGCATGGAATCCATGCTGATGATCTCGCAGTTGAACCGCTCGGCCAGCCGAAAGGATAACTCAGTTTTACCGACAGCCGTCGGGCCAACTAAGACAATGACGGGATAATCGATAGATTTCACTGCGCCGGTGCGAAACAGAGGAGCGGAGTCAGGCGGGCGGTCATCTTCGGGCCAATGCCGTTGACCTTGATGAGATCATCCGGCCCGGTGATACCGCCCTTCCCTTCTCGGTACGTGATGATCTTTTCCGCCAGCTTGGGGCCAATGCGGGGCAGCGTGGTCAGGGCATAATGATCAGCCCGGTTGACCGGCAACGGCAAGTTGAAAAAACGGGCGGCGTTAGGCGGTGTATCGGCGCAGGAAAGGCTGGCGGTCAGCGGAACGCCCTGCCCTGCCCTACTGCCGTCCGTGCGGATCAATACGCCGTCTTGCCAGAAATACGAGCTGGCTTGCACGGTTGACTTTGCTGTGTGCCAGTCTGAGGCGAGAATGAGAACAGCCAAGAGAATGAGGACGAGAGGGCGGCGGCCGTTGGCACAATCCCCTCTATCCATTCACTTCACAATTAAAAACAGCAAAGTAGTCTTTTGCTGCACTGGCAAGGCAATGATCAAACGTTATGAACAAATCAACCGGAACAAGCTGATGACAAAAAAGCGCGGAAGCTAACTGGAAGGAATCAAGTGTACGAAGGTTTCGCTTATGTGCTACGTTGTCTATCAAGCTTGTTGCTATGCTTTTGACTGTGCTGTCAACAGCAGCTTGATTGAACATGTGCAGATCATTGTCAAAGGCATCAAGTACGGCCTGAGCAGCGGTTATGGCTATCTCGTTCATGCGCACACGCCGCAGAAAGGCTGAATGAAACTCTGTACGGGTGATGTCTGAAATCGTCAAGATTAAATCATGCGCATAAGAGTTCAGCAACGCCAGTAACTCTTTTGATCCAGCTTCCTGATGATACAGCTTGATCACCGCGCAGGTGTCGAGATAGACATTCATCGCTCATCTCTTTCACTAACAACATCATCAGCAAGGTTTCCAAGGATACCATTGCTACTTTCCCATATTTGAGGAAAGGACATTAGAGATAACTCGGCTTTTGGTATCACGATCACTTTGACGTGCATATTGTTTGCAAATGGAATATTTCTCAATTCCAAACACCCATTCGTGACAGATGCTTCCGTAACAAATTGGCTCATCCCTACACCCTGGCATCCTTCATCAGCTTGTAGTTGACCGCATCCTCTAAGGCCTGCCAGCTGGCTTCAATGATGTTCAGGGACACGCCTACGGTTCCCCACTGGCTCGTCGCATCGCGGCTCTCGACCAGCACTCGTACCTTAGCACCCGTGCCATGCTCGCCGGAAAGAACGCGCACCTTGTAGTCGATCAGCTCCATTTCCTCAAGGCGGGGGTAGAAGCGGCGCAGTGCCTTGCGCATGGCCTTGTCCAAGGCATTGACTGGGCCGTCGCCGAGAGAGGCGGTATGCTCCTCCTGCCCGTTCACGGTCAGGCGGATGGTCGCCTCGGTCAGCGACGAAGTGTCCATGATCCGCTTGCTGTTCATCACCCGGAAGCTCTCCAGCGTGAAAAACTGCTGCTCAATCCCCATCGCCCGCCGCATGAGCAGCTCAAAGCTGGCTTCGGCACCCTCATACTGAAAGCCTTGATTCTCCAGCTCCTTCAGCTCCTTGATGATCGTGTTCATGGCCGGATCGTCAGGCTTCAGCATCAGGCCGTACTTGGTCGCCTTATGCAGGACATTCGACTTGCCCGCCTGATCAGAAATGAGGATGCGGCGGACATTGCCCACCTTTTCCGGGACGATGTGCTCGTAGGTGAGCGGGTTGCGCTGCACCGCGCTGACGTGGATGCCACCCTTGTGGGCAAAGGCAGACTCTCCCACATAAGGCTGGTAGCGGTTGTGGGGCAGATTGGCCAACTCGTTGACAAATCGTGAGGTGGTGTACAATTGATCGATGTTCTTGCCGACTTCCGCCTCCATGCCCATCTTGCAGATCACCGCCGGGATGATCGAGGTCAGGTTGGCGTTGCCG
>DHWV01000107.1:0-4415 GCA_002413355.1 Desulfobulbaceae bacterium UBA5173 | reverse complement strand
CCGTAGCCGTTGATCGTGCCCTGAATCTGCCGCACGCCGAGCGACACACCCAGCAAGGCGTTGGCCACCGCAGTATCTGAGTCATTGTGCGGATGAATGCCGATCCTGACCGTACTACCCTGCTCTTGAAGGAACTGCTTCACCCGCTCAAGGATCGGTGGAATCTCATGCGGCAGAGTGCCGCCGTTAGTGTCGCAAAGGGTCAGCGTCTCGGCTCCTCCCTTGATCGCCTGCCCCAGCGTGGCGAGACAATATTCCCGGTTGTTCTTAAAGCCATCGAAGAAATGTTCGGCATCATAGATCAGGTGCTGAACATGCGGCCGCAGAAAAGCCAGCGAATCCTCAATGATGAGCAGATTGTCCTCCAGAGCGATGCGCAGGGCATCATGGACATGAATATCCCAGCTCTTGCCGAAGATGGTCACTGCCGGAGTCTTCGTCGCCAGTAAGGCGAGCAGATTCGGATCCTTGTCCGGTGGGTTCTGGAAATGCCGGGTCGCGCCGAACGCCGTCAGCTTGGCATGACGCAGGACAGTGCCCTTCATCCGAGCAAAATACTCCACTGCCAGCGGATTGGAACCAGGCCAGCCCCCTTCAATGAAGTCAATGCCCAGCTTGTCTAGCTGCTCTGTAATTCTGATTTTGTCATCAACAGAGAGATTGAAGTTCTCAGCCTGTGTGCCGTCCCTCAGTGTGGTGTCGTAAAACTCGATGGTCTGGGTCATGGTGTGCTGTTCTTGCATTGTAGCGGCGTGGTTGTCAGTGCTGTTGGATGGATGAAATCATACAATGAACAGTAGTGGCCCGCAATTCTTTTCCTGCGGCGCGTGCTGCCGCATCCTAACTATAATCAGGAGTTAGCGAAGAGGGTGTCAAACGGTAGGCATCTGCCGCAACAGACTGCAAAAACAGAAAGAGCCGATGACACAGCGCGTCACCGGCTCTTCTCAGGAGAGAAAAAACTGCTTTCAGCAGCCTTCAACCGGCTTTTCAGCCTTCACTTTCACTTCTGCCTTCTCGCCTGCTTTCAGCTCAGTCTTCTTGCAGGTCATGGTGACATTGGCTCCATCAACGGCATCAACAGAGCAGGTCTCGGCTTTCTTCTCCACAGTCACGACAGCCTTCTCGCCTGCCTTCAGGGCGGTTTTCTCGCAGGTCATAGTGACTTTGTCCCCGTCAACGGCACTGACAGAGCAGGTCTCAGCGGTGGCGGCGGCAATGGCTGCTACTGCTGCGGCAACAAAAGCTGCGGCCATGACTGCGGAAATGATCTTCTTCATGACAAATCTCCTTGAATGACTTCATGCTGAATAATGTCCGATGTGATAAATCGGATAATGTTTCCAGCCAATCTAATGCTTCTGCCGCAGCTTGTCAAGATGAAAGCCCTGCAACGACTGCCTTCGCAACCCGCCGTTTATTTCTCCGCCATCACTTGATCAATGTCCACCTGAAGAACGCTGCTGGGGGCATAGCCGGGGTACTGTTTGACCACGTTGCCCTTCCGGTTGATCAGAAATGACGTGGGAATGCCGGAAAGTCCGCCGAATCCGGTCATGACGCTTTCCTCCGCCATTGCCACAGGGTAGTTGATCTTCTCCTGCTCGATCAAGCTCTTCACCGCATCAGGTCCAGTTTCATCAACAGAGATGCCGAGCACGGAAAAACCTTTAGAGCCAAGTTTCTTTTGCAGTTCGATGAACTCCGGGATTTCCTCCCGGCAGGGCGGGCACCATGTGGCAAAAAATGAAACCAGCAGTACTTTGTCCTTGAAGTCGCTGCTGCTGATTTTTTTGCCGTCAGCAGCGGAGGAAAGCGTGAACGACGGCATAGCCTTGGCCGCCAAGGCCGGGCTGCCGGGTTGCAGGAGCAGCAGCGCGGTCAACGCTGTCGCTTTGATTGTTGTCATCGGACGCATCGGAACCCCTGTTCAGAGTTATGGAGAAATGGAAGGAGGCAGCGAAAAGCAGCTTCCCTTGTTCCCGTCTGCATCTTTTTACCTCTGCCGCCACTAGTTTGTCAACTCAGGATGAAAAGGTGCCTGCTGCGGGCAAGCGGAAAAGCCTCTCCCCTCTCTGCACAAAACCCTTTACGCCGCAGCGTTTGCTGGTAAGATAGCAGCATATTCAATCATCCAACTCTGCATAAGGAGAATCAGCATGTCTAACAACTATTTCAACAGCCTGCCCCTGCGCCTTCAGCTTGATGAGCTGGGCCGCTGCCGCTTCATGCAGGCTTCCGAGTTCAACGGCGTGGAAGCCCTGAAGGGCAAGAAAATCGTTATCGTCGGCTGCGGCGCACAGGGCCTGAATCAAGGGCTGAACCTGCGTGACAGCGGCCTTGACGTGTCCTACACTCTGCGCGACGCGGCTATCGCCACGAAACGTCTGTCCTGGCAGCGGGCCACGGAGAACGGCTTCAAGGTCGGCACATACCAAGAGATGCTGCCCACTGCTGATCTGGTCATCAACCTGACCCCGGACAAGCAGCATTCCGGCGTGATCAAGGCGGTGATGCCGCTGATGAAGCAGAACGCCTGCCTGTCCTACTCGCACGGCTTCAACATCGTCGAAGAGGGGATGCAAATTCGCAAGGACATCACGGTGATCATGGTTGCGCCCAAGTCGCCGGGCACCGAGGTGCGGCATGAGTACCAGCGCGGCTTTGGCGTGCCGACCCTGCTGGCTGTGCACCGCGAGAACGACCCGCTCGGCATGGGCTGGGACATTGCCAAAGCCTACGCCGCAGGAACGGGCGGCCACCGCGCAGGCTGCTTAGAGTCCTCCTTTGTCGCCGAGGTGAAATCTGACCTGATGGGCGAGCAGACCATCCTCTGCGGCATGTTGCAGACCGGCTCGCTGCTCTGTTTCGAGCGCATGGTTGAACTGGGCATGGATGCCCGCTATGCGGTCAAGCTGATTCAGAACGGCTGGGAGACGATCACCGAGGCACTCAAGCACGGCGGCATCACCAACATGCTCGACCGGCTGTCTAATCCAGCAAAACTGCGGGCTTTTCAGCTTGCTGATGAGCTGAAGCGCATCCTCAGACCGCTCTTCTGTAAGCACATGGATGACATCATGTCCGGGCATTTCTCCGAGACCATGATGCAGGACTGGGCCAATGATGATACCAACCTGCTCACATGGCGCAAAGCAACTGGCGAGACCGCCTTTGAGAAGACAGAAGCGGCGGACGTTGCCATCAGCGAGCAGGAGTATTTCGATAAAGGCATCCTGATGGTGGCGATGGTCAAAGCGGGCGTGGAGCTGGCTTTCAATACGATGGTCTCTTCCGGCATCAAAGCGGAGTCCGCCTATTACGAATCACTGCACGAGCTGCCGCTGATCGCCAACCTGATCACCCGCAAGAAGCTGTACGAAATGAATGTGGTCATCTCTGACACCGCAGAGTATGGCTGCTACCTCTTCAACCATGCGGCCTATCCGCTGCTGCAAGGCTTCATGAAGACGGTCGGCGCGGATGTGATTGGCAAGGGCTTGGATGTGAAGGACAACTCTGTCAGCAACAAGGAGCTGATCGAGGTCAACCAGATCATCCGCAGCACCGGCGTGGAGACTGTCGGCGCGACCTTGCGCGGCTATATGAGCGCGATGAAGGCGATTATTTGAGGTTGGTTGGTATCACCGCGATTGTTGGGGGAGTGCTTCACTCTCCCCCAACCTACGTTATCTCCTCTCATTGCCAGCCTGACGCAAAAGTTCCGTTTTCCTCACTTCCTCCCCGCATTGACAGCCTGCAAATCATTCTTACTTTCTCCTGCACAGCCAACCCACGGAGGAAGTCATGCAGTTAGATAAATTCACTGTCAAATCGCAGGAAGCGGTGCAGGCCGCCGTCGCCTTGGCCGAGCAGTTCGGCAGCCCGGAAATCCAACCTGAGCATCTGCTCAAAGCGGTATTGGAGCAGCCAGAAGGCGTGGCCGTGCCGGTCTTGCAGAAAATGGGCGCGAACCCCGCTGCCGTGCTTGCCGAAATCAACCAGCTGATTGAGAAAATGCCCAAGGTCAGCGGCAGCGGCGCGGGCCAGGTTTATCCGTCCAACGACTTCAGAAAGCTGCTGGATCAGGCATTTAAAGAAGCATCGGCCATGCAGGACGACTACGTCAGCCAGGAGCACCTGTTCTTAGCCGTGCTCAAAAGCGGCCATCTCGCCGCCGCCAAAATGCTCGCCCGGCTCGGCATCACAGCGGACAAATTCCTGCAAGCATTGACCAGCATTCGCGGCAACCAGCGCGTGACTGATCAATATCCTGAAGACAAATATCAGGCTTTGGAAAAATACGCCCGCAACCTCACCGATGTCGCCCGCAGAGGCAAGCTTGACCCGGTCATTGGCCGCGATGAGGAAGTTCGCCGGATCATTCAGGTTCTCAGCCGCCGCACCAAGAACAA
>DHWV01000069.1:36491-47188 GCA_002413355.1 Desulfobulbaceae bacterium UBA5173 | reverse complement strand
TTGCTTGGCGGTGAGAAATGAGCCAACAACTCACTCTTTTCTCAACTCTGCAAAAGTTGCACTTGGAACTTGAATTCACCCGGGAAAATTGTCCTCAAACAGCTTCCATTCAGCCCCTCAAATCTCCCTGCCATATCAATGCCCTCCAGAGAAGAGTAGTTTAACATCCGTTCAGTATTTTTGGGATAGGTTCAATATGATTTCCCTTATAGTCGGCTGATAAATCATCTTGATCTTCCGACAGGCATGGTGTACCACTTATGGTCATCCATACGCAATGTGATCGGGTTGGCAGAATTTTTCTTGGGGAATTATGGTGTTCAGCGGGACATGGGATGAAGCCAGAGAGCAGGTGCGCGAGGCGGCGGACCTTGTCCAAGTGATCGGCGAGTATGTGCAGCTTCGGCGAGCCGGGACGAACTTCACTGGCCTTTGCCCATTTCATGGCGAAAAAACCCCCTCGTTCTCAGTCAATCCGCAGCGGCGGAGCTACCATTGCTTTGGCTGCGGCGAGGGCGGCGATGTGTTCGCCTTCCTGATGAAACAGAAGAACTTAAGTTTCCCGGAAGCGCTACAGGAGCTGGCTCGGCGGTATCAGGTCAGCCTGCCGGAGCCAAAGGTGGACGAGGCCGAGCAAGTGCGACGGCGGCAGCGCGATCTGCTCCACCAGATTAACGCGGAAGCAGCCAAACTGTGCAGCAAATTTTTGAAGGATGCCCCGCAGGCGGAAGCAGCTCGGCAGTATCTGCGCAGGCGAGGGGTGCCGTCGGAGTTCATTGATAAATACCAGCTTGGCTATGCTCCT
This sequence comes from Desulfobulbaceae bacterium UBA5173, assembly GCA_002413355.1. GTDB lineage: Bacteria > Desulfobacterota > Desulfobulbia > Desulfobulbales > Desulfobulbaceae > Electronema. The sequence goes on along the minus strand of DHWV01000069.1, from coordinate 46,383 downwards.
GATGCCTGGGATTTTCTTAGCTCCCGCCTTATTAGACAGTTCCCGGCGGAGGCCGTGGCACAGGCCGGACTGATTGTCGCTAAGCAGAGCGGTGGTTGGTATGACCGCTTCCGTGACCGCATTATGTTTCCAATTGTGGACACAGGCGGCAAAATTGTGGCATTTGGCGGGCGTATTCTCGGTGACGGACAGCCAAAGTACATGAATTCACCGGAGAGTTTGGTGTTCAGCAAGAGCCGCACTTTATTCGGCCTGCACCAGCACCGGGAGAATATCCGCAAAAGCCGCCAAGTCGTGATTGTCGAAGGCAATTTTGACCTACTGCTGCTGGATGTGCATGGCATCGGCAATACGGTTGCGCCGCTCGGCACCGCCCTGACCAAGGAGCAGGTGCGCAGCCTGCGCGCTTATTGCAGCGAGGCGGTGCTGCTTTTTGACGGTGACGCAGCCGGACAAAAGGCGGCCCGTAGATCAGTGCCGCTGTTCCTGTCAGAGCGGCTGGAGGCCAAGGCGGCCGTGCTGCCGTTAGGTCATGACCCAGATTCGTTTATCCGGGAAAAAGGCGCGGCGGCAGTTCAGGAACTGATCAGCACGGCCCAGCCGCTGCCGGAGTTTATCTTTGATGCGCTGGCCAAGAAGCATGGCCTCACGCTCTCCGGCAAGAGCAAGATTCTGGCCGAGCTGACTGAACTGGCTGCGCAGGCTCCCGACCCCGCGCAGCGGGAGCTGCTGGCTGCCCATTTTGCGGAAAAGTTGGGCCTGTCGCCGCAGCATTTCCTGCCTGCCAAGACGCGGCCGCTGATGGACATGCCGCCCACCCCCTCAAATCCGCCGCCCGATTACGCTGATTTTATTGTCGATGCGCCAGAATACGGTGAAGTCCATGCGGCAGCGGCTGTCCAACTACCTGCCAACCAGCAGCGGCTGCTCGAATTTGTCGTGCTGCATCCTGAACATTTCAATAAGCTGGCGGCAGGGGGGCTGCTTGAGTATGTCAGCGGCTGCGTTGTACCGGTGCGAGAGGCGGTCGCGGCGATGCGGCGGCTGTCTGAAGCCGGAGGAACGCTGCTGCCGGAGCAGCTTCTTGCTGTGCTGCCGGACGGTGCAGCCCGGCGGTTGATCGCGGAGATTATGCTGCGCGGGGCTGGCGATACCCCATGTGACGAGGAGCAGAGCCGCGAGCTGTGCGCCGAGCTGCTTGGTTGGCTTAAAGCGGCAAAAGCGCGGCAGGACAGCGCAGCATCGCTCCTTCGGCTTCGGCAGATTCAGCAGACGGGAGAAACAAGTGAGGTTCGGAGACTGCAACGGCAAATTCAGCCAGAAATAGAAAACCAGTCCTCCGTCAATTGAAATTTCTTGCAAAAAGATGGAAAAATGATACAGTGTTTTTTTGTTGAGAGTCATTCCTGAAAAGTGTGCAGGTCTATATTGGCGGGATGATGATCAGGCCAGCAATGGGTTGACTGAAAAAAACCACAGCGTGGCTGTGGAAAATCCTGTACAATGCGTGTAAAAAGTTGTACTGTATATGTCAGGGGCTGAAATCCCGAACAAAAAAATGGCAGTATGGTGAAACGGGACAGCTTTTTTTGACTGGAGTTAAAAAATGAGCAAAAACGGTCGGCGATGAAGGGTTGAGCACGCTGACCGAACGGTGCGGAGAGCAGCAAGAGGCGGGGGGAAAGCGGAATCGGCGGATTCCGCAGGAAGCTGTGTTTTCTGAACGATACGGAGGAGGTATCCGCATGAAGAACCAGTTGGTGGATCTGTCTTTGGAACGACCTTATGAAGACGAAGAAAGCGTGAGTCAAGAGCTGGATGCGGACAGTAGCATGTCAGAGGATGAACAGAGCTGCGAAGGCAGCGGACATGAAGAGGAGAGGCCGGTTCAAGAGGATTTTGGTGCCGATCCGATGAATATTTATCTTCGTGAGATGGGCGAGCTGGACTTGCTCAGTTATCATGAAGAAATCCAGCTCGCCAAGAAAATTGAGGAAGGCGAGGCCAGAGTGCAGAATGCCGTCCTTCAGCTGACAATGGGGCTGGAGGCTCTCAACACTCTGAAAAACGGTCTACTGCAAGGCAGCTTGCGCATTGGCTCGGTATTGAATGGTGTTTCGGAGAATGACGACAGCGGATTGTCTACGATCCGTGAGGCGTTTATTGACGCAGTTGAGCGGGCGAACCGGTTGGATCAGCAGCGGACTGGACTGTTCTGTCAGTTCAAGGAGAAGCTCGGCAGCCCAGAGGGTGAAGAGCCGCTGACCGATGGCATTCGCCATGTCGGTTTGGAAATCGCCGGATTGTTCCGCCAGTGGCGGGTTAGCTTCAGAAGTCTACTGCCGGTGGTCAAGACTGTCGAAGAGTTTAGCGAAAAATTCCGCGAAGTGCGGATCAGGGCGCGGCGGGAGATGCTGCTGGCGGACAAGGCCGGAGAGCATCATGCGGACATTGACGAGTTGGAACGGCAGATCAGCTTTGATCTGGCTGAGACGGTGGGCATGGACTGCCGCAGCTTCAACGCGCTGTTCACTGAAGTGAAAATAGGCCGTCTTACTGCCAAGCAGGCTAAGGAGTCTCTGGTCCGGGCCAACCTGCGCTTGGTGATTTCCATCTCCAAAAAGTTCCTCAACCGGGGTATGATGCTCGCCGACTTGATTCAGGAAGGCAATATCGGCCTGATGAAAGCGGTTGAAAAATATGACTACAACCGGGGCTACAAGTTCTCCACTTATGCCACATGGTGGATCCGGCAGTCAATCAACCGGGGCATCGCCGATCAGGGCCGCACCATTCGTCTGCCTGTGCATATGATCGAGGCGATCAACCGGATGCTGCGCTTCACCCGCGAATTTCAGCGGGCCGAAAGCCGCGAGCCGACCCCGGAGGAGCTGGCCGTCCAGCTCGACACGGACGTGGAGTACATCAACTCTGCCCTGAAAACTGCCAAGGATGCGATCTCCTTAGATGCTCCGGTGGGCGATGAAGAGGACACCTTGCTCAGTGATTTCATTATTGATGAAGTCAACCCTGACCCGCAGGAGCTGTCCATTTCCGAGAGCCTCAAGCGCTGCTTGTCCAAAGTGATGGATGAGCTGACTGAGCGGGAGGCGCAAGTTCTCCGTCTGCGCTATGGTATTGATGTGACGTGCGATCACACTTTGGAGGAAGTGGGTCAGTGCTTTGCCGTGACGCGGGAGCGCATTCGGCAAATTGAGTCGCAAGCAATCAAGAAGTTGCGTCATCCTAACCGCAGCCGCTACTTGGAGCCGTTTGTGCGTGACTGACAATCTGCTTCCGTCGGATGAGCGGGGGGAGACGACTGACGAAATCAGGGATTGGCTGGCTTTGGCCATTTTGCCGGGCTTAGGCTGTACCCTGATTCATCGTCTTGTTGCTGCGTTTGGAAATCCTCAGGCAGTATTGGCCGCAGGCCGGACCGTCGCCCATGTTGAGGGCATCGGTCCTAAGCTGGCTGCCCTTTTTGATAATCCAGCCGTTCTTGCTCAAGCTCAATCATGGGCTGTCCGAGAGCAGGAGCGGGCCGCCGCAGTCGGTGTGCGACTGCTCTCCTGCACTGATCCGCGCTATCCTTCTCTGCTTCGTACTATTCACGATCCGCCGGTGCTGCTTTGGTGCCGAGGCGATCTTGTTTCTCTTCAGCAAACAGCCGTCGCGCTAGTCGGCTCCCGTTCTGCCACCGGTTATGGCCGCAAAATCAGCTTTCTCCTTGCCCAGCAGCTCGTTCAGGCCGGATTGACCGTGGTCAGCGGGCTGGCTGAAGGCATTGACGGCCAAGCTCACGCGGGCGCACTGGCCGCCGCAGGGCGCACCGTTGCTGTTCTTGGTTGCGGGGTCGATGTGGTGTATCCCCGCTTTCACAGCCGTCTTTATGAGCAAATTCAGGCGCACGGCCTGCTGGTCAGCGAATACCCGCTCGGCACCCAGCCGGACGGTTTCCGTTTTCCAGCCCGCAACCGGATCATCAGCGGCCTCTCCTTGGGCGTGGTGGTGGTTGAGGCCGCCGCCAAATCCGGATCGCTGATCACCGCCCGCATGGCTCTGGAGCAGAACCGCGAGGTTTTCGCTGTGCCGGGTCGGATTGATTCACCGCAGAGCGAAGGTTCGCATCATCTGATTCAACAGGGCGCGCAGCTCGTGCATTCGGTTGAGGATATCTTGGCGGAACTGCCGACAGTAGGTGGTGTCAGGCAAAATAAAGCCACAAGGCAGGCTGTTCCCGAAGATATCTCTGCATCAGAGCAGAAGCTGCTCGCCCTGCTTGCCGCTGATCCAATCGACATTGAGGAGCTGACCGCTACAAGCGGCCTGCCGGTGAGCGAGCTGCACGGCCTGCTGCTGAACTTGGAGCTGAAAGGGCTGATCCGACAATTGCCCGGCCAGCAATATGAAAGAGAGTGACACGGACGGCAGGAGCATGTTACAGATTCGCGCCTTGTCCTCCCAACTCAGCCAGCCTCCGTCGCAGCTCCTCGCAGCCCTGCCCAGTTTGCGCGGAAAAGAGCAGCCGCTCCGCCGAACGGATGTTGAGGGCGGCATCTAAGGCGGCGGCCTGTTTGGCCTGCTCGTTGTTGGAGAGCTTGTCCGCTTTGGTATAGACAAGCAGATACGGTTTGCCGTTGTCCGCCAGCCAGTCGATCATCTCGCGATCAAGCTGCTTCAGCTCATGACGCAGATCAATAATCACCACCACGCAGGACAAAGCCGTCCGGCTGAGGATATAGCCGCTGATCAAGTCCTGCCAAGCATCGCGGGTCTTCTGATCTTTCTTGGCGAAACCGTAGCCGGGCAAGTCAACCAAATACATCCCCCCTTCCACTTTAAAGAAGTTCAGGCTTTCGGTTTTGCCCGGCTTGGAGCTGGTCTTGACCAGATTCTTGCGGTTGACCAACTTGTTGATCAGGCTTGACTTGCCAACATTGGAGCGGCCCGCGAAAGCAATTTCCGGGATAAGCTGCTCCGGCAATTTGCGCAGGTCATAGACCGAGTCAACGAAAGCAACTTGCGTGAAGTCTATCATATCACTTTGTTCAGCGAATACTCGATGATCCCCTGTGCGCCGAGTTTTTTCAGCTTCGGAATCAGGTCACGCACCTGATGCTCGGAAATCACCGTTTCAACCGAGAACCACGGCTGCTTGTGCAGGCGGGCCACGGTCGGCGCGGTGACGCTGGGCAGAATCGCCAGCACTGCGTCGAAGCCTTCCTCCGGCACGTTCATCTTCAGGCCGACGATTTGGTCTGCCCGCAGCGAGCCTTGCAGCAGCATGGCTAAGTGCTCGATCTTCTCCTTTTTCCATGGATCAGCGAGAGCCTGCTTGCTGGCGATGAGCTGGGTGTTGGACTGCATCAGCTCGTGGATGACCCGCAGACCGTGCGCCCGGATGGTCGCCTCGGTCTCGGTCACTTCGACAATCGCGTCCGCCAAGCCGGAAACCGCTTTGGCCTCAGTCGCGCCCCAGGAAAAGGAGATGTCCACCTTCAGGCCGCGCCCCTCGAAAAAGCTGCGGGTGACATTGACCAGCTCGGTGGCGATCTTTTTGCCGTCTAACTGCTCCACCGTGGTGATCGGCGAGTCGCCGGGCACAGCGATGACCCAGCGGGTGGGCTTGCGGCTGACCTTGGAATAAATCAAGTCCTCGATCACCTCCACGTCGGAGCCGTTCTCCAGCGTCCAGTCCTTGCCGGTGATGCCCGCGTCCAGCATCCCGTCTTCGACGTAGCGCGACATCTCCTGCGGGCGGCAGATGTAGATGGACAGCTCCGGGTCGTCCACTTCCGGGAAATAATTGCGGGACGTCATGCTGATCTTCCAGCCCGCTTTCTTAAACAGCTCGACGGTCGCCTGCTCCAGACTGCCTTTGGGCAGGCCAACTTTTAATACGCTCATGATATCCTCGATATTGCGAAATATCTGTAAGGGCGGTTCGCGAACCGCCCTTACAAAATTTTAACCATACACCTTGGCCGGATCAAAGACCGGCTTGCCTTGGATTTCCAGCTCGTCGCCCTGCACCCGGCGGTAAAAGCAGCTTTTATGGCCGGTGTGGCAGGCCGCGCCGCCGAGCTGTTCGAGCTTGAACACCACGGTGTCGAGGTCGCAATCCACCAAAATTTCCTTCACAATTTGGATATGGCCGGACGATTCGCCCTTGAGCCAGAGCTTGCCGCGCGAACGGCTCCAGTAATGCGCCTTGCCGGTCTCCAAGGTTTTCCGCCACGATTCTTCGTTGATATAGGCCAGCATCAGCACTTCGCCGGTGGTTGCGTCCTGCGCGATGGCGGGAAGGAGGCCGTCGGTGGATTTCTTGAAGTTAAGTTCCAGCATGTTCTTGAAATGAAGTTACTTTGCGCTATGCGCGGATATTTTTTTGATATGGCGGAACGCTGTCAAGGCCTCAAGAATAAAATCTAACGTTCCGGCTGCGCCATTGTAATGATAAACATTCTTTTTTTCCATAACAAGCTCTCCTATGTGAATCGGTGAAAAATCAGGATCACCACATGACAGCTGTATCCATTCGCCATGTTTCATTTGAAATTTCCCTTTCATCGCCTCGATGTCATAGTTTGCTATCTGATCATCTGTAGCCCGCCACGTGTTATAGCTTCCATGACCGACCAGCACGATGCTTTGATACCTATTGTCGGCAAGAACTTTCATGAAGTCACCTTTTGTAGCGTTGAAAAAATAGTCTATCTTCTGTCCTCGCGAATTAAAATATAAAGTCCATTCTGGGTAACTGCCCAGAAAAGCAAGAGGCGGTGCCCAGTAATCATGATCTGATAAAGCATGTGCGGACAGTAACACTGCGGCGTGGTTATCTGTTTTTGTCAATAAATTTGAAAAGAATGCGATGGCAGCTATGGGAATATATATGATAATTATGACAATAAAATACTTCACCAAGTGTTTCAACCCGATTTCCCCAAATTTCTTTTTAGAGAGTATCTGATAGATGCTCATGTGTCATTTAGTTTATATTGGAATTCTGCGCGATGGCCGGAACAAGGCCATCAAATCAGCAAAAGTAAAATGCCAGTCTTCAGGACGAGGAGACCGTTTGACGCTGTGCTCAGACTTTCTTTTTTTGCGGTTGAACAAGCACATCGTGTGACTGCCGCCCAATTTCGGCAATGGACAGCAGTCTCCCGTCAAGGCTATATTTTAAGTCCAAGAATCCCGATCACACCAACAGCAATCAGATAAATCGCCACAATGTAACTCAACAACTTTGGCGTGCTGAGAATGGCAATCCCGGCAATGATTGCAAGTAGATACTCAACGGTGAAATGCAGGTGAAGATTCATAGCCTTATCCCTCCTTGGGATGTTTGAAATGAAACAACGCTCTACGTCGCTCCACGTGTCAGCTCTTCTTTTCTGTCTTTGATGCAGCCGCTGCTTTTTTCGCCTCTGTTCTCGCGCTCAACAAACTGAATCATGCAGGCTTTCCGATATTGGCAGTAATCGCCCGGATGTCTGCACGCCGCCTCAGCGGAATCCATTTTCTCGCCGTATTTTGCGCATTCAAGCTCCATGCCGTCCTCCTGTTTTGCGGAAGAACATTCAAACATTCCGTCCGGCCAAATCTTGCCAAACGACAAATATTCCCTTATAAAGAGCGGGCAACTGTTCAGACCAACCCATTTCCTGTTCCAGACAACCTAATGCGTCCCGTTGCCCTGACTGACACTGTCACTATCACTTACACTGCCGCGCTTGAAAACGGCGAATTGATCGAAGAGACCGATAAACCCCTGACGCTGACCATCGGCGGCGGCACCGTCTGCCCAGCGGTTGAAGCCTGCCTGTTCGGCATGACACCGGGACAAACCAGAGTCATCCGCGTGCAGCCTGAGGATGCCTACGGCCCGCGCCTGCCGGAGCTGATGCAGGAAATTCCGGTCACGGCTTTTTACGGCACGGTTGACCCGAAACCCGGCATGATCCTGTCGCTGAATGTGGCGCGGGAAGGCGAGGTTGTCAAAGTCCCGGCTGATGTCGTCTCTGTGCAGAACGGCATAGTCACGGTCGATTACAACCACCCTTTGGCAGGCGAGGTGATTGTTTACACAGTCAAACTGCTCAATGTCGCCAATTGATTTGGAGCTGGGAACTCGGCCTGCCGCTCTTCGGTGCTATAGCAGAAGCGGTCCCAAGCAAATTCTCGCCCGGACACCGGGCAGCGCAGGGTCACTTTTCGTTCATCAACAGCGATGACCAGCCAGTCACCCCGGCGGTGGCCATCTTCAATATGAATTTTCTGTCCCGGCGCAAAGGGATAAGGCCGGAAAAAAATCACGTTGTCAGTCATGGCGGCAACACTCCTTCTCTTTGAGCAAAAGCAACATGTCTGCTACTAAACCGGAAGCGGCCTCGCCTGTCAATCCCTTTCAGCGGTTAGAGGAAATCGTCCGTCTCCTCCGCTCCGAACGCGGCTGCCCGTGGGATCAGCGGCAGACGGCGGCCAGTCTGAAAAAATACCTGCTCGAAGAGGCAGCGGAGCTGGCTGAAGCGATTGATCAGGGCGATGCGGCATTGATCTGCGAGGAGGCTGGCGACCTCCATTTTGTTCTTGCCCTGCTCCTGCTCATCTGCGAGGAGCAGGGCGGCTGCTCAGCCGGGCAAGCCCTCAGCGGTATCTGCGAAAAAATGCAGCGTAGGCACCCGCATGTCTTCGCCGCCGACGGGCAGGCAATGCCTTCAGAGGAGGAGCTGCGGGCGCAGTGGGAACGGATCAAACGGGAGGAAAAACGGGACAAGGTTGCTGTTTAGCTGCACCCTTCTCGTGCCAAGCCATATCGGCCAGAATCACAAGGCGGAATCTCCTTCCTAGTCGGGCCGAAATTTCTCGCTCTGCTTGAAATGAAACGCTTGACCAGCACGCATCAGTTGCGGAACCTGCTGTTTTTGTGGTATGATAGCCGTCTGGTCAGGAGGAGCGGCCCTCTGCCCCCGGACTTCCGGCGGCGCAATTGCACAAACACTCAGCAAGGAGATTTGGATGAAGGTTTTGGTCATCGGTTCCGGCGGCAGAGAACATGCCTTAGTCTGGAAATTGAGCCAGTCGGAGAGAGTGAAGGCCATCTACTGCGCCCCAGGCAACGCTGGCATACGGAAGCTGGCCACCTGCGTTAAAATCGCGGCGGACGACGTGGATGGGCTGCTCGACTTTGCGATTAAAGAAAACATCTGCCTGACTGTGGTCGGCCCGGAAAACGCATTAGCGGCTGGCATCGTGGACCGCTTCCAAGCCAAGGAACTGCGCATCTTCGGCCCAACCGCAGCGGCGGCGGAACTGGAAGGCAGCAAAGTCTTCTGCAAGGACTTCCTGAAGAAATACAATATTCCGACCGCTGAGTACGAAACCTTTGATCGGCCTGATGCCGCTAAAAAGTTCATTGATAAAATCGGTGCGCCGTGTGTGGTCAAGGCTGACGGATTGGCCGCAGGCAAGGGCGTGATGGTCTGCCAGAACAAGAGCGAGGCCAAACTGGCGGTTGATCAGATTATGAAAGATCGGGCCTTTGGCGAAGCAGGCAACCGGGTGGTGGTCGAGGAGTTTCTTTCCGGCGAGGAGGCTTCGTTCATCGCCTTTGTGGACGGCGAGAATGTGCTGCCGCTGCCGTCGTCGCAGGATCACAAGGCGATTTTCGAGGGCGACCGGGGGTCGAACACCGGCGGCATGGGGGCCTACTCGCCCGCGCCAGTTCTGGACGATTCGATGACCATGCGGGTGATGAATGAGGTCATGCTGCCCGCTGTGCGCGGCATGGCTGCGGAAGGCCGTCCCTACAAGGGGATGCTCTACGCGGGCCTGATGATTGACGGCGAGAAAATCAACGTGCTGGAGTTCAACTGCCGCTTCG
>DHWV01000069.1:31125-36235 GCA_002413355.1 Desulfobulbaceae bacterium UBA5173 | reverse complement strand
CAACTGCCGCTTCGGCGACCCGGAATGCCAGCCCCTGCTGATGCGCCTGCAAACCGATCTGGTCGAGATTTTTGAAAAGGCCATTGACGGCGCACTGGATGAAATTGAGCTGGAGATTGATCCGCGCCCGGCGGTCTGCGTGGTCATGGCCTCAGAGGGCTATCCTGGCAGCTACAAAGCGGGCAGGCCGATCACCGGCCTGGTTAATGCGGCAAAGCTGAAGGATGTCATGGTCTTTCATGCGGGCACGACTATTGAGAATCAGACCACACTCACCGCAGGCGGGCGGGTTCTCGGCGTGACCGCCATGGACATTTCCATCGGCAAGGCCATTGAGCGGGCCTACAAGGCCGTGGATAAAATCAAATGGAAAGGCAGTTACTTCCGTCGTGACATCGGCCACCGCGCCCTGCGCCGCCTGCAAAAGCACACCGGCCCGGTGGTGAGCATTGTCATGGGTTCGGACTCTGATCTGCCGGTGATGCAGGCGGCGGCGGACTTCCTGACCAGCGTCGGCATCAAGCACGAAATGCTCATCTCCTCGGCCCACCGCACGCCGGAGCAGACCGCTGAATACGCCCGTACCGCAGCCCGACGCGGCCTGAAGATTATTATTGCCGGCGCGGGTATGTCCGCCCATCTGGCCGGAGTGATTGCCGCCCATACCACGCTGCCGGTGATCGGCGTGCCGATTGACGCTTCGCCGCTCAACGGCCTTGATGCCCTGCTTTCGACCGTGCAGATGCCGCCCGGCATTCCGGTGGCGACGATGGGCATCGGCAAATCCGGGGCCAAGAACGCGGCAGTTTTTGCGGCGAGAATCTTGGCCATCAACGATCAGGAAATCAGCGAAGCTCTGCGCCAGTTTGTCCGGGAAATGGAGGAGCAGGTTGCGGCAAAAAACCTCGCTCTTCAGCAATCGAAAGGGCAGACAGCGGCGTGATTGTCCCGGCTTCTGAAGCCGCCTTCAATGAGGCCGCCGCGCTGCTCAAGCAAGGCGGCCTCATTGCCTTTCCCACAGAAACCTATTACGGCTTGGGCGTTGATCCCTTCAACACCAAGGCCCTGCGGCGGCTTTTCGCAGTCAAGCGGCGTGCGGAAAACAAGCCGGTGCTGGTTTTGGTACAAGATCAAACGCAGGTGCCGCTGCTGGCGGCAGAAATGCCGGATGCGCTGCGCCTGCTTATGAACCGCTTTTGGCCCGGCCCGCTGACCTTAGTTTTTCCAGCGAAAAAGGATCTGCCGGAATTGCTGACTGGCTGTACAGGCACGGTTGGCATCCGCCACTCACCGGATGCAACAGCGGCCAAGCTGCTGGCAGCCTTTGGCGGGCCAGTCACCGCCACCAGTGCCAACCGCTCAGGGGAAGCGGCGGCGGTTACGGCGGCGGAAGTGGCAGCAGCTTTCGGCAATGAGCTTGACCTGATTCTTGATGGCGGCAGAACGCCCGGCGGCGCAGGCTCCACTTTGGTCGGCTGGGGAGGGCAAGGCAGCCTGCATTGCCTGCGCGAAGGAAGAATTCCCTTTGCCGAACTGACCGCAAAGAATCTTTTTCCGCCTGTATGAAAAAACATCTTGCACCTTCCTTCAGATCGGCTATTATAGTTGTATGTTGTGCAGTCACTCTCGCAGATGCGCATTACGAAAATTGCCGCACAATCCTCTCCAAAAAAGAGGCGTGCGGTTTTTTTGTTGCGGCTGCTGAGGCTGCCGGCCGACAGAATTTTCTGTTGGCATTAAATGATTTAAGCCGCTCAGAATTGAGCTGCGAACAGCAAGGAGCAGTTGAAAATGGCACAGGGCACAGTAAAGTGGTTTAACGATGCCAAGGGATTCGGTTTCATTCAGCAGGATGGCGGACCGGATGTGTTTGTTCATCATTCCGCGATCAAGGCTGACGGGTTCAAGTCGCTCCAAGAAGGCGCGCGCGTGAGCTTTGAAGTTGTCAACGGCCCAAAAGGACCGGCAGCTGACAAGGTGGTTCAGCTGTAAGCAGCCCTGTGTTGCCCAGATGATGATCTGCCGGGCAGGCGCGAACTGTCTGTTCGGCATCGCAGAGGAAGCAGCAAGTCTTAAAGGCGGTCTGGAAAAACTAGACTGCGGAAGCAAGCAAGGAGAGCAGCAGAAAATGGCAGAAGGCACAGTAAAATGGTTCAACGATGCTAAGGGATTCGGTTTCATTCAGCAGGACGGCGGCAACGATGTGTTTGTGCATCATTCCGCGATCAAGGCTGACGGGTTCAAGTCGCTCCAAGAAGGTGCGCGCGTGAGCTTTGAAGTTGTTAACGGCCCGAAGGGGCTGGCCGCAGAGAACGTCGTTCAGAGCAAGAAGTAAGACTGAACCGAGCAGCACCGACAAGACCCCGTTTGCTGCGGGGTCTTTTTTTTTTGCAGAATTTCCATCCTTTCACCACCACACAGGAGCATCTCTTGGCCAAACCAAATTATTCCTTTGAGAAGCGCCAGAAGGAACTGGCAAAAAAAAAGAAACAGGAAGAGAAGCTGCAGCAGAAGCTGGCTAAAAAACAGCAAACAGATGAGAACAGCGAGGGAGAGACCGCAGTGCCGGAGGATGTTCCGTCCACATAAGCCGCTACTCTGCCGATGAAGGGCGGATTCCCGTCCGACCTTCCCCTCCCTTCCTGCCCTTCCCTCTTTCACCAACTTCACAACCGCAATGATTACTGTCACCAACGTTGGACTCACTTACGGCAAGCGAGTCATCTTCAAAGAAGTCAACATCAAGTTCACTCCCGGCAACTGCTACGGCCTGATCGGTGCCAACGGCGCAGGCAAATCGACCTTCTTAAAAATTCTCTCTGGCGAGCTGGAGCCGCAGCAGGGCCATGTTTCCGTGGATCCGGGTAAGCGCATCGCTGTGCTCCGCCAAGATCAGTTCGCCTTTGACGAACACACCGTCCTTAGCACTGTCATCATGGGCCACCAGAAACTCTACGAGGTGATGGCGGAACGGGAGAAAATTTACGCTAAAACAGAGTTCAGCGAAGCAGACGGCATCCGAAGCGGCGAGCTGGAAGCCTTGTTCGGCGAGATGAACGGCTATGAGGCTGAATCCGAAGCGGCGGTGCTGCTCAACGGCGTGGGCATTGGCGAGGAGCTGCGCCAGAAAAAGATGCGGGAGCTGGAAGGCGCGGACAAGGTGCGCGTGTTGCTTGCCCAAGCCCTGTTCGGCAGCCCGGACATCCTCCTGCTCGACGAGCCGACCAACCAGCTAGACATCGCCACGATCACTTGGCTGGAAAATTTTCTCTCCCGCTTCCCGAACACAGTGATCATTGTTTCGCATGACCGGCATTTCCTCAATCAGGTCTGCACGCACACAGCGGACATTGATTACGGTCGGCTCCAGGTCTATGTCGGTAACTACGACTTCTGGCAGCAGGCCAGCCAACTTCAGTTCCGCCAGAAGGAGACCGAGAATAAGAAGGCCAAAGCCAAAGAGCTGGAGCTGAAGGATTTTATCCGCCGTTTCAGCTCGAACGCCTCCAAAGCCAAGCAAGCCACCTCGCGGAAGAAGCTGCTGGAAAAGCTGACCATTGAGGACATGCCGCTTTCCTCGCGCAAGTATCCCTACATTGACTTTAAGCCAGAGCGGCCCTGCGGCGACATCATTCTGGAAGTTGACGGCCTGAGCAAGACCGTGGACGGCGTGACCATGTTCAAGGATTTCAGCATGAGCGTAGGCAAGGGCGATAAAATCGCCTTTGTCGGCTCCAATGGCCTGGCCAAGACCACGCTCTTCCAGATACTTGCGGGCGAGCTGGAACCGGACAGCGGCACGGTGCGCTGGGGAGTGACCATCACCAAGTCCTATTTCCCCAAAGAAAACAGCGCGTACTTCAAGGACACGGACATGAACATCGTCACTTGGTTGCGGCAGTATGCGCCGCCGCAGGAGACGGAAAGTTTTGTCCGAGGCTTTCTCGGCCGGATGCTCTTCTCCGGCGACGAAGCGTTGAAAAAGGTTTCTGTGCTCTCCGGTGGCGAGCGGGTGCGCTGCATGTTATCGCGGATGATGCTTTCCGGTGCTAACGCCCTTGTTTTGGACGAGCCGACCAACCATCTTGACCTTGAGTCCATCACCTCCCTCAACAATGCGATGACCGCTTACCCGGAAGTGATGCTCTTCTCCTCCCACGATCATCAGCTCGTATCCACCGTCGCCAATCGGATCATCGAATTCCTGCCCGACCGCGTCGCCGACGAGCGGATGAGCTTTGACGACTATTTGACCCGCTGCTGCGGTCTGGAACTGGAAGCAGCCTGATCCTCTCTGCCCTGACGGAACGTGCCTCCGATAGGGCAGGCTTTCCCGCGTCGGACACGGCGCATCATCCTTGTTTGTTTTCGCACCACTGTTGCAATATGATCAAAGCATTGCTTGCCAAGGCAGGAAAAAAGCTAAAACGGATATGGTCTGGCAAAACACCGCGCCATGCCGTTCCTGAACCACAGTCTCCGCGCACATCACCTGTGCAGGCCCAGCCTGCGGAGCAGCCGGAGCCAGTCCGTCGCAGCAGACCCGAACGTTCCCAAAAAACGAAGCAGCCGGAATGGACTGTGGCGGAATTCCAGGTTGATCCGGTCGAGGGTCGCAGCCGTTTCCATGACTTTGCGCTGCCGACAGCTCTGATGCGCGGTATCGCCGAGCTAGACTTCAAATACTGCACCCCAATTCAGGAGCAGGCCTTACCTGCGGCCTTGGAGGGCAAAGATCTGATCGGTAGGGCAGGCACCGGTACCGGCAAAAGCGCGGTCTTTCTTGTCGCCCTATTCACCCGTCTGCTCAACGAAAAGCAGCCCTTGCGCAAACCGGGACTGCCCCGCGCCCTAATCATAGCACCGACCCGCGAGCTGGTTGCGCAGATTGCCAAGGACGGAAAATCCCTTGGCAAATATCTCCCGCTGCGGATCGCCGCAGTCTTTGGCGGCACGGAATACCAGAAGCAGGAGCAGCTTCTGTCCAGCCAGCCCGTGGACGTAATTGCCGCCACGCCGGGCCGTCTCCTTGACTATGTTTCCAAGCGGGTGATCAGCCTGGAGCAGGTCAGGATCATGGTGATTGACGAGGCCGACCGGATGCTGGACA
>DHWV01000069.1:14403-30881 GCA_002413355.1 Desulfobulbaceae bacterium UBA5173 | reverse complement strand
ATGCTGGACATGGGCTTCATCCCTGACGTGCGGCGGATTATCGCGCAAACGCCGCCCAAAGAGCGGCGGCAGACCCTGCTGTTCTCTGCTACAGTCAGCGAGGATGTCAAGCATCTGGCCTCTCAGTGGTGCGTGAAGCCGGTCTATATCGAAAGCGACCCGGAGCAGGTGGCGGTAGAGACGGTTAAGCAGGTAATTTACACCGTGACCAGCGAGGAAAAGTACACTGTGCTCTACAACCTGCTCGCCGAGCAGGCGACCGGGCGGGTGATGGTTTTTGTCAACATGAAGCACGAGGCGGCAAGGCTGCATGAGCGGCTGCGCGGCAATGGCATTGAGGCGGTGCTGTTGAGCGGCGACGTGCCGCAGGAAAAGCGTATGACCCGCTTGGAACGGTTCCGCGACGGCAAAGTCACGGTGATGATCGCCACTGACGTGGCGGGCCGGGGCATCCATATCGACGGCATTACGCACGTGGTCAACTACACCCTGCCCTATGAGCCGCAGGACTATGTCCACCGCATCGGCAGAACAGGCCGGGCAGGCGAGAACGGTATTGCTGTCAGCTTCGCCTGCGAGGAAGGGGCGTTTCAGCTTCCGGCGATTGAGGAGTGCATCGGCAGGCCACTGCCTTGCACAGTTCCCGAAGATGGACTGCTGATGCCGCCTCCTCCGCCTGTGCCAGTTGCCAGCACAGGAAAAAGCAGACGGCGGCGATAAAAGCAGCAGGCCGCAGTTCCTGTTTGCATTTCTGCTGCCTAATCAGTATGCTGCGGAGCAGAGAACGGCAAGTCGCCGTGCAGACCGCATAAGCGGAATTCACTTACGGAGGAACGCCATGACACCTGTATCTTTGCTCGTTTTTCTTGCTGTCGGCGCACTGGCAGGCTGGCTGGCCGGTAAGCTAATGAAAGGCTCCGGCTTCGGACTGATCGGCAATATCGTGCTCGGCATCATCGGCGCGTTTGTCGGCAGCTGGCTTTTCGGGGCGGCAGGCATTCATGTCGCTCAAGGACTAGCCAACTGGCTGATCACCTCAGTGGTCGGTGCCTCAGTTTTACTGTTCGTGGTCGGCCTATTCAAAAAGTGAAGCGGCTTACCCTATGAATTACCGGCAGGCATGGCAGTTTCTCGATCAGCTCCAGTTCTTCAAAATCAAGCTGGGGCTGGATTCCATGAACCGCTTCTTGGAGCGGCTGGGCAATCCGCAGCGCGGGCTGCGCTGTCTGCATATTGCAGGCACCAACGGCAAAGGCTCTGTCGCGGCGACGCTGCATTCCATCCTCACCGCAGCGGGCTACAAGACCGGTATCTATACCTCACCTCATCTTGGCTCAGTACGCGAGCGCTTCCGCATTGGTGATGCCCACATCAGCAAGGAGGATTTCGCCCGCCTGCTCGCCACGATTGAGGCCGTGCTGGACGGTAGCCAAATCACCTATTTTGAATGCACAACGGTGCTCGCTTTTCTCTGGTTTGCCGAGCAACAGGTCGATTTTGCGGTGCTGGAAGTGGGCATGGGTGGGCGGCTGGATGCCACCAACGTGATCACGCCGCTGGTTTCTGTCATCACCAACGTGAGCATGGATCACGAGCAGTATCTTGGCAGCACGCTGGCCGCGATTGCAGCGGAGAAAACGGGCATTATCAAGCCGAAGGTGCCGGTGATTGCTGGAGTTGCTGATGATGACTCCGGCAGGGTTGTCCGTGAAACCTGCGTCTGGCGCGAGGCTCCACTCTTTCTCTATGGCCATGATTTCAGCGGCAGCGGCACTGGTTCGGCGTGGCAATATCACGGCATAGACGGACTGCATTTGGACAATTTGCCCATGCCGCTGCACGGAACGCATCAGATTGGCAACTGTTCGCTCGCCGTGGCGACGGTGCAGCTCCTCCAGCGGCAAGGCTGGGCAGTCAGCGGCGAGCAAATCCGCAACGGCCTTGCGCAAACCCGCTGGCCCGGCAGGCTGGAATATTTCCGTAATGCCGAAGGGCTACAGTTTCTTCTGGACGGAGCGCACAACCCGGCAGGTGCAGCAGTATTGGCGCAGGCCCTACGCGATAACTTTCCCCGCCGCCGTCTGATTCTGGTCTGGGGAGCAATGGCGGACAAGGACATCCGCACCAGCCTGCGCGAGGTTGCGCCACTGGCTGATCTGATCATTTTGACCAAGGCGGCAGAATCAGAACGGGCTGCCAGCCCGGAACAGTTAGAGGCTTTGCTCTCGGCCGCCCTCTGGGAAAAAGCCCGCCGTGCGGCCTCGGTACCTGCGGCCTTGGCCCAAGCCTGCTCGCTTGCCGCCACGGATGACCTGATCTGCATTTCCGGCTCGCTTTATCTTGTTGGCGCGGCCCGCCAACTCCTACTTGGAGGCTTGACCGATGCGGAGGAATGATGACAAGCTGGACAACTTCAGCTTTGGCGTGGATGAAGCGTTTATCCGGGCTGAACGAAATAAAGCAAGAGACTTGCGCCGGAGCCGCTGGTGGCAGCAGAAAACCGCACCCGGGCTTTGTCATTATTGCCAGCACAAGTTCCCGCCCGGCGAGCTGACCATGGACCACGTGGTGCCGCTTTCTCAAGGGGGCTGCTCGGTCAAAGGCAACCTTGTTCCCTGCTGCAAACAGTGCAACACTGCTAAAAAAGCCTCCCTTCCCCCTGAGCTGGAGCAGCTATAACTGTTCAGCCCAGTTCCTGCATTCATGCGGCCTGCCGGGAAAGATGAGAGTCTTTCTCAAAGAAATCCAAGAAAATATCTCCGAAAATAAGAGAAAAGGCTTGCTTTTTGCAAAAAAGCAAGTATATTTCTGCGCTCAATGATGACGAATAATGATCAACGGTGATCAGAAAATGATCGACGATGATTGATGATGAAAACACCATCAGACGAGGTGCAGGTTATGAGTTTTCTCGAAGGACTGCTGTGGCTGACGCTGAACATTTACCACGAAGCCCGCAGCGAACCCCAGATCGGTCAGCTCGCCGTCGCCCATGTCACCCTTAACCGGGCCACTGAGAACAAGCAGACCGTTGAGCAGGTGGTCATGGCTCCTCATCAATTCAGCTGGACCTTTCTCCAAGATTCCTACATGCCGACCGAGCCGGAGGTTTTTGCTGACTGCATGAAAACAGCGATGAAGGCTATGACCAGCAAAGATTTCACCAGAGGTGCCACGTTCTACCACCGGCAGGATGTCCGCCCTCGATGGGCTGCTGACAAAACCTACGTCGCCAAGTACGGCGAACACCTGTTCTACCGCAACTGAACTGCCTCTCAGGAGCGGGAGGGGGCCGTTCCGGGCAGCCGGAGCGGCTTTTTTATTTTCCCCCTCCGCTTGGAAAAAAATTCCGTCGCTGCAATTCCGGCTGGAACTAATCCTGAAAACGGTTATAGTGAATAACAACCATTGACTATTGCTTTTTCTCCGTAGATGCGCTGCCGTTCGCGCCGCATGTTTTCGTTACTGGTTGTTCAGTCAGCGTATCCGGCTGGATACTGGGCGGAATGTCTCCTCCTGAACTCAAGCATGACCGAGAAAAACTTCATCTCCAAACGGGTGATTGCCTATGAGGCGGCGGCATTCGCCTGCATCATCGTCCTTGTCTGGCTGGATGAAATCATTGACATTCCGGCCCTTCTGCTTGGCGCGGAAAAAACGCCGGTGAACTGGCGGGAATCGCTGTTTGAAAGCATTGTCATCGCCCTTGTCGCCGCAGGAGCCATGCAGTTGACCAGCAATTTATTCCGGCGGATAAAATATCTCGAAGGAATGCTGCCCATCTGCGCCGCCTGCAAACGAATCAGAAGAGAACACGGCGACTGGCAGCCGCTGGAAACGTATATCCGGGAGCAGTCTGATGCGAAGTTCACCCACGGCATCTGCCCAGACTGCGCCGAGCGGCTCTATCCCGAGTGCAATCCGTATAACAAGAACAAGAGCGCGGCGGCTTGACCGTTTTCACCGAAAAGCAACATGTCCACTTCCGCAAAAAATGACGGCAAGGCGGTCTTTGATCTGAAGGGCGCGGCATTCACCATTCTGGTGCTGTCGCTGCGGCGGAACGATATGGACGCGCTGACAGCCCAGCTGGCCGAGAAAGTCAGACAGGCTCCAGATTTTTTCCATCATGCGCCGGTGGTTATCAGCCTGCGGGAGCTTGATGAGGACGAAGAGTTTGATTTGGCCATGCTGGTCAGCATTGTTCGGGCGCAGGGCTTCCTGCCGGTCGGCATCATCGGCGGAGCAGAGCGGCTGAAGAGCCACGCTGCGGCTCTGGAATTAGCCGTGCTGACCGCGCGGGCCGGAGGTAGGCAGCAGGCGGAACAATCCGAAACTGCGGAAGATGTGCCAGCAGCGGAAGTGCGGCAGGCGGTCTTGGAAAGCTCCCGCATCATCACTGAGCCGGTACGATCTGGGCAAAGCGTGGTCATTGACCACGGCGACTTGACCATTTTGGCCTCTGTTGGCTCCGGCGCGGAGATTGCCGCGCCCGGCAGCATTCACGTGTATGGCGCGCTGCGGGGCCGAGCCTTTGCCGGCTGCGGCGGCAGCCCGAACGCCCGCATTTTCTGCCAGAAGCTGGAGGCCGAGCTGGTCTCCATCGCGGGCATCCATCTCGTCAGCGAGGACTTTCCAGCCAATCTGCGCTTCAAGGCTGTGCAAATCCGGCTGCACGGCGGCAGGCTGCACATCACGGCTTTGTAGTCATTAATAAAGGAGAACACACGTGACCAAGATTATCGTAGTCACCTCAGGCAAAGGAGGTGTCGGCAAAACCACGACCAGCGCGGCCTTTGCCATGGGCTTGGCCTTAGAAGGCTACAAAACGGCGGTGATTGATTTTGATGTCGGCCTGCGCAATCTCGACCTCGTCATGGGCTGCGAGCGTCGGGTGGTGTATGACTTTGTCAACGTGATCAACAAGGAGGCCCGCCTCAATCAGGCTCTGATCCGCGACAAACGCACCGAGAACCTGTACATCCTGCCCGCCTCGCAGACTAAGGACAAGGAATCGTTGACTATGGAAGGTGTGGAGGGCGTGCTGGAAGAGCTGAAGGCGAGCTTTGACTACATCGTCTGCGATTCCCCCGCCGGGATAGAGCATGGTGCGTTCATGGCGATGTACTTTGCCGATGAAGCACTGGTCGTCACCAACCCGGAGATTTCCTCGGTGCGCGACTCAGACCGCATTCTTGGCCTGCTCGCTAGCAAAACCAAGCGGGTGGTTGAAAACCGTACGCCGGTCAAAGAGCATCTGCTCCTCACCCGCTACTCGCCGGAACGGGTGCTGAAGGGCGAGATGCTGTCGGTGAAAGATATTCAGGAAATTCTCTCCATTCCCCTGCTGGGTGTCATCCCGGAATCTGAAGCCGTGTTGACCGCCTCCAACCAAGGCGTGCCGGTGATCGCCAACAGCAGCAGCGAAGCGGGCATGGCCTATCATGACTGTGTGGCCCGCTTTCTTGGGGAAGACGTGGAGATGCGCTTCATTGACCCGAAAAAGAAAAGCATCTTCAGTAAATTCTTCGGAGGCAATTAGATGGGCTTATTTGACTATTTCAACGCCAACCGCAAATCGGCGGAAGTGGCCAAGGAACGGTTGAGCATTCTGATTGCCAGAGACAAGATTCAGCGGAACCGGCCTTCTTTTCTGCCGCAGCTCCAGGACGAACTGCTTGCGGTGATTAAGAAATACGTCGATATCAGTCAGGATGATATCTCCATCACGCTGGACCGGGACGCAGACTGCGAAATTTTGGAGCTGAACATCGCCTTGCCAGAGCGCGCCTGCCAGCGCGAGGAAAAATCCGCTGAACCAGAGCCGCCGCGTGAGCCTTAGGCATAACCCAAGTTGTGAACTATCGCATTGTTTTTTTCAATACCGTAAGCGAGAAATAAAATAGAAGAGTATTTCAAGCAGGTTGGCATGAGATAGATCAGGAGACGGCTCAAACCACAGTTCGCCGCCTGAATGCCGATTTCAACCGGCTGGTGTGGCGGTGTGACAAGTATAATAATGTGACATTCCGAACTATATGTGCAGGCAGATTCTCATGCAATGGCTCCCCGACGAAACCAAGGCCATCCTGTTCGACATGGACGGCGTTCTTTTAGACAGCCTCGGCCTTGATCTTTCCCTTTGCGGCGAGCTACTGAAGAAACACCTTGGCAGGCCGGTCAATCTCTCGAAAGAATTCATCCGCTCGATCTTCGCCTATCATCCGCCGGAATTCTGGCGGCGAATTTTTGCCTTTGTCGAGACCGAAGAGAGCATCACGGCGGCAGATGCTGTGCAGAGTGCTGTTCTGGCTGAGTACAATCAAGTCCGCAACGAATCGGTTTTTCCTGTCAATCCGGGCATTGTTGAGATTCTTGCCGCCTGCAAAGCGCAGGGAATTAAAACAGCGGTGGTTTCCAATAATCCGACCGAAGATGTGCGCAAGATTGTTACGCAATCCGGCATTGCTGAATATTTTGATCTGATTGTCGGCAATGATCTGCACAATCTGCGGCCCAAGCCTGCGCCTGACACCTACATCTACGCCGCAAACCTCTTAGAATTTCCGCCAGCGCAGTGCGCAGTGATTGAAGATTCCCTGCTCGGCGCGGAGGCAGGCAGCAAAGCAGGCTGCTTCACCATCGGTGTGGCAACCGGCGGCACAACATTCGCTGCATTAGAGCAGGCTGATTTCATCCGCAGAGTATATTCCTCATTCATGCCAAATCAAATCGCCCTGCATTTTGGTGAGCCAACCAAAAAAAAGCTGCTCACGCCGAATGATTTTGTCAGCCACATGGTCGAGCATATTGCTTGGCGGATGGGCTGCGGTATTGATTTGTTGTGGAACAGCAATGACTGGCCGCAGCTTGGCCTTGCGCTGGGCCGGACGATTGCCGGATTTCCCCGCCGGACAAACAACGGGGCAGCGTTAGGCATGATTGACGACGGCAGCGCGGAAGTGGCGGTCGCCTTTGCCGCCGAGCCGGATTTCCTGATTGAAACCGTGGAGCAGCTTGATCCGACGTGGTTTTTCGGTCTGCGCTGCGAGCAGCTAGCCTCCAGCGCGCCGCTGCTGGAGCTGCTGCGCGGGCTGACGCAGGGCTTGCAGGTGCGGCTACATGTCCGCATCTGCGGCGTAGAAGACCCGCACCATGCGTGGGAGGGCGTGTTCCGTTCGGTTGGCATTGCCCTGAGCAAGATGTTTGCGCCGAGAATGCCGCCAGCTCAGGCAGATGCGGCAGCAGGCAAGGCCGCTCCGGCGCACGGCATCGTGGTTGAGGAGCTGTCTGAGCAGGCCGCCGCTGTGGTACGCACCACTGCGGAAAGCCGGGTGCGCGTGGCGGTGAATTGCGCCGAGCACTGGCCCGGCACGTACAGTTTCAAAGTCGGGCCGTCTATTCAGGTGAGCGGTTTCAGCGGTCTGATGGAGGCGATGGCGCAGGAGGCAGGCTTCACGCTGGCTGTGGATTTCGTCGCCGAGCGGCTGAGTTCCAGCCATGTGGTGATGGAGGATGTCGGCCTTGTGCTGGGCAAGGCTTTAAAAGAGCTGCTGATTCTCCGCATGAACCGCTGCGGCGTGCAGGGCGCGGGCAGCAGCGTCAGCACGGCGGACGACTTGGCCAGCCAGTCGGTCAGCGTCGGCGTGAGCGTGGAAGGGCGCAAATTCGTCAAATTCGTGCCGTTCAGCGAACCGTACAGCGCGTTCCGCCAGCGGTTCCTGCTTGGCCACGATGTTTTCGGCGGCCTGTTCTCCGAAGATTTAGATGACTTCCTCGACGGCTTGGCAGGCGGTCTGGATTGCAGCATCATGATTCACGTCCGCGAAAACATTGATCCGGCGGAAGGATGGCTGCTGCTCTTCCGCCAGCTCGGCAGGGCGTTGCAGGAAGTGTTTCAGGAAAATCCCTGCCGGAAAGGGATTCCGCCGGGTGTGAAGGCGACGCTGGTGTGAGTACCCCGTCATTCCCCTGCCAGCTTCCTCCCAATGCTCGGAAAGAGCCGCATGTCGGTGTGCGGCAGGAACAGTGCGGCCATGTAGTGCTGCATGAACTGCGGGTTTTCGGACAGCTCCATGTTGGTCATCAGCTGGCGCACGCCTTCCCGCTCACGGAAACGGCTCATGTCGGTCATGCTGATCTGGCAGCCGAGCATGGAGGCGTTGCCGAGATAGTAAAAATGCTCCCGGTCGATGTCTGGCAGCAGACCGATGCAAATCGCCTGCTCCAAGTCTAAATAGGCCCCGAAGTTACCTGCGAGAATGACCTGCTCCAAGTCAGCGAAGCTCAGGCCGACAGACTCCAGCAAGGTCTGGTAGCCTGCATACATCGCGCCCTTGGCCCGCATCAGGTTATCAATGTCCACCTCGGTGAGAATGATATCCTCGCCGATCATCGAGTTGTGCTCCCAAGCCAGAACATACTCCCAGCCGCTGCTGCCTGAGCGGACGCGGGGCGTGTCCAAGTCGTGGCGGAATTTGCCCTGCTGGTCAATTACTTTGTTCTCCAGCAGCTCGGCGACGATAGCAATCAGGCCAGAGCCGCAGATGCCGCTCGGCTTGGTTTGGCCGACTGTGACCAGCATTGGCTCCAGTGTTTCCGGGTGGATTTGAAACTTCTCAATTGCCCCGGCTGTGGCCCGCATTCCGTACTGAATGCCGCCGCCTTCAAAGGCCGGGCCAGCCGAGCAGGCCGCGCAGACTAACCAATCCTTGCCGCCGACCACAATCTCGCCATTGGTGCCAATGTCTATAAACAGGCTAACCTTGTCCGATTTGGCCATCTGGCAGGCATGAACGCCCGACACAATGTCGCCGCCCACATACGAGGCCACGCAGGGATAAAGGAAGAGCCGGGTGGAAGGATGGGTGCGCAGGCCGAGATCTGCTGCTTTCGTCAGGGGAAACTCGCTGACGCTGGGCACATAAGGAGCCTCGCGCAGGTATTTGGGATCAAGCCCCAGCAAGAGATGTGACATCACCGTGTTGCCAGCGGCCATCATATAGGCAATGTCCGACGGTGAGATGACTACTTGGCGGCAGATGTCCTCAATGATGGCGTTGATCGTGCCAATCACCTTAGCCTGCAAGGCCTTCAGTCCACCGGGCCGCCCAGCATAGATGATGCGCGAGATCACGTCTTCGCCGAAGCTAATCTGGCCGTTGTAGCCCGATGACTCCGCCAGCACCTCGCCGCTGTGCAGGTCAATCAGCACGCCGGAACAGGTGGTGGTGCCGATGTCCACCGCCAAGCCGTAGAGCCTGCTGGTGGTGTCGCCTGCTTCTATATCTATAATGCGGAAGGTGTCGCCTTGGTTCCGGCCGCGCAAAAGGAGCAGCGTCACTTTCCAATCTGCGTCGCGCAGAGTGCGCGGCAGGTACTTAATCAACTCTGGCAGATCGTAGTACGGCTCGCGGTGATGGTCTTCAGGAAAATGCTGACGAATGCCGCGCATCACCCGCTGCATATCGGCGATGTTGTCCTCTATGGTCGGCGGCGGCAGCTCCAGATAGATTTTGCTCACCGGCGGATCAACCTGCCATTTACCCACCAAGCTGTCCAATGCCTTAGCTGAGACCGTGCGGGTGGTCTTGGGCTTGCGCTTGAGTGCCCTGCCGCCTTTGGTGGTCAGTTCCGGGATGGTCACTTCCATATCCGATTCCACTGCCGAGCGGCAGGCCAGCCGGTAGCCCTTGTCCCAGTCCTCTTGCTTCAGGTTGGCCTTGTCCGAGCGCACCTCACCCTTGTTGACCAGCACTTTGCATTTGCCGCAAACCCCGTCGCCGCCGCAGCAGGCGTGGACATACACTCCGGCCCGCGCAGCCGCGCCCAGCAGGGTCTCGCCGTGGTTGACGACAGCGGTCACGTTGTCCGGGAGAAAGGTGATCGTGTGCTTCATGAAGGCTCCATTGGTGTGCAGGTAGCGGGAATAACTGAGGCTGAAGAAGGGAAAATCATAGCATATTGCTGAGGCTTGCGCAATGAGGGAAAGCGGCAGTGGAGGCTCAGAATGCGGGCATGGAGCGAAGGCTGCACATTCCTATGGTCCATCCGTTGAAAGCTCTTGCCGATCGCTCGCCCTTTTCTTATGCTGATGCAGCTCTGTTCAGAGAACAGCATTGCATCGCAAAAACTACGGCCTATCGCAAGGAGCAAGGAAATGTCTCGGAACGCATATCCCATTGTGCTGGCGCACGGCATCGCCAGAATTGACTTCCTCCGGCAGAGTGTTGTCGTTATGTCGGGCAGGGACGATGATCAGTTAGGCGACCGCCTCCACTACTTCAAAGGCATCAAGAGCCATCTTGAACGGCATGGCTTTGAAGTGCATCACACCAGCGTCTCTTTCGCCGGGGGAGTTGATTTGCGGGCGCGGCAGCTCAGTGAGCAGATACAGCGTCTGCTTGCAGGCAACAGCTCTGGTAAAGTGCATGTCATCGCCCACAGCATGGGCGGCCTGGATGCCCGGCACATGATTGTTGACATTCCCGGCATGGCGGAAAAGGTCGCATCGCTCACCACGATTGGCACACCCCACTTGGGCACCTCCTTTGCCGATGCAGGATGCAGCGCAGGTGGCAGTGCGGTCATCAGTGCCCTGCGTCCGCTTCTCAATCTGGAAGGCTTCAAGGATTTAACCACGGCCGCCTGTGCCCAGTTTAATCTTCGGGCACGAGACAAGGAAGCAGGCAACCCAGTGGTCTATCGGGCCTATGCAAGCGCGGAGGCGCATGACGCGGTCTTCCTCCCGCTCCAGCACTCGTGGTCTGTCATTAACGAGAAGGAAGGGGAGAATGATGGGCTGGTCTCGGTGAAGTCGCAGCATTGGACAGCGCAGCTCCGTGGCAGCGACGGCAGCGTCAAACAGGTTGCTCAACTGCGCTTTCCATTCCCTGCGGATCATTTGAATGAAATAGGCTGGTGGGACATGCAAGAGATGGATTCGTTCTTTCCATTCGCTTGGTTGCGCATGAGGAAACTGGTAACGGCCTATGAGAACGCAGTCAACGATGTGTATTTGCAGATGGCGGAAAGCGTGCAGGAATGAGCTAAAACAAGCGAAGCCGCCCGCAAATGTCCTTCGACTTTCATGGGCAAGCCTGATACGATGAAGGATTGAAGCGGCGCATTGTTTTTCATCAAAACGAGGAGACTGAACATGCCCTACGTGAGCATTCGTGTTGCAGGCACATTGACAAGGAAGCAGAAAAAGCGGATCGTCAAGGGAGTGACCGATGTCATCGCCTTGGAGACCGGCAAGCCAGCGGATTCGATCCTGATCTTCATTGACGAGGAGCAGCGGGAGAACATCGCTTCCGGCGGCAGGCTGCTTGATGATCAGGACTGAGATGAGCAAGTCGCAGGCGGTACAGCGGCTGGCGGAGTTGCGCTCGCAGCTCCAGCACCACGCGCACCGTTATTACGTGCTGGATGATCCGATCATCAGTGATGCGGAATATGACCATCTTTTCCGCGAGCTGCTGGAGATGGAGGAGCAATACCCAGAGCTGGTCACGCCGGACTCACCCAGCCAGCGCGTGGGTGGTGAGCCGTTGGCTGCCTTTGCTGAGGCCGCGCACAGCTTGCCTATGCTCAGTCTGGACAACATCTTTGCTGCTGATGAACTCTATGATTTCGAGGAGCGCATCCGGCGGCGGCTGAACTCTTCTGAGCAGCTAACATGGACAGCGGAGCCGAAGATTGACGGGCTGGCGGTGGAGCTGATCTACGAGCACGGGCTGCTGATTGAAGGTTCGACACGCGGCAACGGCGTGGTTGGTGAGAACATCACCGCCAACCTGCGCACCGTGCGCAACATCCCGCTGCGGCTGAATGGAGCAGAGCTGCCGGAGCGGCTGGCCGTGCGCGGCGAGGTCTATCTTGCCCGGCGTGACTTCGCCGCCCTCAACCAGCAGCGGGCCGAGCAGGAGGAGCCGCTCTTTGCCAACCCGCGCAACGCCGCCGCTGGCTCACTGCGCCAGCTTGATCCGAAAGTCACGGCGGCCCGCCCGCTCAGTTTTTTTGTCTATGGCATCGCGGACACAGCCGCTGTGCCCTGCCGCAGCATGGCCGAGCTGTTCCCGTGGCTGCGCTCGCTGGGCCTGCCGGTCTGTCCGCTGGTGAAAATCTGCGGCACGCTGGCTGAGGTTGAGGAGCAGTATCAACGGCTTCAGCAGCTTCGCCACGGGCTGGATTACGAAATTGACGGCATGGTGGTCAAGGTCAACAATTTCAGTCTGCACGAGCGGCTGGGCAGCACGGCCCGCGCCCCGCGCTGGGCAGCGGCGTGGAAATTCCCGGCTGAAGAGGCTGAGGCGGTGATGAGCGGGGTGGAGTTTCAGGTTGGGCGGACGGGTGCGGTCACGCCGGTGGCGGTGCTGGAGCCGGTGAGCATTGGCGGCGCGACCGTGCGGCGTGCGGCACTGCACAATCAGGAGGAAATCCGGCGCAAAGGCTTGATGATCGGCGACACGGTGCTGGTGCGTCGGGCAGGCGATGTGATCCCAGAAGTGGTCAGGCCGCTAGTTGAACGACGCAACGGCAGCGAGCAGCCGGTTGTTTTTCCAAAAGAATGCCCAGTCTGCCAACAGCCTTTGCATCGGCCCGAAGGCGAGGCCGTGACGCGCTGCCGCAATATCCAGTGTCCGGCGCAGCGGCTGCAACGCATCATCTGGTTTGCTGGCAAGTCAGGCTTGGATATTGAAGGGCTTGGCCCAAAGAACGTTGAAAAGCTGCTGGATGCCGGGCTGATTGCGGATATTCCCGACATCTTCCGCTTGGATAAAGAGCGGCTGGCGGCCTTGGATGGCTGGGGTGAGAAGTCAGCGGACAAGCTGCTTCAGGCAGTGGAAAAGGCCAAGCAGACCACTCTGGCCAAGTTGCTGGCCGCGCTGGGCATTCGTCATGTCGGCGAGACCACGGCCGAGCTGCTGGCAGAGCGTTTTCCCAGCCTTGACCAATTCATGCGGGCCACGCAGGAGCAATTGCTGGCCGTTGACGGCATCGGTGGACAGACGGCGGCAGCAATGCGGGAATATTGCACTAATCCTGAGAGCTGCCAGCTTGTTAGCCGCCTGCTGGAGCTTGGTTTGACGGTTCAAGCTGTGGAAAAGACACCAAGCGGCGGCCAGTTATCAGGTATGGTTTTTCTCTTCACCGGCACCCTCAGCAGTATGAGCAGAGCGGAAGCGGAACAGCGGGTCAAGGACTTGGGCGGTGATGCAGTGAGCAGCATCAGCAAAAAAGTGACGCATCTGGTCGCGGGCGAAAAAGCGGGCAGCAAGCTGAAGAAGGCCGCAGAGTTGGGTATCACCGTGCTGGATGAGCAGGCGTTTCTGCAAATGACGAATGCTCAAAGAGTTTCGGTATGTTGAGAGAACGCACTGAAGTGACTGGAAATTGCTCTGTCGGCGTAATCATCCCTGCCGCAGGGTTCGGCTCCAGAATGGGGGCAGCCATTCCTAAGCAGTTCCTTGATCTGGGCGGAGAGCCGCTGCTGGCCCGGACGCTGCGGGTTTTCTTGCAGCATCCGCTTGTTGCTGCGGTCGCTGTTGTGCTGCCGCCGGAACATCTGCACGCTGGCCAAGCGCAGTTGCTGCCGCTGCTTGAGTCAGCCGACAAGGGCAAACTCCTTTGGATTGCAGGCGGCGCGACCCGGCAGCAGTCGGTACGCAACGGGCTGGCCGCCCTGCCTACTGCGGTCAGCCGCATTCTTGTTCATGACGGTGCCCGGCCTTTGGTCACGACGGCAATCATTGACCGCTGCGTGGAGGGTATTGAGCGGCACGGTGCGGTGATTGCGGCAGTTCCGGTCAAGGACACGTTGAAGGAAGCAGAGGGCGGAACAATTGTGCGCACAGTTGACCGCGAGCGGCTTTGGCAGGCGCAGACTCCCCAAGGCATGGAGCGGCATGTGCTGGAACAGGCATACCGCCATGCTGAGGCCAGCGGTTTTCTCGGCACGGACGAGGCTTCCCTGCTGGAACACGCGGGCATTCCGGTGGCGGTGGTCATGGGCAGCGAGCAGAACATCAAAATTACCCGGCCCGACGATCTGCGCATCGCCGCCGGACTGCTGCGGCAGGAGGACAGCGCGATGCTGCGGATTGGACACGGCTTTGACGCGCACCGGCTGGTCGAGGGGCGCAAGCTCATTCTCGGCGGCCAGGAAATACCGTATCATCTCGGTCTGGACGGCCATTCAGATGCGGATGTGCTGGTTCATGCCCTGATGGACGCGATTCTTGGCGCACTCGGCGAAGGCGACATAGGCCGCCATTTCCCGGACACAGATGAGCACTACCGGGGTGCGGATAGTCTGCGTCTGCTGGCGCGGGTGATGGAGCTGGCCGGAGAGAAACAGATGCGGCTGGTCAATGCCGATATCACGGTGATCTGCCAGCGGCCCAAACTTGCGCCGTATATGACTGCAATGAAGGAGCGCATCGCCGCTGTCTGCGCCGTTGCAGCGGAGCAGATCAACATCAAGGCCACTACTACCGAACAGATGGGCTACACTGGCAGGGGGGAAGGTATCAGTACCCATGCAGTGGTGCTGCTGGGAAAGAGCGGGCTGTAGCAGCGCAAAAACGAATAGCTCTTTTCATTCCTGTCACCAGCGCAACAACCGCCTGTAGTTCCTCTGCTGCCTACCTCTTTTGGCAATCTGCTGCAAATACAACGCAAACAGCCGCTTCGTTTACTTGGCACAGCACTTGCACAACACGCTGCAAACCTCTTCAAGGAGCAGCGATCATGAGCAAGCCGCATCCCAACTACATTTCGACCACCAACGCCTGCAAGCTGTGCAGACCGCTCGGCGCGTGTTTAGCCTTCAAAGGCATTGAGGGCGCGGTGCCCTACCTGCACGGCTCGCAAGGCTGCGCAACCTACATGCGCCGCTACATCATCAGCCACTACAACGAGCCGATAGACATTGCCTCATCCTCGCTGTCCGAGAAGAACGCGGTTTATGGCGGCGGCCCGAATCTCAAGCTGGGCCTGACCAATGTGGCCGCCAAATACCGACCCGCCCTGATCGGTATCGCCACCACCTGCCTGACCGAGACCATCGGCGATGACGTGGCCCGCTATCTCTTAGAATACGCCAAAGACACCGCAGGCTCGGAAGGCTTGCCAGAGTTCGTCCATGTTGCCACGCCGAGCTACTCCGGCACGCACATGGAGGGCTTTCACGGCGCGGTGCAGGCAGTGATTGAGCAGCGGGCGAAAGGCGGGCCGCGCACCGAGACGATCAACCTCTTGCCTGGCTTTGTCTCTTCTGCCGATTACCGTTTACTGAAAGAGATCATGGCTGACTTCGGTCTCAACTGCACAATGCTGCCTGATCTTGCCGAGACGATGGACGGCCCTGCCCTGCTTGAGTATGAGAAGATTCAGTCCGGCGGCACACCCTTAGCTGCAATTACCGCGATGGGCCGCAGCAAGGCGACCATCGAGTTTGGCCGCACCTTGAACGACAGCCTAAGCGGTGCGCTTCCCTTGCAGGAGAAGTTCAACGTCGGCCATCATCGGCTTGGCCTGCCTGTTGGCATTGAGGAAAGCGACCGCTTCTTTGCCCTGCTGGCTCAATTAAGCGATCTGCCTGTGCCGGAGAAATACCGCAAGGAGCGGGGACGCTTGGTCGATGCCTATGTGGACGGCCACAAGTACGTTTTTGGCAAGAAAGCGATCATCTACGGTGAAGAAGACTTGGTGGTTGGCTTGACTGCGTTCCTTGCCGAGATCGGCATTGTGCCGGTGCTCTGCGCCTCTGGCGGCACATCAGGCAAGCTGGCCGCAGCCATTGCCGAGGTGACTAAAGGCATTCTGGTCGAACAGCCGCAGGTGCATGAAGGTGCGGACTTCTTCGATATCGCCGAGTTGGCTGAGTCGCTGGAGCCTGATCTGCTCGTTGGTCACTCCAAAGGCTACCCGCTCGCCCGCAAGCTGAAGGTGCCGCTGATCCGGGTTGGCTTCCCCATCCATGACCGCGTTGGCGGGCAGCGCATTCTGCATCTCTGCTACAGCGGGGCGCAGCAGCTCTTTGATACAGTCACCAACGCGCTGATCGCCAAGAAACAAGACGATTCCTCTGTGGGCTATTCGTATATGTGAAATCTGCGTTTGAAGCCTCAATCTCTTGCTCAGAGAAATAAAACTCTAAGGTGATGCGGAACGACATGTTGATGGAAACTGAATGCAGATTCTTCAGTTTGCCTTATAGCTGATGCAGTCTTAATGATGGATGATACGGATTTACCTCCAAGATGTTCAGCGTCTTCTCATACTGAACGAGCACGTCAGGATGCTTTTTGGCAAAGCGGGCTGCCCGTTTTATATAGCTGAAGCAGCATAAAGTGAACTTGAATAAGGCGAGGCGGACATGTGGGGTTCGTTCCGCTCACCCGCAACCTACGAGCTGACAAACAGCATAGGTTTTGCCTTCCAAAAGGCGTAGGTTTTGCCTATCAAACAGC
>DHWV01000069.1:13941-14070 GCA_002413355.1 Desulfobulbaceae bacterium UBA5173 | reverse complement strand
ATCAAACAGCGTAGGTTTTGCGAATCAAACAGCGTAGGTTTTGCGAATCAAAATGGCTCCATTTCACATTCCAAAATGGCTCCATTTTGATATGCAGAATGGCTCCATTTTGACATGCAAAAGGGTGCC
>DHWV01000069.1:456-13573 GCA_002413355.1 Desulfobulbaceae bacterium UBA5173 | reverse complement strand
AACAAACTCACCACGCCCACTTCCTCCTGCCATCCAAAATCCCATTAGCTTAGGAATCACATTCCTAAGCTCGTGCGCAACGGCTGTGCTTAAGCAGCGTGCTTGCAGCACCTGTCCAGTTCCTCAATCAGCGCAAGCGGCGGTTGAGCCGTGAACACGCCGCAGCCCGGCCCATGTTCCGGCCGCATTCCGCGCAGAAAGAGATAAAACGCGCCGCCGAAATGCTGCTCATAGCTGTAATCGCAAATCCGTCCGGCGAGAAAGCGGTGCAAGGCCACTGTGTAGATCAAATATTGCAGATCGTAGCGGTGTTCCAGCATGGCGACTTGCAACCTGTCTGGGCTGTAGTCCGCCGCGTGGCTGCCCAAGTGGTTTGATTTGTAATCAGCCAGATAATATTTCCCCTGCCAGCAGAAGACCAGATCAATGAAGCCGGTCAGCAGGCCGTGGAGACTGCCGCCGCGCTCCGGCAGCGGTGCATGGCCAAAGGTACGCAGCGTTCGATTAAAGCGGTCGATGCGCAGCGGTTCGAGCGGGAAGTAAAAGGCCAGCTCGTTCACCCGCCCGCTGTCTTTCAGGCAGGAGAGCGAAAAGCCGGGTAGCAGCGGACTGCGCAGCACGTCCTGCATCCAGCCGCTGACCACTGGCAGCCACGTGTCGGCAAACCCAGCCCGCGCTAGCTGGGCCTGAATCACCGGCGCATGGCCGCTGGCATCGCTGAAGCTGACCTGCTCCAGAATGGCGTGCAGACAGGTTCCCGCCGCCGCGCCTTTAGGAAAGCTGAACACATCCTGCCCCGCCTGCATCCCGCTTTCCTTAGCCGCCGTCTCGTCGTGATCCGGCTGTTCTGCCTGCGCATCCTTGTGTTCAGCAGTCAGGCTGGAGTAACTGACAATCCGCCAGCCGCTGTCGATCTTCCCGGAGAAGCGCGCAGGCTGGAGGTGGCTGGTCTGCTCCGCCGTAGGCCGGAGCAAGGAAGGCGGCGTGAAGTCAGCCGGACAGGGGCTAACTACCAGCACCTCGGCCAAGCGGGCTAGGTCGGTGGCAAGCTGCGCCGAGGAAAGTTTTTCCCCTCGATGCAGCAACCAGCAGAGTGCGCTCTGTTTTTTCTCCATCTCCTTAATCCAGCCCCAGCAGAAAAAGCAGCCCTGCGCCGCCCGTGTCAGGCCTACGTACAGCAGACGCAGGTCTTCAGCCAGCCGCTCGCGCTCGGCCCACGCTGCGTGCTCCTTGCTGCCGGAACCAAGATCAAGACAGAGGCGGCCATTGTGGTGAAAGGTCAGCGGCTCGTCTGGGGAAACAGGGCGACCGCTCCACAGAAAAGGGAGGAAGACCAAGGGGTATTCCATGCCTTTGGCCTTATGGATGGTGACGATCCTGACTAAATTCTCGTCGCTCTCCAGCCGGAGCTGCTGGGTTTCCGCTTGGCTGTCCGCGCTGCGCATCTGATCGTTCAGCCAGCGCAACAGCGCATCCGCCGCTGGCTGCTGCTTCGATGCTTCTTGCAGCAATTCAGCGAGATGAAGAATATTGGTCAGTGCTCGCTCGCCAGAAGGCGCGGCGCAGAGGCGGCTGACGGTGCGCTGCTCGCTGAAAAGCTGTTGGAGCATGGCCAGCACGCCCTGCTGCTGCCAGAGCTGCTGGTACGCGCTCAGGACGGCCATGATCTCCTCCCGCGCCTGATCATTGCCGCGCAGCCGCTCAATCTGCTCCGCTGTCCAGCCAAACAGGCTGCCTGCCAAGACCGTGCGCAGCAGGCCGCTGTCCGAAAGATCGCTGAGGCTGGTGAGAAGGATGCGGAGTTGGAGGGCCTCTTTCGCGGCAAAGACTGAATCCTTGTCTCCGCAGACACTGGCGATGCCGAGTGCATTCAGCTCACGGCGCATCTGCTCGGCTTCAGCATGGGTGCGCACTAACACGGCAATGTCGCCGGAACACACAGGCTGATCGCCGATCTTGGCCCGGCCAGCCTGCCCAGCGGCCAGCAGTCTGGCGATTTCATAGGCGGAAAAGCGGGCGGATAGTTCCTTGGCCGCTTCCCGGCTCAAGGCTTCACTGCCTTTTTTGCCTTCCCCCTCTGGCAGCAGCAGACAGGTCAGGGGCGGCGGCGCACTGCCGTCAACGAGAAAAGGGGCGATGCTGCCTGCCGCTTCAACATGGGGAAAGCTAATTTCAGCAAAGAGAAAGGGAGCCTCGCCGGTGAAAAGCTGCGCAACCGCCTGAACCATAGCCGCGCTGGAGCGGTAGTTGGCAGTCATGGTGAGGCGGTGCCGCTCCGGCGTGTCCTTTCGGGCCTGCAAATAGGTGAAGATGTCCGCGCCCCGGAAACTGTAAATAGCCTGCTTGGGATCGCCAATCAGAAACAGGCCCGCTGTCCGCTGCCGCTCGGCTTGGGCGGCGACATGAACCGCCTTGAAGATGCGGTACTGAAGCGGGTCGGTGTCTTGGAACTCATCCACCAAAATTACCGGAAACCGTTTGGCGATGCGCCGGGCAAGCCCGCTGCCCTCAGGGCCGTGCAGGCTTTTGTCCAGCCAGAGCGGCAGGTCATAGAAATAGAGCTGGTTCTGCTCCTGCTTGCGCCGGGCCAGCTCGTTGCGCAGCCAGTGCCTGGCCTCCAGCAGAACAGTGGTCTTCTGCCAGCGCAGCAGGCGGTGCAGCTCGCCGAAGAGGGTGAAGAACGGATGATCGGGCGGCTCGCCGCTGTTGTTCTTCAACATCATGAACGAGGAGCGGATGCCATCCGGCGTGAACAGTTCCAGCAGCTTGATCTCCTTACTGTCTGCCAGCGGCACTGCTGAAGCTGCCAGCCGGTCAAGCAGTGCCTCAGCCTGCGCCAGCCGCTTCGGGCCGTGGCCTTTGCTGTTATCCTGCGACAGCTTCTTGCTGCCCCGCAGCAGGGCAATAATCTCTTCCCGCTGCGGTGCCTGCCATTGGCGTTTCATCTCGGCAAAGAGACGAGACAGCTCCTCGTGGTCAAGCTGTGGCAGGCAGTCCACGTCGGTGCGCTCTAAATGCCCGCCCAGCCCGTCCAGCAGCTTTGTCGGCGATTCCCACTGCGACTGCACCCAAGCCGCCTCAGCCTCGTCCGCCGGATAAAACCGCTGCCGCCAGAAATCCTCCATTGCCCGGAGCCGCAACAGCTGCTCGCTGTCCAGCAACTCCATCTCAAACGGCGCGCCCGACTCAAAGGCGTGCTCCTGAAGCATTCGGCGGCAGAAGCTGTCAATCGTGCAGATGGCAGACTCGTCCATCCGGGTCAAGGCATCACCGAGGAGGATAGCAGCCAGCCTGTCGTCCTTGAACGTGCGCAGCAGCCCGCGTAGGCGCGGGTCATCCGGGCCGCCACCTTCGAGCACGTCGAGCGCGTCACGGATGCGCTGCCGGATGCGGCCCCGTAGCTCCTCCACCGCCGCCTTGGTAAAGGTAACAACAAGGATTTCATCCACGGCCAGCTCCTGCTCCAGCAGCAAACGGAGGAAAAGCAAAGCGATGGTGTAGGTCTTGCCTGTGCCTGCGCTGGCTTCAATCAGAATCTGGCCGCGCAGGGAGAGCGTGAGGGGATCAAGTGGGTGCATGATTGCACTGCGGGAAGAAACAGGGGCAGTTTGAGTTTTTTATCAATTTTATGCAGCGGTCGGGTATCATTGAGTCGGACGCAGATCAGGCGGCCTTATCCATTCATACCATCACAGGTGACTGCTCATGAGCATTCTTCTTGGCATAGATCTGGAAGATGTCAGGGACTGGGTCGAAAACGGCTCACAATACAGAGAAGGCGTACCGGAAAACACGAAGAAGTATCTTGACCATTTCAGCCAATGGGGAGTGAAAGCCACTTTTTTTATTGTTGGCGCACTGGCAAGACGCTATCCACAGCTGATTGCCGAGATTGTCGCCGCAGGGCATGAGATTGCCTGTCATGGCGATAGGCATCTTCAGCTTGACAAGCTCAGTCCGCAGAGTTTGCGAAACGATCTCAAAGAAAACATGGCGGCTCTGCGCGATTGCGGAGCCAGGGAGATTCAGGGCTTCAGAGCACCGACCTTCTCATTGACCAAGCGCACGGCCTGGGCCTATGAAGTCCTTGCCGATCTCGGCTTCACCTATTCCAGTTCCGTGCTGCCTGCAAGGAATCCCTTATACGGCTGGCCTGAATTTGGCAGTACGGCGCGGAGAATGCCTGAAGGTATCTGGGAGCTGCCGATCACCCTGCTTGACCTTCCTGGTCTTGCCGTGCCCGCTGCCGGGGGCGTGTATTTCAGAGTGCTGCCCTTCCTGCTCACCAAGCAAGTCATCAGGAGGAAAATCGAGGCCGGGCAGCCGGTTCTGACCTATTTTCACCCCTACGACATCGATACCGGGCAGGAACGATTCATGCACCCGGACTTGGGAGGAAAAAAGCACTTGAACATGCTGATGTACATAGGCCGGGCAAAACTGCTCAAACGGTTGGACGTGCTCCGCCGCTCATTTCCGTTCAGCACCTACAGTGACTATGTTCTCAGACTTGCAGGCGGGAGGACGGTTGAGACTCTGCCTGATGACAGAGAGCTGCTCGGCAATCAGCCCCAGAAAGAAAAAAATCATGCCGGTAACAAAGAGCAGCAAGGTGCCAACTGACACGCCTTCATCACGCAGGATGAACGGCAGTCCCCAGCCTGTGGCGAACAGCAGAAAGAACAAGGCTGGCGGCAGAAAGATGCGTGTTGGGTTGAACAGCATGACAATGTTGAACAACTCCAGCACGGTGTCGAAAGCTGTCTTGGTGCTGATGGTGGATGTTCCGCTTTTCCTTGGCAGCACAGTGATCTGGTGTTCAAGGACAAGATGCTTGTGATGGATGAAGCTCAGCGTGATGATGTCGCTGAAAGCCATATTGTCTGGGCAGAGCGGAAGATATTGTTTGGCAAGGCTGGTGCGGTAAATCTTCATGCCGGAGTTGATGTCTTTGATTTTGATCGGCATGAGCAAGTTGGCAATAAAACGGATCAGCGTTTTGCCTGTTTTTCTGTAGAGATTTTCCTTGTGCTTCCCTCTGCTGCCGACAATCATGTCCGCATCCTGCTCACGCAAGGCCTTGTGCAGCGCGGAGACATCTGCGAGCTGGTGCTGACCGTCTGCATCAATAGTGATCACATACGGAGTCTGCGCCGCGTTGATACCAGTTTTGATTGCGCCTCCGTAGCCGCGATTCACTTTATGCAAAAGCGGGAGAAAGAAATCATGGCTACTGTATTGCTCCAGCAATGCTTTGGTGTTGTCTGAAGAACCATCATTGACAATGATCAGTCTGCATCCATTTGCTTGACAGTAGCTGATTAGCTCAGGAAAAAAAAGAGACAGTGCCTCAGCATCATTGTATGCCGGGATAACGATGGTCAGGTCGCGCATCATTTCAAAGGAAATGGGTATGGTTTATCTTCAATACCAGTTGATGGCCCGCCACTTTTTCCGGTTCAGCTTCATCGCTTCTTGTTTTTTAGCAGAAGCTGAAGCACGCCGGGAAGCAGCGTGTTTTTTTCGGTGTCAGGGTCTTTGCAGTCGCTGATGCCGTCACGGTCAGAATCAGTGTCTGCGGTGCCGCAGCCGCACTGGCCCGGCGCAGTTTTGTTTTTGTCCGCCGGACACTGGTCGTTCTGATCAAGCGTCCCGTCGCCGTCCGTATCCTTCAGACAGGGACTGCTTTCACCGGGGTCAAGCACTCCATTGTGATTGGCATCTTCAACGCCGTCTAAGAGACCGTCTCCATCTGTATCGGCATTCAGAGGATCAGCACAGCCTGTCTTTTGTTCAGCCGTGTCGCTGAGGCCGTCATTGTCGTCATCCAGATCAGCGTTGTTGCCGATGCCGTCTTTGTCGGTATCGAGCCATTCGCTGGGATTATTGGGGAATGCGTCCTCGTCGTCGGCAATGCCGTCGCTGTCCGTGTCAGCGACCGTGGTGAATTTGAAGTTGTTCAGACTGAACTGGGCATTCTGTTCGCCCACGCCGTACAGGGCGATGATCAATTTCTTCTGGCCTGCGGTGGCGCGGACAGGAATCAAGCCGGAGGAGACGGTTTCGCCAGCGGTCAGGCCGCCGCCGCTCATCTTCCAGACCGGCACGCCGTCCAAGAAGATATAGACGTAGTCGCCGTCGCCGAGGTTGCCGAAGCTGTAGTCGAAGCTGATGTAGCGGAGGAATTCCGGGACAGTGACCGTGAATTCGATGGAGGATTTGGGGATTTGCGGTTCTTCGGCCAGTGCGGTGGTCTGATGAACAGTAGCACTGGGAGACAAGGCAGCTTTTGCCGGTTCAGAGCAGGTGGTGGCAATTAAAGGGCCAAAGCTTATGCAGCCATGCAGAACAGGATTGGATGAAGTGCCGACTGTTTCTGATTTTTTATCTGCTGCTGCGCCATTGAATGGCGGAAAATCTATCGTGTCATGCAGCAGAATGCTTTCCCGCCAGCCGCCCCGTTTTTCCTTGCAAGGATTAAGTGTTGGGTCAATATCGCCCGGTTTGCCATTCCATGTTCCAGCATCATTGCAGACTGAATCGCCTGTGAAATTTTCCTCTTCTTTTGGCCGCATCGTCCAGCGGTACCACTGCTGCACACCGGAATGGTCGTTATCAATACCGAATATGGCTGATTCGTCAGAAAGAAGCTCATCACCAACCTGAAATGAATCAACCAGAGCATCATGGTTAAAAACATGACCGTTAATTGCCGAACCAACCCCGCCAGACTTAACTTTATTTTTATCTGAATAAGCAGAATAATAGTTGTCAACATAGAAAGTTAATCCGGGACGGTCGAATGGCAGCGTATTGGCGAAGAAATTCTCATCAAATCCCCACTGCTTTTCTGACTCATCATCATTCCAAATAAAACCGGCAATCTTGCCGATATGATTCGGATGGTTAAGGATGGTGACTTGCGCCGTGCTGACTTTGGTTGCCTTGGTCAGGAATATCTTTGCTGCATAGGCGTTGACTGCGGTGCCCAGTGAATGGCCGATGAAGTGAATTTTCTTGTCGTAATTCGGCCCCAGCTTGTCGAGTAACTGTTTGGCTAAATACTGAGCGGCTGCATTGACATTCAGGTACGCCCCTTGGTACGAAACGTCAAGCGGTATGCCATGGTAATGCTCCTGACAAGCCCCTTGCCAGAAAAATTGGTAGATATTAACTGGTTTTCCTGCCTTTTCCATTGCTTGCTGAATAAGATACCCAGCTTTGGCCGGGTCGCTTTTTGAGCTGGTCCAAAGCTCTTCAGCGTCACAAGACAAATCTTGAAGTCCGTGCGTAAGAACAACTGTATCAACGGCTGCCGGATTGGAGCTGCTGCCCGGCAATATTCGCAGTTCAGCTTTCCGGCTGCCGGGAAGATCAGGAAGGTCAGTTGTTATGACAGACACCGCTCTGTTGTTTGTCTCCAGCCGATCATGAACTGCGGCATCATGCGCCTCAGTTGTCAAAGTGATGGAATTATATCCTGCTCTCGCTTGTCCATCGGCCCTGATTGTCACATATTGTCCAGCATGGATGCTGGCCGTGAATTTGGTCTTTAATCCTTCGTCTTGACAAATACTGGAGTTGTATCCAGAACAGCTTGCTGCGTTCAGGTCGAATCCTTCGGTGCTGGTAAGATCAATCGTCACATCAGGCGCATCATCTTTGCCGAAGTTTTTGACGTAAATGCTGTACCCCAAGGTGTCGCCTTGGCTGTACACCGCTTTGTCTTCAATGATCATGACTTGCAGATCAGCGTTGATATTTTGATCCGCTGTCACCTCAAACCATTCGCTGCTGCCATAGAGAAAATCTCCATTCAACGGAGCATGTAAGGCGATCAGCCGGGTTTTGCCAGGCCGGGCGATAGAAATATTTCCTTTCCAACGGCCATTCGCCAGCGTGACTGAAGCCGGATCAATGCCGCCGCCATCCTGAAGATACAGATGCACCGTGCCGTTGAAGGCGGAATCATTCGCAATTACCTCGACCGCAAACGGTGAATTAGCCGTCACCTTGTCCGGGATGCCGAAAAATTTGAATGAACCCGTTGAAATGCTCGCTCTGCCGCGCACTGCCAGCACGGAATATTTGCCGCTGGCTTTGTCGTTGTAACTGACCGCGCCGCTGTTGAAATCCACCGTGTAGGCGTAGCTGGGGCTGTCGGCAACTGTGGTGGAAGTCCAGAACGTGCCGCCGGTCACTTTCGGAAAAAAGTTGCTGTCAATGGCCGGGTCGGCGTAGCGGTAGTCAACGATGGATTGCAGCTCGTTGCGATTCGGCAGCCGCCAGTCTGTCTGTCCGGCGAAATCAAGCCGGGTTGCGGCGGCCAAGGCTTCCTGCCAGTTCAGGGCATCCGCCGCGCCGTTGCCGTCCACGTCCAGCGGCACTTGCCGCCAGACAAGGCCGGTGCGGGAATCAGTGACCGTGCCGTTGCCGTTGTTGTAGAAAAAGCTGGGCGGCTGCACGGGCGTGACTCCGCCGCGCACGGCCCGCACTTGAAAGGAGCCGCTGGCCTTGTCGTTGTAACTGACCGCGCCGCTGCTGAAATCAACCGTGTAGGCGTAAGACGGCGAGCTGACAACGGTGGTGGAAGTCCAGAAGGTGCCGCTGGTGTTCGGGAAAACGTTGCTGTCAATGGCGGGGTCGGCGTAGCGGTAATCCACGATGGATTGCAGCTCGTTGCGGTTTGGCAGCCGCCAGTCGCTCTGCCCGCCAAGCGTGAGACTGGCGCAGGCGGCAAGGCTCTCCTGCCAGTTTTTGGCCGTGTTCTCCGCCGCTTTCTGCCATATCAGGCCGGTCTCGCTGTCAGTTACCGTGCCGTTGCCATTGTCGTGGAAGGAAGCGAAGGCTGGGGCAACAAAGAGAAGCAGCAGGCCAAGCAGGCAGAACGCGGCAGATTTCATGGCATCAACGGAGGGAAAGTTTCAGCGAGGCGGGGGGGGGAATTATTTGCCGCCGCGAACGGCAAAAATAAAATAATTAAAGTCGACAGGCCCTGATTCAACATCGCGACCGCTAAATGAAATAAACCATATCCATAATTTCTCCGATGATTTCTGGTCCAAAGAGCAATACCAATCCTCATGATACTGATCCTCATGATGCATCATTGGTTTAAAATAATTCCAATCTACATGAGGGGACAATCCTGCATAAAATATGGAAGATAACTCCTTTATGCTTGGCATTCTCCAATCAGAAAATCCTCCAAAATTTTCATTGTTTAATGACCCTATAAAACTGTCTGTATTATTTTCACGATCACATTCTATAGTATAAGCGTAATTTTTATTGCACCAAACATAATAATTATCCGCATCATGCGGATTGCTATAATCCGGCGTATCATCCATATTATTTTTCATCTCCCAAATCAGCCCGGTCACGTTATCCCGCACCATAATCCAACTCGTGGCATCAGCAGGTAGCTCAACGCCGCCCGGCCCCAGTTTGGTGTAGGAACGGGCTGTGCCCAGGTACTGCGCATCTTGACCGTAAAACGGGGAGTTCTCATCGGTCGGGCAGGGAATTTGCTTGGTGTTGTCATAGCAAAGAGTCTGCGCGGTGTCCGGCCATTGCATGGCTTCAGCGCACAACGGCAGTCCGGCTGCCAGCGCAGCAATCATCCCTGTTTTCCATGCGTTCAAGCAGCTCATCATTTCCTCCCTCGCATTGTGATCATCATTAGGCCGCATCAGCAACAGCAGCCTTACACTATTCCGCCGCTTTTAGCAAGGGGATTCCATGCGAACGGCGCGCTGATCCTGCCCCAGTTGCAGCGCGGCGCAGCTGATCATCCGTCAGCCTTTTCTTCTGATCGCCCTTCTCCGCCGCTGTTTTTTCTGTTACCATAGAGAAATCCTGTCCTGCTAAACCAAGGGTGAGTGCTATGGATGTGCAGAAAAAACTGTCCCGGCTGGCGGAGATCGACGGCTTTCTTGGTACGGCGTTGTTCTCCGCCGAGGGCCGTCTGCTGGCCAAATGCGAGCCATCTGACCTTGACCTGAAACTGGTCGCCTCTCTTGCCAACAGCGCGTTGATCAACGCCCAAAAAACTGCCATCGATATGGGCTTTGGCCGCTGCCAGTTCACCTACATCCACACCGAAAAAGCCCTGATCCTCGCCCGCTGCCTAAACGAAGGCCGGAATCCGCTGCGGGCCGAGCCGGGCAAGTGCCACATTCACCTGATTCTGCTGGTTGACAACCCGGACAGTCTGGGCATAGCCAAATTAGAAATTAACAAGGTGATTGAGTCGCTGGCGGAAGATTTCCGTATGCCGGAGACTGTCCTGCCGCCGCAGCGGAAGCCGCCGCCTTCGCCCACGCCTGTAAAGAAGGAGCCACCTGCTGCGCCGCAGGAGCGACATCTGCGCGATGTGGCCGAATCCTTGGCCGACGAGAACATTGACGCAGTCTTTGACGGCCTACTGCTGCCTGCAAGTCCGCACTGAACATGGGGACAAGCATGGCAAAACAAAACTGCTGGGAGGTCAAGCGGTGCGGACGGCAGCCAGGCGGAGTCAACGCCAAGCGGGATGGCATCTGTCCGGCATCCACGCTGACGGCGGTCAACGGCACCAACGGCGGTGTCAACGGCGGACGGGCCTGCTGGGCACTGACCGGCACCATGTCTGGCCCGGCGGACAAAGTGCAGGGTACCTTTGCCCGTGACCTCAGTAGCTGCTATGCCTGCAAATTTTATGAGCAGGTGCTCTGTGAGGAGCTGGACAACTTTGAAGGCACGGCGCATATTGTACGCAAGCTCCGCGACCGTATCGCGCAGGCGGCCAGTTCTCCTTTCATCCAATCCGAATCAAGCAATGGAATCAAAGAAAAAATGCGTGCTGGCGGTTGACGACACACCCAGCTACCTCATGCTGCTGAACATGATTTTGCAGAAGCACTATGCTGTCAAGGCTGCGCCTAAAGGCGAGACAGCTCTCAAAATTGTCCGGCAAGCTCCTGATGCGGTGGACATCATCCTCTTGGACATTATGATGGACGGCATGGACGGTTTTGCCGTTTGTCAGGCACTGAAGGCTGATCCAGCCACAGCTCACATTCCGGTAATTTTTATTTCCGGCAAGGAAGATGAAGCCGACAAAAAAAAAGGGCTGG
Organism: Desulfobulbaceae bacterium UBA5173; assembly: GCA_002413355.1. GTDB lineage: Bacteria > Desulfobacterota > Desulfobulbia > Desulfobulbales > Desulfobulbaceae > Electronema. Next base: position 2,453 of record DHWV01000069.1, on the reverse strand, counting down.
CCCTTGGTGCAGCGGATTTCCTCCTCAAGCCCTTTGCCGCTGAATCGGTGCTGGCCACTGTGGCCAAGCATCTACCCGCCTGATTAGGCCGCCGCACCGCCTCCCAAGCGCACCGAGAACGTTGAGCCTTCGCCTTCTCTGCTCTCCACACTGATCGTGCCGCCGTGTTTTTCAACAATATTTTTGGTGATAGCCAAACCAAGGCCGGTGCCCCTATTTTTGTCGGTGTAGAAGGGAATGAAAATTTGCGTCAGCTTTTCCGCCGACATGCCACAGCCCGTGTCGGCAATCTCCATCACTGCTCCGCCACCAGGCAGCGGGTTAGTGCGCACGGTGAGGGTGCCGCCGTGTTCCGACATGGCATGGACAGCATTGAAGACAATGTTCAGCAGCACCTGATACATCTGCTCGCCATCCATCTGGATGTCCGGCATGGCCGCATCCAGCTCCAGCAGCGGACGAATATTTTTTTTCTGAAACTCGGCTTCCATGAACACCGCCATCCGTTCCGCCAAGCTGTTCAGCGAGCCAGGTGAAAGCGTTAAATCCTTGGGGCGGGCGAAGTCTAAAAATTCGCGAACAATACCATCCAGCCGGGTCGTTTCTTGAACAATGATGGCGGCCAGATGCTCGTTGCCGGGCGCAACCTTGCTGATCCGTTTGGCGATGATTTCCGCTGTCGAGCGGACGATGCCGAGTGGATTTTTGATCTCATGCGAGACGGAGGCAATCATTTTTCCCAAGGCGGCCAAGCGTTTGGACTCATGCAGCTGTTTTTCCAGCTCTCGCCGTTCCTGCGCCCTTGCCTCCATAATTCGATCAGCCCGGATAACAATTGCGCTGAGGACAGCGAAAAGAATCGCCATCACCGTCAGCGAAAAGAGAATGATCTTAAACTGAAGGGAAAATAGGGCCTTCATGTCCGCTGACAAATCCTGCGTCACCGCCACCACGCCCATGATCTCGCCCGGCATTGCGCCACGATCGCGGCGGAACGGCACGTAGGTCTGTAGCTGACTGGACACCGGCGCGCTGCCGGGCAGGAGCAGGCTGAGGACAGAGCCGCTGGATGTGAACACGGTGGAGCTTTCCCCTTGAAGGGCCTTCTGGTATTCGATGCCGCCCGCGTTCCGTTTGCCGACCAAGGCAGCTTCAGTCGCATAGGAGATGATGTTCTCTCTGGAATCGAAAATCGTCACTGACTTGATGTTCATGCCGCGCGTGATGTCGGTGATGATCAGATCAAGCTGCTCAAATTGAATCGGGTCAGACAGGGCAATGCGTCCGTAGCGGACAAAGGTGGGCAGGATGAATAGATAAAACACTTGCCGGTTGAGGCTTTCGGCGAACATGCGCGAATAAATTTCGCTCCGCTCCAGAATGGTCTTGCGGGTGTTCTGCGAGAAGCTCCACGTCAGAACCAGCGAGGCGAGCAAAATCACGGTCAGCGAGGTAAAGGAGAAATACTTGACCAAAGCGAACGGCTGCTGCCCGCCAAGGTCTTCCTGCTGATCAGTATCACTACCGGGATTGAGGGATTTTTTGGTGAAATCAGATAAATGAAATTTCATTGCCGCACATGCTGGTCAAGGAGAGGGAGCGTTCATGCGGGCATTGTACTGTATTTTGCAGAAAAGCGGCAAGTTTTCCGGGAGAGCGGAGACAATGCGATAGTCCATGCGCTGTTGCTGCACCGGCCGTGCTGCTCCCCCATGTTGCCAAAGCCCTCCCAATAGAGTATTGTTTTCTCCCATTGCACACAGCCGAATCAGGCGGCTCCTTCCGAACCGACAGCCAAGAACAGCAATGGACATCCATCCCACCAAAAAGACCAAGTTTATCTTCATCACCGGCGGCGTTCTCTCCTCCCTTGGCAAAGGGCTGGCCGCAGCCTCCATCGGCGCATTGCTGGAAAGCCGGGGCATGACTGTCACCTTCCAGAAACTCGATCCGTATATCAACGTAGATCCGGGCACCATGAACCCCTTCCAGCACGG
>DHWV01000069.1:0-177 GCA_002413355.1 Desulfobulbaceae bacterium UBA5173 | reverse complement strand
TGACGGCGCGGAGACCGATCTCGACATGGGCCACTATGAACGCTGCACCAAAGCGGTCATGGGCCGGATCAACAACTACACATCCGGGCGGATTTACTACTCGGTGATTATGAAGGAACGGCGCGGCGAGTACCTTGGCGGCACCGTGCAGATGATCCCGCACATCACCGACGAGAT
>DHWV01000028.1 GCA_002413355.1 Desulfobulbaceae bacterium UBA5173 | reverse complement strand
ATAATTCAACTGCGTAACTCCTATAGTATATTTGGCCAAACCAATTTACACGCTTGAAACTATCAATTTTTATCCAACTGCGTAACTTATACACTTAACAGAAAAAATAGTCAGTCGGCAGAAAAAAACATCGTCACGTGATGCTTGACAATTATACAGATCGGTTTATGATCACTTATTATTGTTTTTCCATTCGCCAATGCGGATGATTTGCAATATAGTTGTCTAACTATATAAGGCAGTTCAGCAGCTACGGGAGTCAGCTGTCAACACTGCGGCGCAATCGCAACATGGCCTGATGAATCTTTAATTCTTCGGTGAACAACGATGAATGCACCGGACCCTATGATCCGCATCACCACGCAGAGGCAGATTTTGCTAGAGGAATTGGGCAAAACGAAAAATCACCCTACAGCCTGCGAGTTATACGACATGGTGAGGAAGCGGCTACCCCGCATTGGTCTGGGTACGGTGTACAGAAATTTGGAGCTGATGGCTGACACCGGCATCATCCTCAAGCTGGAAGTTGGCGGCTCGCAGAAACGTTTTGATGCTGAAATTGAGCCGCACTACCATATCCGCTGCTGCCGCTGCGGCAAAGTTGAGAACATTGAGGTGGATATCATTCAAGATATCGTTCAATCGGCTGCAAAAAAAACCAGTTACGACATCATTGGCCACCATGTTGAATTTTCCGGCGAATGCCCGGATTGTCAAGACGGATCAAGCAAAATATGACAGGACGATTGTCAGCGGCCTCAGGTCATTCATCAGCTCCTTTTCAGTTGCTCAAAAAAACCTCCTTGCATTTTGATCGAACCTGATGTATTTATAAATATTTTCGGTTGCGCATTTTTCGGTTGCGCATTTAATTGACGCTGTACGCCACAGTGTATTCTATAATCTTTCACGCAGTCTTAAAAAGACTGCATAATTGATTTGCTGTTTTTATTAAAAGTCCATAATGAATTTCACCAAAAAACAGTCTATCGCTGATGCCGACACAGAACAGTGGAGTTTAATCCTCAGTCCAAAGAGCGGTTGGTTTGATATTGATTTGAACGAACTGTGGCAGTATCGAGACTTAGTGACCTTGTTTGTTCAACGGGATTTCATTGCGTATTACAAACAGACAATTTTAGGCCCCCTTTGGTACATCATTCAGCCGCTGTTCACCACCGTCGTCTTCACCATTATTTTTGGCAGAGTCGCAAAAATTTCGACTGATTCCTTGCCGCCGTTCCTGTTTTATATGGCAGGCAATGTGGTCTGGGGGTATTTTTCCGCCAGCCTTAATGCCACTTCAAACACGTTCAACGCCAACGCACATATTTTCGGCAAGGTCTATTTTCCTCGACTGGCAGTGCCGCTGGCGACGGTGATTGTCAATTTCCTCCAACTGTTCATTCAGCTCGTTTTGTTTGCAGGATTTTATTTGTATTATTACCTGAACGGCGCATCAGCACGGCCTACAGGCTGGCTGTTGCTGCTGCCCTTGCTGATGACGCAGATGGCCTTGCTCAGTCTTGGCTTAGGGATTTTATTTTCGTCGATAACCACCAAGTACAAGGACATGCGCTTTGCTATGACCTTCTTGGTACAGCTTTGGATGTATGGAACGCCTGTAGTGTATCCTCTCAGTCAAATTCCATCGTGGCTCCTCTCTTGGTATGAGATGAACCCGATGGTTGCTATTGTCGAGAGCTTTCGCTATATGTTTTTCGGAACAAGCGTAGTGCGATGGAATCAGATTGGCATTAGCTGGCTAATTACGCTACTGATCCTCATGGTTGGCGTGGTGCTATTCAGCCGGGTTGAAAAAACATTCATGGATACGGTCTGATTTTTTTATGAATGCTATTCAAATAGAGAATGTCTGGAAGGAATACAGGTTAGGTGTCATTAGTCACGGCACTTTTGCACACGATTTGCAGTCATGGTGGGCAAAAGTGCGGGGAACGGATGATCCCAACAGTAAAATTCAGTCTGTTCTGGTCGGGAAAAAAACGCAGATCGAGGGAGACCATTTTTGGGCTTTACGGGATGTCTGTCTTGAAATCAGGCAAGGCGAAATTCTTGGTCTTATCGGCAAAAATGGAGCAGGAAAATCCACTTTGCTGAAGCTGCTTTCCCGCGTGACTGCCCCTACCAAAGGACAGATCAAGATCAAAGGCCGAATCGCCAGTTTGCTGGAAGTGGGCACCGGTTTTCATGCTGAACTGACGGGCCTAGAGAATATTTTCATGAATGGTGCCATTCTTGGCATGTCACGACAGGAAATTAGTGCCAAGTTGGACGAGATTATTGATTTCTCAGGTGTTGAGGAATTTATTGACACTCCTGTGAAACGCTATTCATCCGGGATGTATGTCCGACTGGCATTTGCTGTGGCCGCTCATCTGGAGCCGGAAATTTTAGTGGTGGATGAGGTACTCGCCGTCGGCGATGCCGAATTTCAAAAGAAATGTATAGGCAAGATGGATGACGTGGCCCACGCAGGCAGAACGGTAATTTTTGTCAGCCATAACATGGCGATGATTGGCAAACTCTGTTCATCCGGCGCATGGATACAGGATGGCGGAGTGAAAAAAATCGGCTCTGCTCAAGAGACGATAGATGCCTATCTGGCAGAAACTTTTACCAACGTGTTAGGGGCAACATTTGAAGCGAAGCCAGACAGCAGCAAGGCGGCGCAGCTACTCAAGCTCTCCCTGACTGATGAATCAGGCAGAATAACAGAAAACTATCACTGTGACCAGCGAGTTGTTCTTCGGATGATTTATGAAGTCCGCAGAAAAATTCAGGGCATGTATGGATACATGCAGATCATGACGGGCGATCAGACTGCTGTGCTGGTGTCTGACAGCTTTGATGGCGGCAACAATGCCTTAGACAGCCTTGACTGCGGAATACATCGCATAACAATTGCAATTCCGCCAAGAACTCTTGCTCCAGGTGATTATCATGTTTATCTAAATTTTACCAGTCCAGAATATCAGGGGGGAAATATTGACAGTCCAGGTATCGTCTGTCGTTTCCATCTTGATGATCCTGCATCAAAACGTGGCAACAGACGAGGCGGATTTTTCAGCACATTGTTAGATTGGAATCTTGACTCCTCAATATTGGCCAATGCAAAAAAAAATGTTTGGCAATAAAAATATTCTAATCACTGGCGGTACTGGTTCATTTGGAAAAAAATATGCTGACAGCTAATTATTCTCCTAAGAGGATCGTCATTTTTTCACGTGATGAACTAAAGCAGTTTGAAATGGCGCAACGTATTTTGTCGCCAGTGATGCGCTATTTCATTGGTGATGTACGGGATTATGAGCGTGTCGAACAGGCCATGAAAGGTATAGATTACGTCATCCATGCCGCCGCGCTGAAACAAGTTCCTGCTGCTGAATATAATTCTATGGAATGCATCAAAACAAATATACACGGCGCAGAGAATGTCATTCGAGCGGCAATAAACAATAACGTGCAGAAAGTTATCGCCCTTTCAACAGACAAAGCGGCCAATCCTGTTAATTTGTATGGTGCTACAAAATTGGCCTCTGATAAACTTTTTGTCGCGGCCAATAACATGGTTGGAAAAAATCCGACCCGTTTTTCGGTCGTGCGTTATGGAAACGTGGTCGGCTCCAGAGGTTCCGTCGTACCATTTTTTAAAAAGCTGCTTGCTGAAGGTGCGACATGTCTTCCCGTTACACATCCCGACATGACCCGTTTTTGGATAACAATTCAAGAGGGCGTTGATTTTGTGTCAAAAAGTTTCAAACGAATGACGGGCGGGGAAATATTTGTTCCCAAAATACCTTCCATGCGAATCACCGATCTGGTGAAATCATTCGGTTCTGAAATCAAGATGAATATTATAGGAATCCGTCCGGGAGAAAAATTGCATGAAATGATGTGTCCTGCTGATGATTCGCATCTAACTTTGGAATTCAGTGATCATTTTGTGATTCGACCAAGCATCACCTTTTACAATTCCAACAATGAGTTCACTGTTAATGCCGCAGGAGAAAAAGGAGATCCTGTCAAGCAAGGCTTTGAATACAACTCTGGAACAAATAGCCGTTTTCTGACAATTAATGAGCTGCATGAATACAATAATTGCGAAGAGGCGGCATGATTCCCTACGGGCATCAGCATATTTCTGAAGACGATATTCAAGAAGTTGTCAATGTTTTACGTTCTGACTGGCTGACACAAGGGCCAGCAGTGGAGCGTTTTGAATCCGCAGTTGCGGAGTATTGCGGCGCACAATATGCTGTGGCTGTTTCCAGCGGCACCGCAGCTTTGCATTTGGCTGCTTTGGCAGCCGGGTTTAGTCCCGGCGACGAAGTGATCACTTCACCAATCACTTTTGTGGCATCAGCTAACTGCATTGTCTATGCAGGTGCAATTCCATCTTTTGCAGATATTGACAGCGATACCTATTGCATTGATATTGAGCGGCTACAGGAAAAAATTTCTGTGAGGACTAAAGGGGTCATTCCAGTGCATTTTTCTGGTCAGCCCTGTGATATGGAAAAACTTTCTGCTGTTGCCTTGGAAAATAGATTAACCGTTATTGAAGATGCAGCTCACGCATTAGGTGCAAGTTACGAAGTAAATGGAGAATGGCATAAAGTTGGCAGTTGCGCTCATTCAGACATGACAATTTTTTCCTTTCATCCGGTCAAACATATTACAACCGGTGAAGGAGGTATGATAACAACAAATAATAAAAATTTTTACGAGCGACTTCTTTTGCTCAGGAGTCATGGTATAACAAAAGATCGTCAGAAAATGACGCGCAACGAAGGCTCTTGGTATTATGAACAGCATGAACTCGGATTCAACTACCGCATTACTGATCTACAGTGCGCTCTTGGTTTGTCGCAGACAAAAAAAATCGATCATTTTTTATGCCGCAGAAGAGAGATTGCTGAAAGATACAATCAAGCATTCGCAAGAATTTCCAGCCTAAAACTTCCGTTTCAGCGACAAGGAACACATTCATCGTGGCATCTGTATGTACTGCAATGCAGAGATATGAAGCGCAGAAAACTATTCGACAGATTGCAAGATAGCGGCACAGGTGTGCATGTCCACTATATTCCAGTGCATACGCAGCCATATTATCAGAAATATTTTGGATTCAGACAAGGGGATTATCCGCAAGCTGAGACATATTATCAGCATGCCATCACTTTGCCGATACATCCAAGCCTTTCTGACAAAGAGATTGATTTTGTCATCTCATCAGTTTTGAATGCGACCAGATGAGGAAAGAATGAAATCTATCGCCGTAATACCAGCACGAGGTGGAAGCAAGCGCATCCCGCATAAAAATATAAAATTATTTGCTGGAAAACCTATTATCGGCTATTCGATAGAAACAGCTCTTCGAAGTAAATTATTTGATAGAGTTATTGTGTCAACTGACGATGAAGATATTGCTAAAATTGCCAAATATTTTGGTGCAGAGGTGCCATTTTTTCGACCAATAGAATTGGCCGATGATTTCACGGGCACCAATGATGTGGTCAAACATTGCCTCTGCTGGCTGCGGGATACAGAAAAGAGTGCCATTGATCTTGTCTGCTGCATTTACGCTACAGCTCCTTTTCTCGATGAATACTATCTGTGTCAAGGAAGAAATATTTTGCAGGAAACTGGAAGATCATTTGCATTTTCCGTCACATCATTTGCATTTCCAGTACAGCGTGCGCTTCTGTTGAATAAAGACGGGTATATTGAAGCAATGCATCCTGAAAATATTGCTGTTCGATCTCAAGATCTTGAACCAGCATATCATGATGCCGGGCAGTTTTATTGGGGAACAGCAGAAGCTTTTTTACAAAAAAAAATAATGTATTCTCCAGCATCAGCTCCTGTTATATTGCCTCGATACTTAGTTCAGGATATTGACACAGAAGAAGATTGGCATCAAGCTGAGTTAATGTTCAGGGTTATCAGCAGTAGAAAACCATAGGACAGGTTAACTTTTGGAAAGATCTTCATTTTTTAACATCCTGCGTGATCAGAAACAGATGAGCGTTCAGATAGGAAAATATACTATTGGAGCAGAGCATCCTCCATTTATTATTGCAGAAATGTCTGGAAATCACAACAAATCAATAGCGATGGCACTAAAAATCGTTGAAGCAGCGGCAGCAGCAGGTGCTCATGCCATCAAATTGCAAACATACACTGCTGACACAATGACTATTGATATAGAAAAAAGTGATTTTTTTATCAACGACATTGATAGCTTATGGAATGGAAAATCTTTGTATGAGCTGTATGAAGAAGCGCATACTCCGTGGGAATGGCATGGGCCTATATTCAACCGGGCGCATGAACTGGGTATTATGGCCTTCAGCACTCCTTTTGACGAGACAGCCGTTGATTTTCTTGAACAGCTAAATACGCCATGCTATAAAATAGCATCTTTTGAAAATACAGACATTCCCTTGATTCGCAAAGTTGCTGCCACAGGGAAACCAGTGATGATCTCCACTGGCATGGCGACCGTCGCTGAATTGGATGAAGCGGTGAAAACTGCCCGTGAAGCTGGCGCAGAAGATATTGTTTTACTGAAATGCACTAGCACATATCCGGCATCACCTAAAGAGACTAATCTTAGAACAATCCATCATATGAGGGAATTATTTAATTGTGAAATAGGGTTGTCAGATCACACGATGGGAATGGGGGCGGCAGTCTGCTCAGTTGCTCTGGGTGCAACAGTAATTGAAAAACATCTCACGCTTAATCGCGCTGAAGGCGGAGTGGATTCTGCTTTTTCTATGGAACCAGATGAGATGAAGCTGCTCGTTCAGGAAACGAAACGTGCATGGCAATCTCTTGGAGCAATAAAATATGGTGCAGAGAAAAATGAAAAAAAATCATTGGCATACAGGAGATCTCTTTATGTTGTTCAGGATATAAAGAAAGGAGAGAAAATTACAAATAAAAATGTCAGGGCGATAAGGCCAGGGTATGGCATAGCTCCTAAATATATCGAATTAATTACAGGAAGAGTCGCAAAAAAGGATTTAAATCGCGGGACAGCAGTTTCTTTGGATATCATTTGATGATGGTTCGAGAATTCTATCCAGGAAATAGATTTTATGGGCATGGAGATATTTTAAGAAAATATTCTCGATTTCCATATTTTCTACCCCTTCCTGTCTGTATTCAGCATGGCTGGGCAATGAAACCCGCTTTGCATGATGCTCGTGTAGATGCGCCAGAGAATTGGTATTGGGCACCAGAAATTGCAAGAAAATTTAAAGATAAATTTTCTTTTATAAATTACAGAATTGTCGGCTCACCTTTTTTATATTGCTTAAAAAACAATCATTATAAGTCAGAACATTTCAGTCCTAAAAATGGATCTATTGTTTTTCCATTTCACTCAACCGAGAAAATAAACTTGCATCTTGATGTGAAGAAATATTGCGACATGCTCAACGAACTTCCAGATGAATACAAACCTATAGTGGTTTGCTTGTATCATAACGATAAGAAAAATGGTACAGATTTATTGTTTTTGAAATACGGATTTGATACCATTTGCAATGGAGATGACCCTTGCGATAGTATTTTTCTGTATAATTTTATAAAAAATGTTAGCGATAAAAAATTTTTACTTACTAATGAATGGTCAACAGCCATGCATTATGGTTCTGCAATGGGATGTAAAGTTCATTTGTATGGACCAAAAGTTAACATGATAAAATCAGAAGATGAAAATTTTTCTGAAAGTTTCAGAGAGAGCTTTGGTCTCTTTGATAAAGAGAATAGAAAATATTATTCAATTTCAGATTCTAATATAGAAAAACAATATGGTATAGCCCGCAGAGAGTTAGGTGCTGAATATCTTATGTCAAGAATAAAAATGAATCTGCTGTTGTGGCGATTAGTATTCACGCCAAACTATTTAAAATGTATTAAATTATTTCACACAGGAGGTGTATGAATGTTTTTTTTTAAGTCAAACAAAGACATTTGTCTTTATTCAAAAGAAGAAAAGCGATTGCGTAATCTTGCGCGATATCACCAGACAAAGACCGTTATCTTTGGAACAGAAATTATTATAAACGATGCCTGCACATTGCTTGGTGATCTTCATGAAATTATAGATAAAGAAATTTATAAATTTCAAACTAAATCTGAGTGCCCTGTCATTATTGACTGTGGCGCAAATATTGGAATTAGTGTTATATATTTCAAGCGTCTTTATCCTGAAGCTATAATTATCGCTTTTGAGCCAGATCCTGTATTATTTAAAATGCTTTCGCAAAATATTTTGAATTTTTCATTTAAACATATTGATATTCGCCAAGAGGCGGTGTGGGTAAACAATTCAGGAGTAAATTTTCTAACTGAAGGCGGGCATTCTGGTTGCATAACGGAACATGGAGATCAAGAAAAAATCATTCCTGTCGCTTCCTGCCGTTTAAAGGAGCTATTAGAATCTTTCAATGCTATAGATTTTCTTAAAGTAGATATTGAAGGTGCGGAGCATGATGTCTTATTTGATTGTGGAAAAAATATTGAAAAATGCAAGTATATATTTATCGAATATCATTCAAGGAGTAGAAGAAGGCAAGAACTTCATAATATATTAAAATTATTTTTTGACTTAGGGTACAGGTATCACATTCATGAATCTTTCAAAAGAACTCATCCGTTTATAGACAATGATTGCATAGTTGGTATGGACTTGCAGCTTAATTTATTTTTCTACAAAGAGTAATCATGGGATGAGTAATCATGTCGCTATAGTTATTCCTGTATGGAAAAAAAATATGACGGAATATGAATATATTTCTTTTTTGCAATGTTGTTCAGTTTTAAAAAAATATTTTTTCTATATAATTACATTCAAAAAACTTGATTTAACAGAATTTGTTATCATTCTCGATAAAAATTGTATCAATTACAAGATAATTAATTTCAATGAAGAATATTTTGCAAACACAGAACGATACAGCGAGCTGCTTGTTTCTATTCGGTTTTACATGCAATTTGTATCGTATAAATATATTCTGATTCATCAGCTAGATTGTTTTGTTTTTCAAGATGATATTAAACGCTGGATTGATGCTGAATATTCTTACATAGGGGCACCTTGGCTGCAAGGTTACGATTCCGCACAATATGGAAGTGAAATTATTGGCGTTGGCAACGGGGGTTTTTCTTTACGATGCGTTTCTGATCATTTGAGAGTGCTTTTTTCATTCAGCAGAATCAAAAAAAAAGAATTTCTTGCTAACAGCAAGGGGCGGCTGCGTTGCCCTTCTTTCTTACGAGATAATACGTTTTTTTTGTTCAATACGTTTCATGCGAATGAAGATATTTTTTGGGGTGATATCGCCGGGATAAATTTTACTTGGTTTAAAATACCTGATTGGAAAATTGCGGCGCAATTTAGCATGGAAGTTCAACCAAAATATTTTTTCAAACTTAATAACAACACGCTCCCTTTTGGTTGTCATGCTTGGTGGCGTTATGATATAGATTTCTGGAAACCTCATATAGAAAAATTTGGGTATACATTATAAATCAATCAGTTTAATTTCTAAGGCACAAAAAAACAAGCCGGACAGATTTGCTCTGTCCGGCTTGTTTCATTTAGCTTTGTTCACATCAGTGCTTGCTTGCACCCTCCGCGCCGATGCCGATATACGTCCTGATCTTCTCGGACTCGAACAGCTCTTCAGCCTCTTTCTCCCGCTTCATCAGGGAGACCAGAATGCCCAGCAGGAAGGACAAGCCCATTGAGAACACACCGGGATTCTTCATCGGGAAAGGTGCGGGTTTCACCGCTGCCTTCTTGTTGGCGGCTTCCGCTTTGGCTGCGGTCAGCTCGGCCTCTTTAGCTGTCTTGTCTGCGGGGGTGATATCGGCTGCTTTGAGTGCTTTCTCGATATCAGTCACTTTCTCTTCAGCAGCAGTTTGTGCCTTCTTCGGCCCAGCCTGCATGACATCCACATACACGGTCGGCGACAGCAGAATCAGCGTCACTGCCACAATCATGCCGGTAAAAATGCTGGTCACTGCGCCTGCGGTGGTGAACCGTTTCCAGACGATGGACAGCAGCAGGGCCGGGAAGTTAGCACTGGCGGCCACGGCAAAGGCCAAGCCAACCATGAAGGCCACATTTTGCCCCTTGAAGAGAAGGCCCAGCAGCACTGCCGTGATGCCCAAGCCAATCGTGGCAGCCTTGGCCACCTTCATCTCTTCTTTCTCATTCGCTCTGCCGCTGCGGAACACGCCAACATAGAGGTCATGGGAGAGCGCGGAAGCTCCGGCTAAGGTCAGACCAGCGACAACAGCCAAAATGGTGGCGAAGGCGACTGCGGCCAAAAAGCCCAGCAGCAGGCTGCCGCCGAGATTCTCCGCCAAAATCATGGCCGCCATGTTGCCGCCCTTGTCAATGGCCATAATGATGTCTTTGCCCACCAACACTGCTGCGCCAAAGCCGATTGTCACGGTCAGGATGTAGAAATAGCCGATGAAGCCGGTGGCATAAAACACCGATTTACGGGCCTCACGGGCATCTGGCACTGTGTAAAAACGCATCAGGATGTGCGGCAGGCCGGCGGTGCCGAACATCAGGGCGAGGCCCAGCGAGAAAGCATCAAGCGGATTGGAGACCAGACCACCCGGCTCCAAAAACTGGGGAGTGTATTTGGTCGCTGCTCGCTGAAACAGCTCACCGTAGCTCCAGCCCACCTGGCTCAAGGTCAGGATCACCAGCAGGGTCGCGCCGCCCAAAAGCAGCACAGCCTTGATGATCTGCACCCACGTCGTGGCGAGCATTCCGCCGAAAAGCACGTAGGAGATCATTAAGCCGCCGACGATGAACAGGGCCGATTCGTAGGGCAGGCCGAACATCAATTTGATCAGCGTGCCCGCGCCAACCATCTGCGCCGTCAGGTAAAACAGGACAGTGACCAACGACCCCATAGCGGCGGCGGTTTTGATCGGCTTTTGCTTGAGGCGGAAGGCAACCACGTCCGAAAAGGTGAACTTGCCCAAGTTCCTCAATGGCTCGGAGATCAAAAACATGACGATGGGCCAGCCGACCAGCCAACCGACAGAATAAATCAGACCATCATACCCCTTGGTGGAGACCAGACCGGCGATGCCAAGAAACGAGGCCGCGCTCATATAATCGCCCGCCAAGGCCAAGCCGTTCTGAAAGCCGGTGATGCCGCCGCCCGCCGCATAGAACTGGCTGGCGGTCTTGGTTTTTTTCGCGGCCCAGAAGGTGATACCGAGCGTGGCGAGAACAAAAAGGAAAAAGCAGAGGATGGCAACCGGATTGAGGGTGCCGATGACAGTCTGCGGGACTTGTTGTGTTGGCATATTGATCAACCCTTGAAGCGGTTTTTGATGCGCTTGACTTTCTCGTCATAGACGCTATTGGCCCAGAAAATGTAAATTCCTGTCAGTATCCAAGAAAGAATGATCACGCCGACCGCAATCGGAATGCCGTATGTGATAGCGGAGCCTTCCAGCTTCTGTGCCAAGAAGGGCTTGTTGTACGCGATCAGACCGATGAAGCCGAAATACAGCACCAGCTCAACAACGGTCAGAATCAGCGAGACCTTGTTTTTTTGCTGGGCAAGTTCCTTGAACTCCGGGTCATCAAGTATGGCATGGTGTGTTGTGCCGATCATTGCTGTCCTCCTGTTGGCAGTTGATGTTGAAGGGCCATTCTTTTTTTTTTCATACGCGCACTCCTGGTAGAAGGTTTTATATGCCACATTGTTGCATAAAATTATTTCCTTATAATGACAAATACGTACCATAAAATACAAAAAATTGCCCTAACTAAATTACGATTGATCACCTTTTCTTTTAGAAAAAGCTGCCTGATACAGTTTACTTTACTGAAACGACTTAACTTTGCCGCAAAAGAAGCGGCTGGCCGACCTGATGGAGCTGGCGCAGTGTTTTCACCTGCCCGCCGTTCAGTTTTTTTGCCATGAACAGAAAAAGATAGGCTGTCTGGAGCGCATCTTCCAAGGCATCATGCGGCTTGAAGCGCGGCAGCTTGAATTCTGTGACCAGCTCGTCCAGATTACAGGGGAAAGACTGATCGCAGTAGCCGTAATCACAGACATAGCTGGTCTCTTTGTAGGCTTTGACCAAGCGCAGGGTGTCGATGGTCGGATTGGCCAAGGTGCCACCCAGCACTCTTTTCGCTGCCCGATTGATATAGCCCATGTCGATTTCCAAAAAGTGGCCAACCAGCAGGGCATCGCCGCAGAATTCGATAAAGTCCGGTAGCACCTCCTCAATCGGCGCGGCGGTGCGCAGCTGTTCCGGCGTGATGTGATGAATGAAGGTGGCCTGATTGGGACTGAGATTCAGGGGGCGCACCAGCCGATGAAAAACAGTGCCCATCTCCACCTGCATGTTGGAAATTTTCACTGCGCCGATGGAGATGATTTCGTCGCGGTAGCCAAGACCGGTCAGCTCGGTGTCCAACACCACAAAACAGTACTCCGTCAGCAGCTTGGCTTGGTCGAATTCAGCAAACCGGCGACGGTTTGCCAGCAGCACAGGATGCACGCTGCGCTGCGGCAGGAGTTTTTTCAGAAATGCGAACATGATGGTTTAGCTGGCAGGGAAAATAGTTTTCAGCACGCCGTGCAGACGCTCAATCACTTCAAAGGCATCCCGGAGCATCCGCCGATCCAATTCCGACAGATCCGCAGGGTCAATATGATTGTCCGGCTGTTCGCCTGCATCCATCTGGTTGAGTTGATGCACCAGCCGCACCTGCATCTGCATCTCATAGGCATCAACAGCTTCTTTCCATAATTCTTCGCTGAGGATTTGTTCCTTTGCCAGCACCTGTAATCGAGCCAAGGTGTTGGTTTCGCGGATGCAGTGCTTGAGGGCAAGGATGCGGGAAAAATTGACAAACGGAGTCAGTCCCTGCACTTTGATATCGAGCTTGTTCTTATGCTCACCGTCCTTTTCGACAATGAAGTTCTTGAAAAAGGAAAGCGGAATCCGGGCGGCCATACATTGTCTGGCCAAATGGAGCAGGTGTAGCTCGCTCTTTCGGGTCACCTCATGCAGATGCTGACGCAGCGCATCGGCCAGCGCGGCCTTGCCGAATCCAACCCGGAAGTCGAAGAAGATGGTCGCGTTCAGCACCTCTTCCGGTTCAGGCACCGCCGTCCAATGCGTAAAATAGTCTTTCCAAACCGAAAGCGGCTGCCGCCATTTGGGATTAACGGCCATGATGCCGCCCGGACAGAGCGGATAGCCGCACTGCACCAAATGATCAATCGCCTGCTGGGCAAAACGGACGAAATAAGCCTCGCATTCTTGGGCCTGCGTTTCGTCCGTCGGGTCTTCGTAGATGATGGCATTGTCTTGGTCCGTGCGGAAGGTTTGCTCACGCCTGCCCTCAGAGCCGACCAGTAGCCAGCAATAATCAACCGGCGGTGGCCCCAGCTCCACCTCCAGCAAGGTGAGCAACCGGGCTAAGATCTGGTCGTTAAGAATGGCGATCATCCGCGCAATATGTCCGGCCCGTGCGCCCTCTTTGATGAGGTTGCGGATCATCTCCGGGATTTTTTGCGACAGGGGATGCAAGCCCTCGATGCTCTGCTGTCTGCCAATTTCCTTGAACAACGCATACGGCGCGTGTCCCTGGAGCAGGGCAATGTCATGCGAGGTGATCACGCCGACAATCTTATCCTTTCGCTCCACCGCCAAGTGATGAATGGAGTCGGACATCATCTTCAGCAGCGCGTCAAAGCAGGTGGATTCCGACAGCACGGTCGCCACTGGCGAGGACATCACCGCCCGAATCGACTCATTGTAATCACGGCCTATGGCCAATACTTTGTTGCGCAGGTCGCGGTCGGTGACAATGCCGATGATCTGCTCCTCATCGCCCGGTTCGTGGATCAGGAGGGAAGCCACCCGGAACTCAGCCATCTTGGCAGCGGCCTCGCGGATGCTTGCGTCAGCCGCGATGGTGCGCGGTGCTTGGCGGACAATATCGCCGACCTGAATCGAAAACAGATACAGATTGCTGTCGCCGCTCCGGCCCATTCGATGCCGCCGCAGCTCGCTGTAAGCCGTGGCCACCACCTTCTCGGAAAAACTCTTCAGATAATACTGTGAAAAACCGGGCTGGTTGCGGATCAAATCAAGAAAGACCGCCTTGGGTAGAAGGAAGCAGAAGGTGTCTTCAACCGTCTCCACGTCAAGATTGGCCAGCGCACCCCGGATGATCCCCAGCGCGCCGATGTAATCGCCCTCGCCGCGAAAATCCTTCAGGGTCTCCACGCCCTCGTCGTCCATGATGAAGGACTTGACTCCGCCCTGCTGGATCAGATAGAGATAATGAATCTCGCTCTTGCCTGCTTGGAGCAGTCGAGTGCCTTTGGGAAAGAAATCCACCTTCATCTGGCGGGCCACCTGCCGGAGAGTATCCAAAGGCAGCTCTTTGAACGGCATGATCCTGCCGAGAAATTCCGCCACTATTTCCGGGGCCGCCGCACGCTCATTGCCTTTCATCGCTCATCTCCGCAGAAGGACTGGTCAAGTCACAGTTTTGTACTATCTGGCTATCATAGCGGCATCTCCGCAATCCATCAAACAGAAAAAACAGAGAGGGGCGAGTGCCATTTCTGCCGGGCCGCGCTTTTTTCCTTGGCATGAGCAGGCTTTTTTGTGTATGATTTTACTTTTTAGTGTCCCGCAGCCGATCATTAGGTGTCCGCCGTGAACGTTCCATTTGCAGAAATTCCCGCCACCGGAAGTCAGTACACGCGCAATGACGCAGCGTGGTTAGCTTCAACCGGCCTGTGCAGCATTGCCCCGGTTGAGGCCGAGCTGACCTTGCAGGGCAAGGGTGATCGCCGGGCCGAAGTGGAAGGCACGCTCCGCACGGTGCTGCGCCTGACCTGCGACCGCTGCTTGGCCGAGTATGATTTTCCTGTAGATGCGGCGTTTCATCTGGTGCTGGAAGTGCCGGACGATGAGACGGACTGGAGCGTCAAGGAGCTGGACGGCGCGGCGGAATTAGACGTAATTGAAGTGGATGAACCCATTGCTGATCTGGAAGACATCCTTCGGCAGCAGTTGTATCTCAGCCTGCCGATTAAGCAGGTCTGTTCGCCAGAATGTCAGGGCCTCTGCCCGCACTGTGGGGCTGATCTGAACTCCGGCGGCTGCACCTGTGCATCTGAGATAACGAATTCCCCGTTTGCCGCATTGGCGACGTTGAAGAAAAGATAATATATCTGCCCTGTGTTAGGGCGGAGACGCACTGTTCAAGGAGAAAACAAATGGCCTTACCGAAAAGAAGACATTCCTATTCACGCACCCACAAGCGGCGGGCGCACGATTTCCTCACCGCTCCTTCTGTCGGCCGCTGCCCTGAATGCGACGAACCGAAGATGCCGCATCAGCTCTGTTCCGGCTGTGGCAAATACAAAGGCAAAACCGTGTATCAGCTGGGCGACGAACTGGCTTAATGCTGTGAAAATAGCCCTTGACGCGATGGGCGGCGACCGGGGTTGCGGGCCGCTGATTGACGGGGCCGTCCAAGCGGTCGAGCAGCTGCCGGGCATTGAGGTGGTGCTGCTCGGCCCGGAGGAACAGCTCCACAACGAGCTTGCTCGTCGGGGCAAAGGCGCGGAGACGCGCCTTTCTGTTGTTCATGCCCCGCAGACCGTCTCAATGGATGAGGCGGCGGTGGACTCGGTGCGCCGGAAAAAGGACTCCACTATCATGGTCGGCTTTGACTTGGTCAAGAAAGGCCAGGCAGATGCCTTGGTCTCCGCAGGTCACTCCGGGGCGACCATGACTGCCGCTATTCTCCAGCTCGGACGGCTGAAGGGCATTTCCCGTCCCAGTATTGCCAGCGTCTTTCCCACGCTCAAAGAGCCGGTCTTAGTGACCGATATCGGTGCCAATGTTGACTGCCGCCCGCAGCATCTGCACCAGTTCGCGGTTATGGCCTCGTCGTATTCCGAGCTGCTTCTTAAACGAGACAAGTCGCGCGTTGGTCTTCTCAGCATCGGCGAGGAACCAGGCAAGGGCAACGCGGCGGTGAAGGAAGCCTACGACCTGCTCAAGGCGAGCAATTTGAATTTCATCGGCAATGTCGAAGGCCGCGATGTCTTCAGCGGCGAGGTGGACGTGGTGGTCTGTGACGGCTTTGTCGGTAACATTGTGCTTAAAATCAGCGAAGGGCTGGCAGAGGCCATTCAGCAGATGCTCAAAGCTGAAATCAAGAAATCATGGCAGGCCAGCCTTGCTTCCTTTTTTATCCGCCCGGCCTTCAAGTCCTTCCGCAAGCGGGTGGATTACGCTGAATACGGCGGTGCACCGCTGCTGGGCATCAACGGGGTGGGCATCATCTGCCACGGCAGTTCCTCTGCGGTCGCTATCCGCAACGCTGTCCGCGAGGCCGCGAGAATGGCTGAATGCAGGGTCAACGAGGCCATCACGCAGCATCTTCAGCAGGAAGCGGTGCAGGCATGAGGCGGGCGGCAGTGCTGGGCACCGGATCCTGTCTGCCAGAGCGGTCATTGAGCAACGCCGAGCTGGAGCAGATGGTGGAGACCTCGGACGAGTGGATCACTTCTCGCACCGGCATCCGCACCCGCCGTATCGCCGGGGAGAATGAGCAGAACTACCAGCTTGCTTCCCGCGCGGCTCTGTGCGCATTAGAAGCTGCCAGCGTCAGTGCCCAAGACATCGGCCTGATCATTGTCGCCACCATCAGCCCGCACATGCTCATGCCTTCCTGCGCCTGCTTTGTGCAGACCGAGCTTGGCGCGGCCAACGCCTTCGCCTTCGACTTGAACGCGGCCTGCTCCGGCTTTCTTTACGCCTTAGATGTGGCGCGGAAATACGTCGCCGCTGATCCGGCCATGAAGGTGCTGGTGATCGGCTCAGAGACATTATCCGCGCGGGTTGACTGGGAAGACCGCAACACCTGCATTCTCTTCGGCGATGGTGCCGGTGCCTGCGTGGTTGGCAGCGCGGCAGGGCGCGGCATTGTGGACAGCTGTCTCAAAACCGACGGCAGCCTGTGGAATCTGCTCTGCATGGACAGCCCAGCCAGCCGCAACGCGGATCTCATCATCCCGGAGAGCAAAGGCTGCTTTATCCAGATGGCAGGCCGGGATGTGTTCAAATACGCGGTGCGGGCGATGGAGGAGGTGGTCTGCGAGCTTTTGCGGCGGCAGCAGCTCTCCATCAGCGACATCGCGCTGATCATTCCGCATCAGGCCAACATCCGCATCTTGGACAATCTCGCCGAACGTCTCGGCGCACAGCCCAGCCAAATTTTCTGCAACGTGGACAAATACGGCAACACCTCGGCGGCGAGCATTCCCATCGCCTTGGATGAGGCGGTGCGCGAAGGGCGGCTGCATCGCGGCGACAAGCTGCTGCTCTGCTCGTTCGGCGGCGGCTTCACGTGGGGTTCGATGCTGCTGGACTGGTGAAAGATGATGATGCCTGCATCGAGAAAATCTTGATGCAGGCATGAAGGGAATTTCGATGCTTGCATGGAGGCGCTCTCAAAGCAAGCATAGAGGGAGGCCCGAAGCAAGCATGGAGACTGTCTCAATGCCTGCATGGAGGCAAGCCCAATGCTTGCATTGAAATGCCCTCGTTTATGCGCACAGGAGAACACGGTGGACTATTTTTTGACTGAAGAGCAGCGGATGATCAAGGAGACGGCTCGGCAGCTTGCCGAGGAGAAGATCATTCCCAAGCGGGCCGAGCTGGACGAGCGCGACGAGTTTGCCGCCGAGCTGCTGCGCGACATCGCCAAAGCTGATCTCTTCGCCGTGCTGGTGCCCGAAGCCTACGGCGGCATGGGCACAGGCGCGTTTGACATCGTGCTGGCATTGGAAGAGCTGGCGCGCGGCTGCGTGGGCGTGGCAACCAGCTTTGCCGCCTGCGGGCTTGGCATTCTGCCGATCCTGATTTCCGGCAGCGAGGAGCTGAAGCATAAATATCTGCCGAGCGTGGCTGAAGGCAAGCACTGGGCCGCTTTTGGCCTGACTGAGTCCAACGCCGGTTCTGATGCGGCGGGCATCCGCACCACTGCTGTTGACGGCGGCGACTGCTGGATATTGAACGGCACCAAGCAGTGGATCACCAACGGCGGCGAGGCCAAGATTTACTCGGTCATAGCCCTGACCAACCCGGAGAAGGGCATTCGTGGAGCCTCGATGTTTGTTGTTGAGGACGGCGACCCCGGCTTTTCCTACGGCAAGAAGGAAAACAAGATGGGCATCCGCGCCTCATCCACCCGCGAGCTGATCATGAAGGACTGCCGGATTCCCAAAGACCGGCTGATCGGCAGGAAAGGCACCGGCTTTATCACGGTGATGAAGACCTTGGATGTGTCGCGGCCCGGCATTGCCAGTCTGGGCGTGGGCTTGGCGCAAGCGGCCTTGGATGAAGCGGCACGCTATGCCAAGCAGCGCGTGCAGTTCGGCAAGCCGATCATCAGCTTTCAGGCGGTGCAGCACATGCTGGCTGACATGGCGATTCAGACCGATGCGGCGCGGGGCTTGGTCTATGGCGCGGCCCGGCATATTGACGCGCACCCGGCGGACGCAAGCAAGGTCTCGTCCATGTGCAAAGTCTTTGCCACAGACACGGCCATGAAAGTGACCACCGACGCGGTGCAGGTCATGGGCGGCTACGGCTATATGAAAGAATATCCGGTCGAGAAGATGATGCGCGATGCCAAGATTCTGCAAATCTACGAGGGCACCAACCAGATTCAGCGCAACGTCATTGGTCAGGAACTCAACCGGGAATACGCGTAAAGAAATGAACATCATCGTCTGCATCAAGCAGGTGCCGGATGCCAAGGATGTGCGCCTTGATCCCAAGACCAACACCTTGGCGCGGGAAGGCGTGGCCGCGATCATGAATCCTTTTGACCGTCATGCCTTGGAAGAGGCGGTGCGCTTAAAGGAACAGCTTGGCGGCACGGTGACGGCCTTGTCCATGGGGCCGCCGCAGGCGAAAGAGGTGCTGCTGGAGGCGATTTCCTGCGGCGCGGACGAGGGCGTGCTGGTCTCTGACCGCGCCTTTGCTGGCGCAGACACGTGGGCGACTTCCTACACCCTTGCCAAGGCGGTGCAGGTTTTGGGCGCGTTTGATCTGATTCTCTGCGGCAAGCAGGCCATTGACGGCGACACGGCGCAAGTCGGGCCAGGCTTGGCGGCGCAGCTCAAGCTGCCGTATGTCACCTGTGTGCAGAAGACGCGCGAGGCTTCCGCTGCCATGCTCCGGGTGGAGCGGATGATGGATGACGGCTATGACGTGGTGCAGCTGCCTTTGCCTGCCTTGCTGACCGTGGTCAAAGACATCAACGAGCCACGAGTGCCCTCGCTGAAGGGCAAGATGAAGGCGAAGAAGGCGGAAATCCGGGTGCTTTCCGCTGCGGACATCAAGGCCGAGCCGCAGTGCATCGGCTTGGCTGGATCGCCAACCAAGGTAGCGCGGGTCTTCTCACCGGAGCCGCGCAGCAATCGGAGGATGTTTTCCGGCACAGCAGCGGAGCAGGTCAGTCAGTTGGTGGAGGAGATCAGGGGGTATTTATGAATGCAAGCGCACAGGTGATAGAGCGGAAAATTAACATGCTTCCTGATGATCTCAAGCGTGAGGTTTTGCATTTTATTGATTTCCTGCTGACCCGCAGGAAGACTGAAAAAGCAGAGCAGGCAAAGCAGCTTGATTTCTCTGTGTGGGAGGGGGCATTGTCTGAGTTTAAGGATGAATATACTTCTGTTGAATTGCAGCATCAGGCAATGCAGTGGAGATAATGTACTTATTTGATACAAATATCTTTTTGGAAGTCCTCTTGTTGCAGGAAAGAGCCGATGACTGCAAGAAGGTTTTAGCTGATAACGCTGGCAGCATCATTATTTCTGATTTTTCTCTGCACTCAATAGGAGTTATTCTTTTCCGCAAAAAGAAAGAATCCGTCTTCAGCAGATTCGCGGAAGATATTTTCCTGAAAGCTGATATTGTTTCTTTGTCGTCAGTATCCTACGGAAAGGTGGCTGAGATCAGAGAAAAATATAATTTAGATTTTGATGACTCATATCAATATAATGTTGCTGAAGAAAACGGCCTGACGATTGCAACTATGGATAGAGATTTCGAGCGAGTTAAGAACAGCATTAACGTTAAGTTTATTTAAATTGTTGCAGTGGCAGTTGGTGGAGGAGATTAGGGGGTATTTGTAAATAAGTCTTTATTTAACTGGAGAGAATTCAGTTTGGCGGCGAAGATAACACCACGTTTTGTTGAGCTTGCCTATGAAGCTGCTCTCAAATCTTATTGGCGCAAGGCAGCCCTGAGAAAATTTCTACGTGCATCTCATGTCGCAGAAAATTTTATATCAACTTGGGCTGAAGACGAATCAAAAAGAGATTTGCTGGATAGGCTGTTTCAGAAATTACAGGCGACAGATAAAGGAAAAATTGTCGTTTTTCAAATGGCAAGAAGTTTATCAGAGCAGACAACGTTTCCTGATTTAAGAAACTGGGAAGACTCGGCACAAAAAATTCAAGAAGCACATAAAGCTGTACAAGAGCTTAAAGCGTATTTGAAACAGCAAGATGAAGAAATTGCAGATGAGAGAGAACGGAAGGAAACTCAAGAGCGAGCAAGAAAGGAGAATGAAAGAATTCGACGTTCTCTTGCCGACAAGGAGAAATTGCAGCAAAAGCTGCATGATATGTCTTGCAAAGTAGGGACGCAAGAAGGGGGCTATGAATTTGAAGATTGGTTTTACGAATTGTTAGATTTTTCAGAGATAACCAATAGGAAGCCATACAAAAGCGAAGGCAGGCAAATTGATGGGTCTTTGACTTTAGATGGCACTACCTATCTCGTAGAGCTGAAATTTACGAAAGAACAATCTGGAGCAACAGATATTGACACTCTGAAAGCCAAAGTCAATAAAATGGCCGATAATACAATGGGAGTAATGATTTCAATATCTGGTTATAGCAGCGTGGCAATTTCTGAAGCATCAGGAAGTAAGACGACCTTAATAATTTTAGATGCAGGTCATTTGTATTTGTTCTTATCTGGAGCTATGAAATTTTCAGATATTATTTTGAGAAGTAGGCGGCATGTGTCTCAAACCGGGGAAGCATACCTGCCAGCAAACAAATTTGACGGTTAGAAAAGATTAAGATTATAAATATTCCATGCTCATAGTTGACACCACTTTATGTATCGGCTGCGGAGTCTGTGAAGCTAACTGCGCCTTTGGAGCCATCATCCTCAAGGACGGCATTGCCGTGGTCGGCGAGGGCTGCAAGCTCTGCGGCTCCTGCGTGGACAACTGCGAACCCGGTGCCCTGCGCATTGAAATTGCCGAGAAAGCCGCGCCAAGCGACCTGTCTGCGTGGTCTGGCATCTGGGTCTTTGCTGAATCCCGGCACGGCACCATTGCGCCAGTGGCCTTTGAGCTGCTGGGCATCGGCAGAAAGCTGGCTGATCAGCGCGGCACGGCCCTGACCGCTGTGCTGCTGGGTGCCAATGTTGAAGCAAAGGCCACCGGGCTGATCGCTGCGGGCGCGGACAAGGTTCTGCTCGCTGATGATCCCGCCTTGGCGCAGTACCGCGAGGATGTGTACGGCAAGGTGCTGGAGCATCTGATTCTTCAGCATAAACCCGAAGTGGTGCTGGCCGGAGCGACCGCCATAGGCCGCTCGGTCATTCCGCAGGTGGCGAACGCCTTGGGTGCGGGCCTGACCGCTGACTGCACCGCTCTTGCCATCCGCCCGGAAGACGGCGTGCTGCTGCAAACCCGCCCGGCTTTTGGCGGCAACATCATGGCAACCATCGAATGCCCGCAAACACGGCCTCAGATGGCGACGGTGCGGCCTAATGTCATGGCCGCGGCGCAGGCTGATTTGACCCGCAGCGGCGAGGTGATCCGAGTGCCGCTCGCGCCGGACCTGCTGGCTTCCAAAGTCGAAGTGCTGGAAACCGTGTTCAGCCAGGAGCAGCAGGCCAATATTCAGGAAAAGGAAGTGCTGGTCAGCGGCGGACGCGGCGTGGCAAGCGAGAAGGGCTTTGCTCTGCTCCACGAGCTGGCGACCGAACTGAACGGAGCGGTGTCCGCCTCGCGGGCAGCGGTGGATGCAGGCTGGATTGGTTATCCCTGCCAAGTCGGCCAGACCGGTAAGACAGTCAGCCCCAAGCTCTACATTGCCTGCGGCATTTCCGGGGCGGTGCAGCACACGGTCGGGATGCAGTCGGCGGAAATTATCGTCGCCATCAACCGGGATGAAAAGGCCCCGATCTTCGACCTTGCCACCTACGGCTTGGTCGGCGATCTTTTTGAAATCCTTCCCCTGCTGACGCAGAAAATCAGGGAGCAGCGCAGGCTATGCCACTTGCAGGAAAAACAGCGTTAGTCACTGGAGGCAGCCGGGGCATAGGCCGGGCCATCTGCCTGCGTTTGGCCGCTCAAGGCGCGAATGTGGGCATCAATTATGTCAGCAGATCCGCCGCTGCTGAAGAAGTGCTGGCCGAGATCACCGCCGCTGGCGGCAAGGGTTTTGTCATCGGCTTTGACGTGACCGACAGCGCGGTAGTGCAGAACGCCGTAAAAACAATTTCCGCTGACCACGGCGGAATTGATATACTGATCAACAACGCAGGCATCACCCGCGACGGCCTGATGGCCCGGATGAAGGACGAGGACTGGGACGCGGTGCTGAACACCAATCTCAAGGGCGCGTTCATCTGCTCAAAAGAGGCGATGCGCGGGATGATGAAAAAACGCTGGGGCCGGATCATCAACATCAGCTCGGTGATCGGCTGCGTCGGCAACGCGGGCCAAGTGAACTACGCGGCGGCCAAGGCTGGGTTGGTCGGCCTGACCAAATCCATGGCCAAAGAGCTGGCTTCGCGCAAGGTCACGGTCAACTGCGTTGCGCCGGGCTACATCGTCACCGACATGACCACGGATTTGCCGGAAGAAATCAAGGAGAGCATCCTGGCCGCCATTCCGCTCGGCAGCATCGGTAGGCCGGAAGATGTGGCCGCTGCGGTTGCGTATCTCGCCGCTGAGGAAAGCGGCTATGTCACCGGCCAGACTCTGCATGTCAACGGCGGCATGTACATGGGCAATTAAGAATCACCGTTCGGAACGGCGGATTTCCGTCCGAAATGTTTGCATATCTAAAAAAGAACTATCAGGAGAACGAGCATGGCAACAACTGCGGATAAGATGATTGATATTATTGTCGAGCAGCTCAGTGTGGATAAAGAGAAGGTGGTTTCTGCTGCATCGTTTGTGGACGATCTGGGTGCAGATTCTTTGGATCAGGTTGAGCTGATCATGGCAATGGAAGAGGCATTTGACATCGAGATCCCGGACGAGGACGCGGAGAAGATCAAAACTGTCCAAAATGCCATTGACTACGTCGAGAAGCTCCAGTAGGAAAACGCAGGCAACAGGTCAGCAGGCGGAGTGTCCTGCTGACAGCCGCCGTTTGACCCATTTCAACAGGATCAGGACGTGAAACAGCGACGGGTTGTTGTGACAGGAATCGGCTTGGTGACTCCGCTGGGCACCGGAACAGAGAAGACGTGGGAAGGACTGATGAACGGGCGCAGCGGTATCGCGCCAATTACCCGTTTTGATGCCTCGGCCCATGCTGCGCAGATTGCTGCTGAGGTCAAGGATTTTACCCCAGAACGCTGGTTCGAGCCAAAGCAGGTCAAGAATCTCGACCTCTTTGTTCAATACGGCGTGGCGGCAGCGGCAATGGCTTTAGAAGACAGCGGGCTGGAGATCAGTGAAGCTTTGGCCGAGCGAGTTGGCGTAATCACCGGCTGCGGCATGGGCAGTTTGCCGACTATTGAAGAATACCACTCGGTGTTGCTGGCCAAGGGGCCGCGTCGAATCACTCCGTTCTTCATTCCCAGGGTGATTCCCAACATGGCTTCCGGCCATATCTCCATGCGGATTGGCGCAAAAGGACCGAATTTAGCCTTATCAACCGCCTGCGCTGCTGGCACGCATGCGGTGGGCGAAGCCTATCGGCATATTCTCTTTGGCGACTGTGACGCAGCCATCACTGGTGGCACCGAATCGGTTATTTGCCCGATTGCGGTTGGCGGCTTTGCGGCAATGAAGGCTCTTTCCACCCGCAACGATGCTCCTGCTCACGCCTCGCGGCCCTTTGACCGCGACCGCGACGGTTTTGTCATGGCGGAAGGCGCTGGCATGATTCTGTTGGAACAATTGGAAATGGCGCAACAACGTGGCGCAAAAATTTATGCGGAATTAGTCGGCTACGGCCTGAGCAGCGATGCCTATCACATCGCCGCGCCGCCTGACGACGGCGAGGGCGCAGCCCGCTGCATGAAAATGGCTCTGCGCAGCGCGGGCATGAACCCAGACGAAATTGACTACATCAACGCCCACGGCACCTCCACCCCGCTCAACGATAGCTGCGAGACAGCGGCGATCAAGACGGTTTTCGGCGATCATGCGTATAAACTGGCGGTTAGCTCGACCAAGTCCATGACCGGTCACATGCTCGGCGGCGCAGGCGGCATCGAGGCGGCCTTCACCGCGCTCACGCTCCATCATCAGTGCATACCGCCGACCACGAATTACGAGAATCCTGACCCGGCCTGCGATCTGGACTATGTGCCGAACACGGCCCGCGTGATGAAGATCCGGGCGGCGATGTCCAATTCCTTCGGCTTTGGCGGCACCAACGGGGTCATCATTATGAAGCGGTTTGAGGGATAAACGATGAAAATTGCAGTGGGCAGTGACCACGGCGGCTTTGAGCTGAAGCAGCAGATCGTGGAGTTTCTAAGCAAAGCCGGGTATGAAGTCGAGTCTGTGGGCTGTTTCGATTTGGCCTCGGTGGATTATCCTGATTTTGCCGAAAAGGTCTGCGCTTTGGTCAAATCAGGAGCCTGCGAGCGCGGCATCCTCATTTGCGGCACCGGCATCGGTATGTCCATCGCTGCCAACCGGCACCGGGAAATCCGGGCCGCGCTCTGCCACGAAGCGTTCACTGCCCGCATGAGCCGCGAGCACAACAACGCCAACGTCCTCTGCCTCGGCGCACGGGTGATCGGCCAAGAGCTGGCCTTGGAGATCGTGCGGGCGTGGATGGCGGCGGAGTTCGTAGGCGGCAGGCATCAGCGCAGGCTGGACATGCTGAGTTAGGCGGCTGTTGCTTTACAGTGTTTCCGGCAGCCACTGACAGGGTGCGCTGCCGCTTTTTTTATTCATAGACACCAAGCTGCTTGTGCAGAACAATCACAATAAGGCAATATCATGGCACCATTAAAAGAAACTGACCCGGATGTGCATCAATATATTCAGTACGAGCTGGAACGCCAGTCCAACCAGCTGGAGCTGATCGCCTCGGAAAACATCGTCTCTCCGGCGGTGCTGGAGGCGCAGGGTTCTATTTTCACGAACAAATACGCGGAAGGCTATCCGGGCAAGCGCTACTACGGCGGCT
>DHWV01000009.1 GCA_002413355.1 Desulfobulbaceae bacterium UBA5173 | reverse complement strand
TGCACTTGGAACTTGAATTCACCACCTAAAATACCCCTCTTCCCTGTGCTCCACAAGAGGCGATCACCGCTTGAACTGCGCGGCCAGCTCCAGCTTGTTGACCACATAGGCCAGCGACGGGCCGCGTTGAACAAAAGATAGCTGCCGCACAATGCTCATGATTTTACCAGCCCGCTGTCTCGCCTCAGCGGACAAAGCGGTATCGCTGGCAGCCATTTTGTAGTCCCGCAACCGGTCGGTCTGATCCTGCCAAGAGGATTTGGCGGTAACCAAGTACGCCTCAATCACGATGCCGGAAGGCGAATCAAGCATTTTTACGCCCCCTTTTCTGCTGCGCAGGTGCGCGATGAGTTCCTCCGGCTCGCCGTCTTCCAATGCATAACGGCGATACACATCCGGCTCGCCGACCCGCAGCACGGCAAGAATGGTCAGTAGATGCGGAAAAATCAGCAGTTGGGGATAAAAATAATGCTTTTCCGGCGTGGTCATGATAGCCACCCGAATTGCCGTGAAGCACTGCTCCCTGGCCCGCAGGCTTAAATCAAAAATCTCTGACAGCACGGCAAAGGACTGCACCAGATTGTTTTTCTCTTTGCGCAGCTCGCCTGCCGCTCTGTTCACAAAGAGCTTGTCGAATTCAAAGCGGCTGAAGAGGCTGCTGGTGAACGCTTCCGCATCCGGCTTAGGCAGCATGTGCTCCAGATCAATAAAGCGGCGCAGGTATTCGCTGGAGTTGATGCTCTGGCCATAGACGGCACCGAGGCTGGTCTGGAGCTGCTGCTTGTCCAAAGAGACAATGAATAAAATATTGTTGATGTCAAAGAAATGTTTAATGCACTCCAGTAAATCCACAGCATAGCCGGGACGACAGCGGTCAATCTCATCAATAACGATGACAATCTTGCTCTTTTTTCCGTCGGCGGTCAGATTGTCAATCGCCTTGCCCAGCGATATATGAAATTGCTCAATCAGGCTTCGCTCGTTTTCGTATTCATCCACGGCATTGGCGACGCAATCTCTTTCAAAGGCATCAAGGCAGCGGGCGCAGGTGGCGGCCAGTTTAGCGGAGATGGGAACCGCTTTTTTGGCCAGCACGGTGGCAATGCTTTTCGCCTGCTGAAAGTCTTTGCCCTGCTTGATCTGGCCGGGCAGCAGCCTGCCGATCTCGCCAAGGAACGCGACCATCGGATCTGATGAAAAATCCGTCTTCCATGCGTCAAAGTACAGGCAGGGATAGCCTTTATCCTGTAACACCGCCAGCAGCATTTTGACAAAGGTAGTTTTGCCCGTGCCCCACGGCGAGTCAATCGCCAGCACAAAGGGGCCTTCCAGCTCGTCCACCAGCAGTGAGACCGATTTAGCTGAAGCCTTCCGGTTCAGCGCGTCATAGCGGAACGGATCAGAGGCAGGCAGCTCCAGCGGAGCCAGTTTGTATTTCATGCGGTTCTTCCTCCGTTGCATGGTCGGACAGTCCTTGCCCAAGGCTGAAAATCAGTTGACATGAGGACGCTGGAGGTTATATTCAAAGCAGGTTTTCATATCGGAAAATACCTTTTCTCTTCAGCGGTAGCATAGACGAGTCACAATGTCGAGAACCAATTTTGCGGCAGCCCTTGCGCTGCTGATCGTACTGTTCCGCTGCCTGCCTGCGGCGGCAGGGCAGTCGCTGGAAGCCATCCGCTTTGAGCCGGTCTCGCCGAACGAGGAGCGCGTGGTGTTCCGCATGACCGGGCCGCCAGTGAAGCCAAACTCCTTTCCCATGAAGGACGGCAGCCCGCGCTTGGTCTTTGATTTCAACGGAATCAGCGTCTCCAAGCGGATCAGAAACAACGCCGAGACTGGCGGCAAGCTGGTTGGACGCATCCGGGTCGGCATTCACGAAAACAAGGCACGGGTGGTACTGGATTTGGTGCCGGGCAGACAGGTGAGGAGCGTGCAGGAAGCTGATCCGGTTAGCAGCACATTGACCATCATCGTCCATGATGCCCGCGTTCAGCCGGAACTGCGCAAGCCTGTCGCAACAGCTAATGCCACACCGACGGGCCGCAACAGCATGATCTGGTCGCCGGAAAAAGCCTCTGCGGTACAGTCAGCCGACAAACAGACAGAAGAGAAGCCATCTCAGTCCGCCGCCGTCACCCAGCCGGGCAAGCAGCAGACAGCGGCTGCCGCCCCTTCGGCAGTTAAGCCGCCGTCCCCTGCTGACACTGTACTGTCTTCAGTCCTCTTTGAAAAGAACTCCAACCGGGGCGAGATGGTCATGTTCCGGTTGAACAAGTTCCATCCGCCGGTGGTCTTTGGGCTGGAGGAGAAAAAGCCGCGAGTGGTCTGCGACTTTCAGGACACTGCCGCAGCCGAGCGGTTGCCCGAAAACATCAGCGCGGACGGCAAATATGTCCGGGGCATCCGCATCGAGCGGGACGAGGCTGGCCGGAAGATACGAGCCGTACTGGATTTGGCCCCGAACAACAGCTACGATCTTCAACAGGTCTTTTTCAAGAACGACAACCTCTTTGTCCTGATCATCAACACGCTCGGCAATCCGGCCAAACAGCTCAACTGAGCCGTCAGTCTTTATCCGTCATCTGCTTGACCGTGAAATGCGGCGGCAGCGTGACGTGAAATCGCTGCGGTTCTATCGGGCTAAAACCGAAGATTTCGCTGAACTCTATCGTATACTCCGCTTCCAAGGCCTTGCCTGCCAGCTCAATTCTGCCGGGCCAAGCACAGTCTTTCGGTGTCTTCTGATAGCCGCTGTAGCGGGCCTCAAAGAGCACTTCATCCGTCTGCTTGTCGGCAATCAGATGGCGGCTGAGGCGGTTTTCCTCATCTAACGCAAGGATATGCACGGTTTTTCCATCCGATGAGCCGCCGTGCCACCAAACTCTTCCTTCTCCGTCCAGCCGCGCCGCTGCGGCCCGCATCCGCTCTGGGCGCACCCGCCCGCTCAACCAAAAAAACATATCATCCATCGGGATGAACGCGGGCAGAAAGCGGCGGATAAATTTCAGCTCCGTGCTGCCGGTATAGCCGAGTGATTTCCGGTTATCAGCCAGCGTGAAGGTCTTGCCGTCCGCGCCAAGCAGGAAAAGCGGCCTGCCGAGCGGATCGTTCAAAGCCAGCCGGAGCAAGGCCGGAGCCGCTGCCTGCATCGTCGCCGGATAGGTTTCTTGCTGGGCGTAGGCCCGCCATGTCAGCTTGACATCGCTGTCCGCCGCCTCAACACAGGACTGGCCCATAAAGGCATTCAACCGCGCCTCTGCCTGTTTCAGCCCCCTTCCGCCGAGCTGCTCTGTCTGCGGCAGTTTGATCGCGCAGCCGCCCAGCAGCAGAGCAAGCCCCAGCCCTATCCAATGCGCCTTCATTTCTTCTCCTTGTTGAGACGGTCAAGTGTTGACTCAATACGCAGGCGGCTGATCTCTGCCTGCTGCCGCGTTGCACCCGTGTTGCTGTTTTCTTTTTGCTTGGTTAGCAGCTCCAACGTCTTGTGCCATGTCGTCACAGCCTCGTCCTTCTGCCCGGAAGCCAAATAAGTTTCCGCCAGATGGTCGAAGACGGCCGGATCGTCCGGCGCGAGCTTGGCCGCAGCCTCCAAGGTCTTGCGGGCCTCCTCAAAATTGCCAAGACGGTAATAGACCCAGCCTAAGCTGTCCTGAATGCTGCCGTCATTCGGCTTCAGCTCCTTTGCCCGGCTGAGATAGAGGAACGCTTTGTTCAGATTGGTCTTGCTCTCGGCCCAGCTGTAGCCGACATAATTGAGCGCACCTGCGTGATCAGCATTTTTCTTGATCAGCACCTGCATCACTGCCAAGGCCTGCTTCTTTTTTCCCGCGTGATCCAAAGCAAGCCCCTGCTCGTAGAGCAGCAGCTCATTGCCAGGGTGTGCCTTCAAGGCACGAACGAAGGTCTTCAGGCAATCTTCCTCCTTGCCCGCCTCCTGATGCAAGTCCGCCAGCACAATCCAGATTTCTGGGCCAAGCTGATCCTGCTCCAGAGCCGCGTCCAGCAGCCTGACCGCCTCATCCTGCCGCTTCAGTTCGCGCAATGTCCGCACTTGCAGAATCAGTCCGTCCTCGTATTCCTCATCCTCCGAGGTAATCTTGGCCAAGGTCTCTAAAGCGTCTGCATAATGTTGCTCCTGAAATTGCAGTGCGCCCAGCAGGTGACGGGCTTCAGACATGTCCTCCTTGGCGAGCAGCTCCTTGAGTAGTGCGGCGGCTTTGTCATACTCCTCCCAGCGAATGTAGAGTTTGGCGATGGTCAGATCTGCCCGCTCCGGGCTGTCAGACAGCTCCTTGAGTCGCTTCAGCTCCTTCTCCGCCTTTTTTTCCTTGTTCTGGAGCAGATAGACATGAATTAGGCCGATCCGCGCCTCCTCGCTCTGCGCATTCTGGGCTACGATTTCCTGATAGGTTTTGACCGCTTGGCTGTATTTTTTCTGCCGCACCAGCATGTCGGCCATCTCCAGCCGCACTGCTTCTGAGGGACTGAGAGCCAGAGCCTGACGGTAATGCTCCAATGCCTTGGACGTTTTTTCTTCGGCAGCCAGCAGGCGGGCCAGCAGGAGATGCGCCGATGCCGAGCTTTTGTCCACGGCCAGTACATCCTCCAAGGCTGCCTTGGCCAAATCTTTTTTGTCCGCCGCCAGATGCAGCTCGCTGAGAAGCATCAGCGGCGCGGCATCATTGGGATTCGTATCGTGCGCTTTGCGACATTGCTCGGCGGCCTCTTCCAATTTTCCCTCGCGGATGAAGATCTTTGCCAACAGCATCCGCGAATCCATATCCTCCGGGTGTTTTTCCAGCCGCTCCTTCAGCCGCTCCGCTGCCTCGCCGCTGCGGTTCATGCGTAGCAGCAGCAGGGGCAGCTTGCTGATGACGAATTCAGCATCCGGGTCACAGATCAGGGCTTTTTCGTATGCCTCCAGCGCGGCCTCATATTTGGTCTCCAGTTCCGCATGACGGCCCCAGAGGAAATAAAACGAGCTGCAGCCGATGTCTGCGGTTGGCTCCTCATCCGGCATAGTGGCGGGCTGCGGCGCGGCAGGCTGATGCAGTCGTTGCGGAACAGCGGCGGCGGTTGCGGGAGCGGCTTCAGCAGCAGCTTTCTGCTCGGCTGCGGTGAGTGGCGCGGACTTCTTTTTGGCAGCGCAGCCGCTGATCAGTCCGCAGAACAGGCTGGCCAGCAGCAGAGAGCGGGATAGGCGGAAGGAGGAAAGAAGCATGGCTCGAATCGGTTATTGTGGAAAGATCACGATCTTTTTCGCATGATATAACATGGATGCCGCTGTTTCACAAGAAAAGACACGCCGAAGCAGATTAATCCCACGCCCCTTTTTGAGTGGGGACAAACTTGCCGAAATAGCTGCGGCCTTCGACAAGGCGGATAACTTGGCCGGAGCTGTTCCACAGGTGAATGCGCCGCAGGTCGGGGTCGTAGTAATAACCCAAGTTGTGACCTACATCATTGTTTTTTCAATGCCGTAAGCCAAGATAAAAAGAAAAACCTTCAATTCAAAGCTATGCGAGGTGACAGCATGAATATGCACTGGAAATCTTTGCGCGATCACGCTGAA
>DHWV01000012.1 GCA_002413355.1 Desulfobulbaceae bacterium UBA5173 | reverse complement strand
GCTTTGAATTGAAGGTTTTTCTTTTTATCTTGGCTTACGGCATTGAAAAAACAATGATGTAGGTCACAACTTGGGTTGTATTAGACCTCTTGCATAAGTTGTGTTCCATATGGCAATCTACGCACATGAGATATGAAAATGATCTTGAGAATACTGCGCACCGGCAATGCCGAGCAGGCAGGTGACGGAGAGAAAAATTCCGGCTTCGCGCACCCGGCGGCCCGCTGCAATCATCTCACTGGCTGTCGCTCCTTTGCGGATTGCCGCCAGCGTTTCCTCGTGACCGCTTTCTAATCCCATATAGATGCGGCTCAGTCCGGCGGCCTTCAGAGCGGCCAGCTCATCTGACGAACGGTTGAGGAGGGTGCGGCAGCTGGCGTAGAGACTGACACGGCGCACCCACGGCACGCTGTCCCGCAGTCGGGCAAGGAGATTGAGCAGTCTTTGCTGTGGGATGATCAGCGCATCGCCGTCCGCAAGAAAAACTGTCTGCTGGCGGCGGCAGTATTGTGCGGCAAAGGCGATGTCCTCGTCAATAATGCGCTCATCCTTGATGTGGAACTTCTGCTCAGGATCACGATAGGCACCGCAAAAAGTACAGCGGTTGTGCGAGCAGCCGACCGTGACTTGAAGAATGATGGAGTCAGCCTCGCTGGGAGGACGGATGATGTTGCCTTGATAATGCAAAGGAATTGTTGAGGACGGCGGATTATTGGCAGTTTGACTCAAGATACTGAAGTATCCTTCCTTGGATGTTTGCCTGCACTGTGTATTCGCGGCAAGGATTGCCAAGCCGCACCGGCGAAATGGTATAAAAAATTCCGCTCAAGCTGCGCCACGAAACTGGTCCGTGATAACTCAGTGCCTTGATCAGCGCATCCTGATCGTTGCTGTTCATCGAGTTGAGAATCGCTGCTTTGTCGTTCCGCTGCTGCTGCGCCACGTTGCTGACATTGGCCGCAGGTGCGCAGGCGGCATAGCAGCGCAGGGATTTGCCCTGAATAGCCGCTTGGATGCCGTATTCTCTGCAATAGCCTTTAATCGATGCGGGAACAACGACATACGAACCTGCTGGCCCTTTCCACTCTGTGGCAACACCCGCTTCCCTTTTCATCGCTCGGTGAAACAGCTGCTCGTCGGTAGCATCCATATACATTTTTATTTCTCTACACGATACATCCTGCGCTGAGGGCTGCATCTGAACAGGCTGCACCTGTTGCATTGTTTCTTCAGGTGCCAAAATTGGTATTTTCTGTTGAGGCACTGTAGACTGAGCAGAAGATTGAACAGATGCAGGCGGATGTTCGACAGGAGATGGTGTCGCCGTCGGCTGTTGCGCAGGTGATTCCGCAACAGGATGCGGTTTGCTGGCAGCAAGAATAGATGATATATCACCTGAAGATGATACCATTTCTTGAACGGATATTTTTGTCTCGGCGGAAGCAGTCTCTCCTTCTGAGTCAACTGGTATCGTCTCATGCTTTGGCGGCACATAGCGGTCTTCTGTCCCGGAAATGCCTTCGGGAACAACATAGGGCTGCTCCTGACCAAAAAACTTCCGCCGTTCTGCTGCCGTGATATCTTGCTGCTCTGTATTTTTCGCAATCAGCAACTGACGTTCAGTACGGTTTTGTTCTGCCGCTATTTTCCCTTGCGGTGCTTCAGTGGGCGGCGCAGAGGAGGCCGTGGAAGCAGGTTTTGGCGGAAACAAAAAAGAGCGGACAAGTTCGGCTGATTGCGGGGAAACAGCGGCAGCATACAGAGCAGCTGTAGCAAAAAAGTAGATTATGCAAAATGCGGCGGAGAGAATTCTGCGGACAGTCGTGGCGGCATCAGCAGGGATTGCTTTGTTGCGCAGAATGCAGGACGCAGAACGGATTGAGAAAAAATAGATTGCGGCTAAGGCGGGCAGAATGAAAAGAAGATTCATGAGAGATAGTGTTATCTGACATGCTGAAGTCGCAGTTAATGAGACGGAAGGGAAGGAACATGCAGACAACAAGGGCAAATGTGGTCATCTGCCCTTGCCTAATGCGCATCAGAAGGAAGCTCTGATGCCGCCATAGACGTTATGGCTGGAATAATCGAACTCCACACTTTCGCTGTTGTCACTCAGCTCAAGATCAACGGCTGAAAAATAGCGATATTTGAGATCAAGGGCAAGGTTGTAGTTGAGTGCGTAGCTGAAGCCGCCGCCTACCTGATAGGCCATTGCTGTGCCGTCGGCTTTTCCTGGGATGTTCTCGCCAAGCAAGCTGACATCATCGACCTTCACTTTAGCAAGACCAATGCCTGCACTGACAAACGGAGTCAACGAGCTTGCGTTGATGAAATCATAATACCCGTTGAGCAAGCCCGAGACGCTTGTGGTCTCACTAGACGCTTTCAAGCTCACGCCTGTTCCTTTCAAGCCGATCTTATCCAAGTCATTCTCTTGATAGCCTGCTTCCGCCTCCAGCCTGACATTGCAGCCGAAATCGTAACCCAAGGCACCGGTCAAAGCCAAGCCAGGATCTGAATCAAACTCCAAGGTGCCTTCAGAAGTCTTCGCGTCCGCGTCGTTCAGGGTGGCCATTCCGCCATGGACGCTTGCATACGGCCCCATCACGGCACTGTGGGCTGTGGAAGACAGGGAAAACAGGGCGGCGCAGCCAGCGAACAACACAACATGTTTCTTCATCTCATCTCTCCAGTGTTTTGTATCCTGCTGATTTCAGTTCTGTCCCGAAAAATTTAGCGGCAGCTTTTTTTCAGGCACTCCTCAGACTGAAATAAACTCCTCTTTGAGCATGTTGTCAACAAAATCAAGCACGAACTGCCGTTGAGCCGGAGTGGCCCAAGCAATGCAGGAACAGCGCATGGTGTGCGAGCTGCGGACGAGGAATTCCACCCGTAATTCAGTCTGTTCCAGAATCACGGAACAATAAAAAGGGCCGCAGGCCAGATGCGCTGTCTGCGGCTCGGCCAGCAGCTCTTGCGGCACTTCAAGCCAGAAAACCCCGCTGATGGGACCGGTCTTGATGGTGCGCTTGAGATAACTGTCCAAATTATCGCGTTCCAGAAAAGAAAGCTCGTCGATGAGATATTGGCGCATGGCGGTGATGGAGAAAGATTGCGGTTGAACGCTTCCATCCTTACCTGTTCTTGGCCGTGCTGTCAATTTTTTTCGCTTGGCATTCAGGGGAGATCAGTTTAGGATTCAGCATTGTTGGGCGTTCCAGCGCACTGCGCATACTTTTTTCCGACGAGGCGGAGATGAAATTTGCAAGAACTGTACTGGGCCGTGAAGAAATTGCAGAACGAGTGCAAGCCCTTGGGCGGCAGATCACGGCGGATTATCAAGGGAAACAATTAGTGCTGCTCGGCATTCTCAATGGCGCGTTCATCTTTCTCGCTGATCTGGCGCGGGCTATTGCTTTGGACATGGAAATTGATTTCATTCAAGCTGCAAGCTACGGCGATGCCACGGAAAGCAGTGGCTCAGTTGTTCTACGCAAGGAGCCGGAGTTGCATCTTGCGGGCAAGGATATCCTGCTGGTCGAGGATATTATTGACAGCGGCCTGACTGTCGCTTGGCTGCGCAACTACTTTGCAACCAAACATCAAGCGGCATCTGTCAAGGTCTGCACCCTGATTGACAAGCAGGAACGCCGGGTAGCGAATGTGCAGGCCGATTACGCCGGATTCAGCATTGCCAGAGGCTTTCTGGTCGGCTACGGGCTGGATTATGCGCAGAAGCATCGCAATCTGCCCGATGTCTGCGAGCTGGAGGCATCATGTCCGTAAAAAAGCTGCTGCTGATTTGCTTGTTCGCCGTTCTGACATGCGGGATGCTGGGCCGTTCAGGGCGAATCTGTTGTTGATTTAAGTGGTGAATTCAAGTTCCAAGTGCAACTTTTGCAGAGTTGAGAAAAGAGTGAGTTGTGGTAGCATGCTGGCTCATTTCTCACCGCCAAGCAA
>DHWV01000079.1 GCA_002413355.1 Desulfobulbaceae bacterium UBA5173 | reverse complement strand
AGAAGTACGGCGACGAGGTGCGGGTAGTGAGCATTCCCGGCTTTTCCAAGGAGCTGTGCGGCGGCACGCATACTGGAGCCACCGGCGACATCGGCTTATTTAAGATCGTTTCGGAAACCGGCATTGCCGCTGGCGTGCGCCGGATTGAGGCGGTCACTGGTCAGGCTGCGCTGGACTGGCTGCAAAAGCTGGCGGTGCAGGCCGACGAGCTGGGCAAAATGCTCTTCGGCTCCTTTGAAGATGCCTTGCACAAAGTTCCGGCTTTGCTGAAACGGCAGAAGGAGTTGGAGAAAGAGATTTCTGCTCTGAGCACAGCAGCGGCGGCTTCCGATCTGGATTCGCTGCTGGCCGACGCGGTGGAAATCGGCGGCATCAAGGTGATCAGCGGCCTGCTCAAGCTGGATTCGCCGAAAACCCTGCGCGAGGTCGGTGACAAAGTGCGCGACAAGATGGGCAGCGGCGCGGCGTTGCTCGGCGGCGAATTTGACGGCAAGGCAGCACTGCTGGCCTTGGTCAGCAAGGATTTGACCGGCAGAATCAAGGCGGGCGACATCGTCAGCGCGGCTGCGACCATCGTCGGCGGCAATGGCGGCGGCAGACCGGACATGGCTCAGGCAGGCGGGCCGATGGCGGACAAGCTGCCGGAGGCGATGCGGGCAGTGCCGGGCATCATCTCCCGGCTGCTGGAGGCGGGCCGATGATGCCGGATTCGCAACGCATTGTCATCACCGGTGTGGGTCTGGCCGCGCCGGGCGGAGCCAGCACTTTGGCCGATTTCCGGGCGCAGGTTTTGGCCGGGCGCAGCGGCATCTCCACCTTGGAGCTGCGCTACATGGGCGTGCATCCCGCCGGACTCTGCGATTTCCCGGAGACTAAGTACCGCAAGAAGCGCGACAACAAGCGCGGCACACGGGCAGGCTGTCTTGGCGTGTATTGCGCGGGCGAGGCGTTGGCCGATGCGGCGATTGATTTTTCTCAATACCGCCTCGACCGCACTGGCGTGTATATGGGCCTGACCGAGCACGGTACCGTTGAAACCGAGAACGAAGTCTATAATATCGGGCTGTACGGCTACAACGTTGATTATTGGACGCACCACCACAACCCGCGCACGGTGCTCAACAACCCGGCGGGAGAGATCACTATGCAGTTCGGCATCACCGGGCCGCATTACTCGGTGGGCGCGGCTTGCGCCGCTGGCAACGCGGCTCTGATTCAGGGCTGCCAGATGCTCCGCTTGGGCGAGATTGACTTGGCCCTCTGCGGCGGGCTGTCGGAATGCACCGGCTCTTTCGGCATTTTCGCCAGTTTCCGCGCTCAAGGTGCTTTGGCTGAACACGCTGATCCGACCAAGGCCAGCCGTCCTTTTGATCAGGCGCGGAACGGGATTGTCATTTCCGAGGGCGGCTGCGTCTTCACCTTGGAGCGGTTGGACAAGGCGATGGAGCGCGGCGCGAAAATCTATGGCGAAATCGTCGGCTATGCGATGAACTCTGATGCCCGCGATTTTGTTCTGCCTTATGGGCCGCGTCAGGCTGAGTGCATCCGCCTTGCCCTTGAGCGGGCGGGCATGGTTCCGGCGGACATTGACTTGATCAACACTCACGCCACCGGAACCAAGCAGGGCGATATTGAGGAATGCCGGGCCATTGCCGAGGTTTTCGCAGGCTGTCAGAATTTGCGGGTGAACAACACCAAGTCCATCATCGGCCACGCGATGGGTGCCGCCGGTGTGCTGGAGCTGGCCGCCAATCTGCCCGCCTTTGAAGACGGCTTGGCCCATCCGACCATCAATCTGGACGAAATGGACCCGGACTGCGCTCTGCCGGGCTTGATCGCCGGAGAAGCCCAGAAACTGCCCCGCGCCGAGACCATTCTCAACAACTCCTTTGGCATGGTGGGGATAAATTCCACCCTCATCGTCAAGAGACTGGTGGCGAAACAGGGCGGGCTGTGGTAACATTTTCTGTTTTTTGACCTGCGTCAGGTCTTCGGGATGCGCAGAGGAGGCAGGCCGCTTGCCTGCCTTTTGTGTTTGCTAAATATATAGCGGCAAGACAACAACGTGAAAACTGAGCAAGAATTACAGCAAGCAGGATTCACCAGCTCTGGCGCTAAACGCTATCGAGATACTATGCTTGACTATTCAACAAAACTTTACAATAAAGCAATATCCTATGGACAAGCCGACAAAGCTACAGATTCAAATCTTGAAATAACTCATGATCATGTACGTGCAGCAGCACATAATATTACCGCCACATTTAGCAGAGAACAGCCTTCTAAACTTGGGGTGGCGATTCAAATAGGCGAATATGTTTTGACCGCACTTAGCGGTGTCGCCGGAGGTAATTTAAAAGAATCTTGGGGAACACTAATGTTTGTTGTATGCGTAGCACTGACTGTAATTTTATTTGTCGTCAGGAATACATCATTTAAGAGATAAGACATGAAAATTATTTATACTGAATCAGGAAAAAAAGCTTTGGAAGAGTATATAAACTACAAGAGATTAGAGATTCTTGCTAAACTGCAGAAGAAAATTGTATCCGCTAAATATGTGCTTGGTGACGATATAATTGAAGTGACAGCAACGGATATAAAACAAGCCTCAAAGATGATTGATTTGCCTTCTCGTGCATCATCGGCTAAGATAATTTTTAAATTATATATAGTGTTTGGTTTTGTTGCATCTTTATTTAGCATTTTTTTTGAAACTATCTTGGACACCATTTTTTTGTTATTTAAAAATCCTGCCCAGGTGATGTTGTTTTTCTCTGGCTTATTTATGGTTATAATTGGTTATGTTATGCTTCAAAGAATTCGCATACGCGAAACAGAACAATATGAAAAAATGGGGCGGGCAAGCACAATGAATATTCAGAATGCAAAAGTAGAGATATATCAAGATTCAGTTCGAGAATTAGATATTGAAGAAGAAAAAAATCATGAAGAAGGCTGAACAAGAAACGGCAGATGAGCTGAGTCCCGAATACAAGCGGTCAGATTTCGGCGAGATTGTCCGAGGCAAGTATGCAAAAAAAATCAAAGAAGAATCCAATGTCGTCCTACTTGAACCCGATGTGGCGCAGGCATTTCCCAATGACGAGGCTGTGAACAAAGCACTCCGCTATCTGCTGGAACTGGCGCAGTCATCAGTGCGGCTGAAAGTTCCAATCACACCGGCAAATTCTTAATAAAAAATCTGTTCTGTTTTTCCCATCATATACGACCACTAACGCATCTTCTGAGGAACAGTCATGACCCGTGATGACATCAAGTATTTGATTCTTGATATTATTCAAGATATAGACGACGAGGCTGAGTTTGACAATTTGGACGAGGACAAGCCGCTGCGCGACCAGCTTGACCTCGATTCGATGGATTTTCTCGACATCGTCATGGAGCTGCGCAAGCGGCACAAGCTGCAAATCCCGGAAGAGGATTATCCCCAGCTCGCCACACTGATGAGCTGCGTCAACTACCTTGAACCCAAGCTCAAGGATGCCTGAACGCAGGCCGGGCCAACAGCGTTCCGTCCCTTCAGGCGCAGGGCGGCCCGGCGGCATTCACCGTCCCGCATCCTGCCATGCCTGATCATCAGCTTATCATCATCGGCGGCGGCCTTTCCGGGCTGGCCGCCGGTATCCGCGCCGCCCGCTTCGGCCTGAAGCCCCTAATCGTCGAGCAGCACAGTCTGCCCGGCGGCCTCAACTCGTACTATTTCCGCCAAGGGCATCTGCTGGAAACCGGTCTGCACGCGATGACCAACTTTGCCCCGCCGGGGCTGAAGCACGCACCGCTGAACCGGCTGTTCCGTCAGCTCCAGCTATCCCGCAAGGAATTTACCACCCACGAGCAGATTGAATCCGAGGTGATTTTTCCGCAGACCAGCCTCCGTTTTTCCAATGATCTGAACCTGCTCTGCGAGGAAATCGCCGTCCGTTTTCCGGCGGCTATTGACCGCTTCCGGGCCTTGGTCAAGGAGGTTGATGCCTACGACCCCTTTGCCGAACGGCCTTGGCAATCGGCACGGGCCTTTCTGCGCAGCCGTCTGGCCGATCCGCTGCTGGAGGACATGCTCCTGCTGCCGCTGATGGTCTATGGCAATGCCGAGGAAGACGACATGGATCTCGGTCAGTTTGCGATCATGTTCCGGGCCGTATTTTTAGAAGGCTTTTTCCGGCCATCCGGCACGATCAAGGACTTGCTGGAACTGCTGCTGGCGCACTACAAGCACTTTGGCGGCGAAATCCGCTTCCGCGCTCCGGTGGCGCAAATTCTTCATGAAGGCGAGCAAGTGCGGGGCATCCGCCTCCAGAGTGGCGAGGAGCTGTTCGCAGCGGCGGTGCTGTCCACGGTCGGCATTCCCGGCACTGCGGAGATGAGCGGCTGGCCCTTGCAGGCGAGCCGCTACACCGGCAGAATGAGCTTCATGGAGACCATCACTCTGCTCCCGGAACTGCGCCTGCCGCCGGAACGCAGCGGCAAGACGATCATTTTTTACAACCAGAAGGAGCGGCTGGCTTATCATCGCCCCAG
Source organism: Desulfobulbaceae bacterium UBA5173 (assembly GCA_002413355.1). Lineage (GTDB taxonomy): Bacteria > Desulfobacterota > Desulfobulbia > Desulfobulbales > Desulfobulbaceae > Electronema. The sequence goes on along the minus strand of DHWV01000079.1, from coordinate 12,327 downwards.
CGGGCCGATTGACGCTTCGTGGGGAGTGATCTGCTTTCCCGGCAATTTCCACGGGATGCTGCACGACGGCCCAGCCCAAGTGCGCGTGACCAATGCGGCCAACTACGATCTCTGGCGGCAGGCGGACGAGGCTGAATATCTCCGCTTAAAGGAAGTTTGCGGCCAGCAGGCGGGGGCGGCAGTCAGGAAGATTCTCGGCGATTGCTGCCAACACCCGCTTTTCCAAGACAGCTTTACGCCATTGACCATTGAACGCTATACCAGCAAATGCGCTGGTGCCGTCTATGGCAGCCCAGTGAAGATCAAAAGCGGCAAAACGCCGTGGAGAAATCTATTCATTGCCGGAACCGATCAAGGCTATCTCGGCATTGTCGGGGCCATGTTGAGCGGCGTGACGATTGTTAATCAGCATCTGCTGAAGTGAGATTGGATTCATGCGCAGTCAAGGAACGCTGACCTCTTGGAATGATGAAAAGGGATTTGGTTTCATCACTCCTGACGATGCCAGCAGGCAAGTTTTTGTTCATATCAACTCATTCAGCAATCGCGGCAGACGGCCAGAGCTTAATCAGGCAGTGAGCTATGCGTTATCTTCAGACAGCAAAGGGCGGCCATGCGCGACAAATGTTCTATTTGTTGGTGAACGACGCGGAATCGGCTTTGGCTCAATCCTTATTGCCGTACTGTTTCTTGCCGCTATTGCCATTGCCGCTTTTCATCTGAATAAGATTCCTCGACTGATCTTCGGCGTGTATGTCATTGCCAGCCTGCTTGCTTTTTTCATGTATGCCAAAGACAAATCGGCAGCGAAAAGCGGAGGGTGGCGCACGTCTGAAAGCACCCTGCATCTGATTTCTCTTTTCTGCGGCTGGCCAGGTGCATTGATTGCCCAGCAGACATTGCGGCACAAATCAAAAAAGCAGTCGTTCCGCTTCGTCTTTTGGGTAACAGTAGTGCTGAACTGTGGCGCAGTTGCTTTCCTGTTCATTCCAGAAGTGGCTATTGAGGTTTAATACTGGCTTGATGTCAAATTCAAATTTTGGATCATCAACGTTGCCAAGCCATTTTTTCTGAATCTTACAAAACAAGCTAAGGGGAACACACCATGAAACCTATTTTAGCTAGACTATCAGCCAGCATGTCTGAATTGAGAAAAAATCCGAATGCCTTGCTGCAAGAGGCGGACGGCAGCCCAATTACAATACTCAGCAACAACAAGCCTGCGGCATATCTCATTCCTGCTGAAACATACGAAGCATTGTTGGAACGGATTGAAGACTATGAGTTGGGTGTGCTGGTCACGCAGCGGGAGAATGAGAAGTCTCAAACGATCAAGGTTGCCTTAGACGATCTGATAGTTTGATCTCATTTTATTCCACTAATGAAGTTAAATGCCCTGTATTATCGATACTTACTGTTATTTGTTAATATTTTTTATAGTTTTACTACCTACCGAGGAATGCTATGAATTACATCGTGAGTAAAAAAAGTTTGAATGCCATCATATTAACCGTGTTAATTCTTGCTGGTTATATTTATCCAAGCAATAGTATTGCATCAAGCCTTGAAAAGGCAAGAAATGAGCTAATGGATATGCAAGCAAAACTTAACGAATTAAGAAAAATAAGGTTGATGATTTTAGAGTTTACACAAAAATGTACAACAGGGGATGATGATTCTTGCATTCGAGTTGGGGTAGACCCAAAAGACCCTTGTAGGCGATATCTTGTCATGAATGACAAACTGTATGCTTGCCGTGTGCTACAGTGCAGAAATGGGAATCAAAATGAATGCAATAAACTTGAAAAATACGCTAATAAATCTGATACGATAGATAACGAACAAGAAAAAAATAAAGGAAAACTTGCAAAACGAATTTGCGAGAAAGATTGCTTTTCTGAAAAAGTTAATTGCAATAGGGGATGCAGTTATTGTTTCGGCTCAAGCTGTGATTCTTCTTGTGACAGTCGTTGCAGGAACGATTATCAACTCTGCAAATCTCGTTGCAAGTAGTTAATCGCAAAATGCCCTTCCGTCATGCCACATCAAACACGCTGAACGAACGCAGCCTGCTTCGAGCGGTGTTTGATGCGCTGCCATCGCTAATTTTTGTCGTGGATCGCGACGTGCGGATTCATGAATACAACGCAGCAGCGGCGGAACTGATCATGGCTGGACGGGAAACCATTTTGCGGCGGCGGGCAGGAGAAATTCTCCATTGCATCCATTCCGATGAGGTTGCGGAAGGCTGTGGCAGATCGTCCTCATGCAAGAACTGCATCATCCGTGGTTCAGTCAATAAAGCCTTTGCAGGTCATCCACATTGCATCCATTCCGATGAGGTTGCGGAAGGCTGTGGCAGATCGTCCTCATGCAAGAACTGCATCATCCGTGGTTCAGTCAATAAAGCCTTTGCAGGTCATCCAGTTGTGCGCCGCAGAGCCAAGATTGAACTGCTCCGTAACGGCAGCAAGCGCGAGATGTACGGGATGATCACCGTCTCCTTGTTTTCCTTTGAAGGCGAAGACCACGCCCTATTGGTGATTGAGGACATCAGCGAAATCGCCGCGTTGTATCGGATGATTTTCGTCTGTCCAGTCTGCGGCAAAATGCAGAATGAAGAAAAATCGTGGATGCGGATCGAATCCTATTTCAAGAGCAGCTGGGACATCGACTGCTCGCACAGTTACTGCCCGGAATGCTTTCAGAAAGAGCTGGATGAATTCCGGGCGGCGGCCAAGGAAAACAAGGCGGAGTGAGCCGCCGCTGCCTGCCGGAACAAACTTCAATTGATTATATCTGCTATGAAATTCACTTCCTTTAATCAGGTCCAGAACACGTACGACATCATCGTCATCGGCTCCGGCCTCGGCGGCATGACCTGCGCTAACCGGCTGGCGCAATGCGGCCACAGCGTGCTGCTGCTGGAGCATCACATTCATCTCGGCGGTCTCGCAGCCTGGTTCAAGCGCGGCGGGCATATCTTCGATGTCTCCCTGCACGGCTTTCCGCACGGTATGGTGAAAACCTGCAAGAAATACTGGTCAAAAGAGATTTTCAATTCCATCGTTCAGCTCAAGAACATCGTTTTTGACAACCCGCAGTTCTCGCTGACCACCACCTTCTCGAAAGACGATTTTGTCCGCATCCTGCACGAGCAGTTCAAGATCGAGCGCAGCACGGTGGATGATTTCTTCAACACGGTCAGGGCGATGAACTTCTACGACGATCAGTGTATGACCACGCGGGAATTGTTTGAGAAATTCTTTCCAGGACGCTCCGATGTCCACCGCCTGCTGATGGAGCCGATCTCTTACGCCAACGGTTCCACCCTCAACGAACCAGCCATCACTTATGGGATTGTCTTCTCGAATTTTATGAGCAAGGGCGTGTTCACCTTTGAGGGCGGTACGGACAAGCTGATTGCAATGATGGCCGATGAGCTGCAAAAAAACGGCGTGACCATCTGCACCGGCGTGAAGGCCGAGCGAGTGCTGGTTGAGAAAGGCAAGGTGCGCGGCGTGCTGGCGAATGGCCGGGAGATTGCGGCCAAGGCGGTGATTTCCAATTCCGGCATCACCAACACCATTGACCAGCTTGCGGGCCGCGAAGCGTTCAGCGACGATTTCCTCAGCCGTTTCGACAAGGTGGCAGTGAACAATTCTTCGTGCCAAGTGTATTTCGGCATCCGCAAAGGCGAATCGTTCCCGGATGTCGGCGACCTGCTCTTCACTTCCACCGCCGAGAATTTTTCTTCCGAGGAAATGCGCAAAATGGACACGCAAAGCCGCACGTTTTCGGTCTATTATCCGAAAACACGGCCTGCTGAGCATCCTGATTACACGGTCGTCGCCTCAATGAATGCCAATTACGATGACTGGGCCAAACTCGACGTGCAGGCGTACGCGCAGGAAAAAGAGGCGATGGCGGAACGCTGCTTGGTTGATTTGGAACGCTACATTCTCGGAATCCGTGCCAAGATAGATACTGTGGCCACAGCCACGCCCAAGACCTTTCACCGCTACACACTGCACACCAAAGGGACTTCCTTTGGCACCAAGTTTGAGGGGCTGGATATTTCCCGCTCGCTGTTCAAAGAAGTGGGCGGGCTGTTTCATGTCGGCTCAGTGGGCATTATCATGAGCGGCTGGCTGGGCGCGATCAATTATGGTGTGATTGTCGCCAATGATGCGGATGCGTATGTGAGAGGGTGAGGATTTTCGTTCCTGTTGTGAATGAGTTAACCCTCATTGAAATAGCTCTCCATTAGGGCATAAAAGATGCCACCATTGGATTAGCTTTTTCTCACGAGTCGCGAACGCGCCCTCTAAGCAGCCAAGTGTAAGAACTTCGGCATCAATGAGGTCGTGTTCGATTTTTTCGGAGATACTTGGCGTAAGTTGCTCTAGAATATCTTCAGAATATCGGACGAATAGATCAATACTGAAGAGCATCTGAACTTGCAGCCAGCGATAAGTTGCCCAAGATTCATCTAAAAGAGTATGCGGTGGAAATGGAATATTAGTATCTGGAGATTGCAGTTGGGCATAAAAGGACAACATGGCAACCTTATCAGTTATCTTTTCTTCTGCGCTACGGTATGCAGCAGCACGCTCCTTGTCATTCCCGGAAAGAAGATTCGGAAAAAGTTCTAAATTTGATTTGGCGATGTCTATAAATCTCTTGATGTCAGATTGTAGCCTATTGGTATGCTCGTTGATGGCCTCTTGGGAATCCAAAGGCATTTGATAATCATCGGCTAGCAGCTTGGGATTGAATGTAAATTGAATATTCTCTTTATGTGAGGAAGGCTTTCCTGCTGGTTGATGTATATTGATCTCAATCTTCATTAATTTTCCGATGCTTTCAACCAACTCAACAGGATTCTCCGTTTTGGGAAGTTTGGAAAAACATCCTCTCCGTCCGCGCGTGTCACAAGTTAATAGTTCATAGAAGAGTGCCCAAGAGATAACAAGTCTGTGCGAACTCGCTAATTTTTGAATTGCAGCGGCTGAAGCACCCTGTAAAAAGCTTTTATCCAAAACGATAGCTGGTTTCATGATTTTCATCAAGGTTAGCTGATTGTCAAGTTCAATACCGGATTAGTTAATATGTAAAAAGTGATTAATATATGATTACCATTGAAAAATTATCAATATTTGCCAAAAATATCGTGTCAAAAGCCTGAGCATCTTTGGCGGCGCACTCACTGGTCATTTCAACGAGAGCAGCGATATTGATTTTTCATTAAATTTGATTAGTATCATCATATCAGCCAGCTTCTTTTCTGTCTGTTTTTTTCGGTTTCATCTTCGATTCTAATCTCAGTATTCCACCAGAGCTGCATGAGCGGATGGCTGGGCGCGATCAATTATGGCGTGATTGTCGCCAATGATGCGTATGTGAGGGGATGAGGCGGGCTTGGCGGCACCCATTGGAAGCACATTGCTTTCCTTGTCTGCCCCTCTGAACAGGAGGCTCGCCGTGTTTGTAATTGACAGGCCGTTTCTTTTCAGTCATCATTTATCATGATGCATTCGCATTTATATGCGAATATACTTCTTCAAACTTCAGGGAGAATTGTTATGAACAAAGCTAAAAAAGCTGCGTTGTTGCTGTCTTTGTTGATGATAGCGACCAGCAGCGTTCAGGCCGCAGAGAAAAAAGTCAAAAAAGACGAAAAAATAGACATGGCCACATACACCTGCGCCGACCTGCTGGCCGAAGACGAGGATGAGGCCGGCACGATTTTGCTTTGGGTGGACGGTTATCTGAGCGGAAAAACCGGCGACACGGTCGTTAATACCGCTTTCATTGGTGAGCTGGCTGAAAAGGTCGGCGAAAAATGCGGCAAAGACGGCAAGGCGAAATTGCTGGATGTGGTGAAAGAGCTGACCGAATAGTCAATCAGCTCTTTCAGCGGAGGATGATCCGCACTGTCTTGCCCGGCGCGATATTTTGGTCCCCATAAAAGACCATGCCTGAATAGCGCGGCAGAAAAAAGCGGGCATAGATTGAACGCCAAGTTTCGCCGGGCAGGACAGTATATTTCCACAGCATTAGACCGTCTTGATGTTCGATTCTGCGCTCATAGAAGGCAGCGGCGGCTCGGCGGTCGGCAAAAAGACGCACTATGCTGTTTCTGCGGATGAATCCGAGAAAAATGTGCGGATTTTGTTCCATCAGCACAGGGTAATATTTGCGGTCGCCGTAAAACCGCTCGGCGATATCATACGCTGTTTCCCCGTCTTTGACTAAATAGGAAAATGTGCTGCTTGTTGGTGGTACGGTGGGCGGCTGTAGTTCAGGATTGCCCATAAGGCCAGATTTTGCAGCTTCTGCATTAGGAACGATTCGCATCAGCGGCGGCACCCGGTGCTTCCGCTGCTCCGGGCGGATTTCCACTGGTTCAACCGGCGGTGTTTCGGTTTGGACAGGAAAAACAGCAGTTTTTTCATCACCCGCCGCAGAGGGAATGTTCTCTGGTGAGGGCTTGGCGGCTTTTTCCTGAGCAACGGAGACGGCTGCCTCTGTTGTCAATTTTTCGTGCTCAACCAGTTGAACGCCGGAAGGCTGTTCCGTCTTTTCATCAGCAGAAGAGGGCGCGGCCGCTGATTTTTCCTGCTCTTCCTCCTTAGCCAGAATCGGTTCTTTGGCCACATTCTCCGGCCGTTTTTCCTCAGAAGCTCCTGTTTTCTGCGCAACGACCTGTTCTGGTGTAGCACCATGTTCCTCAACGGGAATCTTATCAGGCACTTTATTATTGACTGCGGTGGGCGGCGGCGTGTCAGCAGGATGTTCGCCAACAACAATCTGCGAAACTGGATTCGGCGTACTCACTTGCGTGTCAATCTGCATCGTGCTCTCCTGCGGCAGCTTTTTCTCCGCCGCAGGAACAGGTGCTGATTTTTTCCCCTGTTCCGCCCGCATCACGGCCAGCTCACGGTCCAACTTGCTGAGGCGGCTTTTCATGCTCACGGCCAGTCCGGCAAGAAGAAGCAAGACAGCGGCTGCAATCAAAGCAAGAGCTGCCCACGGCACCCGGCGTTTGGCTGGTTCAGCCTTTTTTTCTGTCACCGCTGCTGCCGGGCTGGAGAGCGAGTCAAGAGCTTGAAAGCAGGTCAAGTCCGCATCGCACTGTGGACAACTGGCGCAGTTGGGCGGCAGGCCGGGACGACCGCAGACCGGACAGGATCGTGTTTGACGACTCATCGGCGGATGCCCCGGTGAATTTCTTGCGTGCTGCTGGCGTGCTGATCCAGCACTGCCTCCACTTCCGGCATGATCGCTTCAAGCTGCTCAAAGCACGGCTCTTCGCCTTTCTCTGCCGCTGCCAAGACTTCCGCCGCCGCCCGCATAAAGCGTTTGGCCTTGTCTGGCTCAGTCCGGTGACAGATTTCGCAAGCATTCTCAATCTGCGTCAGAGCATGTGCTGTGTTCAAACCCGGATGTTCCAGCAACAGCTCCAGTTCCTCCATCGCCTGCATGGTCTCCTCGTAGCTGCCTTCCTCATCCGCCTTGCGCAGCCGCTCTATTTTTTTACGGATGCGCTCTTGCAGCGGAGTCTCGATCAGCATTCCATAATCCGTCAACATGCTTTCCGCGTAATAAATTCGGGTCAACGGAGCTTCTTCAGCCTCGGCGATTTTGACCGCCTTGCTGATTTTTTCTTCAATCTGCTGGCACAGGCTTTCGTTCACCTCGCCGCTGCGCTCGTCCACGACCTGTTGAATCAAGCGAATGATGCTTCGTGCCCGGCAGAGCAAATCCGCAACGGTGTAGGTGGAATAGCCTTTCTGATCGGCCTCGCTGATGGTGCGCTCCAGCAGCAGGAAGAGCTTTTCGTCAGCCTTGCCGCGTGAAAGCGTGCCCGCCACCTTCACCTCTGGCCGCCCGACCAACGCCGCCCGCACGGAGACTAAGTTGCTCTCGTCAATATCCAGCGTGACCGCGACACGGGGCGGCGCATCAGGCGACACAGTCTTGCTGTCTGCCGAAAACATGTCGTGATCAATGCCCAGCCAGAGATCGCCGATGCTTTCCTCGCGCCCGTTGACCACGTTATAAAACTGCATATGCACCAGCTCCTGCTCGGCATCCACCAAATGAAAAACTTCGGTGCTGGAGCAGGGCAGGGGAGTGTTCTTTCTGATTAAGAGAAAACGCTGGTCGTTCTCCAAGCGGATGAAGTAGTCATGCGCCGCCGCATGAACAATATCAACCAAGCCCTGCTCCGCTGTGTGCTGGGCAAGATCAAAGCCGCAGTGCGGACAGACCGGCTCGTGCTGGCCAGTCTCTTTGCCACAGGCAGGGCATTCTTGCGTATCCGCCAAACGGTGACTGAGAATGGCAGCACCTTCCGCCACCGCCAGCATGGGCCGCTCGTGGAGCAGCACTTTCTCCGCGCCGAACTCCTGCCGCAGTGCGTCGGCAACGCAGGGGATGCGTGAGCTGCCGCCGACGAGCAGGACGTGGTCAATTAAATCCTTTGTGAAATGGGCCTCGGCGAGCAGGCTACGCACCAGCTTGAGCATCGCCGTCAGCATCGGGGCCATCAGCTCCTCTATCTGCTCGCGGCAAAATTCTGCCTCAATGTTGAGCGGATCGCCGTCCTCGTCTGTGAGCAAGCCGAGCACAGCCAAAAAGACTTCCGGGTTGTCGCTGAGGGCGATCTTTGCCTTTTCCGCCGCCAGTTTCAGCTCAGCAAGAAAGCGGCTACGCTGCCCCGGCTCCATCCGCCCAATCAGGGCACGGAGGCGAACATCGTCCATACCTTCCCGTGCCGCTGTCTCGCGCAAGGCGTGAACAACCAGCAGGTTGTCAATGTCCTCGCCGCCCATCCACATATCCCCGCCCTTGGCCATCTCGATGATCTGGCCGCCGCTGATTGCCAGCAGGGAAAGATCAAGAGTGCCGCCGCCGAAATCAAAAACTAGCACCGTCTTGCCCTCGTCGCCGGAAACCTGATCCACGCCAAAGGAAATAGCGGCGGCGGTTGGCTCCGGCAACAAACGGCTGACTTTCAGCCCAGCCAAGGCAGCGGCAGCGCGGGTGGCGTGCTTTTGCTTGTCATTGAAATAGGCGGGCACGGTGATCACCGCCGTTTCGACTGTATCACCAAGGACGCGCTCGGCATCAGCCTTGATCTTAACCAGAATTTGGGCGGAAATCTCCTCAGGGCTAAACTCTCGGCCTCCGGCCTGAATGGCAATGCTGTTGCGCGAGCCGTGCGAATGGGCCGAGAGTCGGCAACGGAATCTGCCACTGGCGATCAGCTCCTGTACTTCCGGGTCATGGAAGTTGCGGCCAATCAGCCGCTTGACTGCCGTGATCGTCTGTTCTGGCTCCTGCCGCAGCCATTCTAAGGCATGACGGCCCACTATGAACTCCGGCTTCCGCATCAGCCGTTTGCGCACGGTGACGCACGAAGGGGTGATGAGTTCTCCCTCAGCGTTTTTCAGCACCTCGACCCGCACTTTCTTGATCGCGGCGGCGGAATTGGTGGTGCCTAAGTCTATTCCGATGGATTTCTTCATGGCTGCTGACAAAATACCTTGAAAGCGACAGGCACGGAAGAGCTATTTTTCAGCGGGCAGGCTGAAGCTGAAGACGCAGCCGCCACCGGCCCGGTTTTCCGCCCGCAGCTCGCCCTGATGCAATTCAATAATCTTCCTCGCCACGGTCAGGCCAAGCGTGCCGTCCTTACCGCCCAGCGACTGCGAATTGTCTCCAGAGGCAAGCTGCGCCAGCTCCTCACCGCTCAGGCCCGGCCCCTGATCTGCCACCGCAACCTTGACCCTGCCGTCCGGCTCTGCGGTCACGTTCAACGTGACCGCAGAGCCGGGCGAAGAAAACTTGACCGCGTTGCCAAGCAGGTTGTCCACAGCCTGGCGGATGCGGCTTGGATCAAAGCTGAACGGCGGCACTTCAGCAAGTTGCTCGGTCAGCGTGATGTTCCGCCGGACTGCGGCCTGCCGTTGAACCCTGGCGGATTGCCGGACAATTTCAATGATTGAGGCGGGATGGCGGTTGATTTTGAAATTACCTTCCCGCACCGCCGAGATGTCGAGCAGATCGTTGATCAGCCCTTGCATGACCGAGGCGGTTTCGTGAATTGCCCCCAAATGGCTGTCGAGATTTTTGCGCATCTCAGCAAATTCACTGTCCAGCAGCATTTCGGTCATGGTGATGATATAGCCGAGCGGGTTGCGCAGGTCATGAGCGGCAATGCGCAGGAAGCGATCTTTGATTTTGTCCAGCTCCCGCAGGCGGTCATGCGCCTCCACCAGCCGCCGACCAACCGTGATCCGGCCGTGCAGCTCACCAATATGCACCGGTTTGCTGAGGAAGTCGTGCGCCCCTTGATCCAGAGCGTGCACCACATCCTCTTTGTCGCTTTTGCCGGTAAGTAAGATGGTGTAGGTCAGCGGGTCATTCTCCTGTCTATTCAGCCGGGAGCAAATCTCCACGCCGTCCAGTCCGGGCATCATCCAGTCCAGCACCGCAATCCGGGGTGGCTCCGGCCCTCGCAGCAGGCTCATAGCCTCCAGCCCGTCCGCTGCTTCGATCACCTCGTAGCCCCAGCGGGCGGCGCAGTGCCGGAGCAAAATCCGGGTCGAGAGTTCATCATCGGCGATCAGCAGTTTCATGGCGTGGCGTTCACCTGTGTTTCTTTGTGGCTGGGAAGGAGACGATAATTATACACATCCGTCAGTTGCCTGTTGCTCATCTTCAAGTGCATCATATATGATGGCTTGTGGCGTGCTGCATTATACCCAAACAGCGGCGGCTTGTATATTCTGGAAAGAGCTTTCAGCAGGTGCTTGAAATGGAGCAGGTGGCACTGGCCGGTCTGCTGCCGCAAGACAGCGCACCTTCCTCCTGCAACCTTTCCCTGTTGACAGAGGTAGGCCCGGTGCTTATGCTGGCTGAGCGAATTCAAAAGGAGACTACTGCTGCAATGCGACACGATCCTGTCGTTGCTGAAATCCATGCCGCCCGTGAACAGCTGCCGAGCAATACCACGGCGACCTGCTTGCGTATTCCCAAGCGGCTGAAGTGCATTGCCATGCTGTAACCCACACTGTGAGCGCAGGAGAAAGCGTTTCCGTCTCCGATTCAGTTTAATCGCCGCTGTCTCTATAACATGGAGCGAGTAGTTGATTGCGCATGAGGCATGCAAGAGGTCTAATGGACCGCATAGCGAAACGTGCCGAACAGTTCCGGCAGACAGACTGATAACAACACAGCACAACATCATGATGAGCAGAATACGACTGGCCCTGCTTGCGGGCGGAACCTCCGGGGAGCGCGAAATTTCCTTGCGCGGAGCCGCAGGCGTGGAGCAGGCCTTGAATAAGGACAAATACGAGGTGGTACGCTACGACCCGGCAACTGATCTTGCCCGGCTCGCCGCCGATGCGGAGCGGCTGGATGTCGCTTTCATTCTGCTGCACGGCATTCACGGCGAAGACGGCACGGTGCAGGGGATGCTTGAGTTACTTGGCATTCCCTATCAAGGCTCCGGGGTGCTGGGCAGCGCGCTGGCTATGGACAAACATCTTGCCAAAACCATGTACACGCTGCATGGTCTGCCGGTGGCGGCATGGGGAATGGCAGAGAAAGCGCATGTTGCCGACCCCGCGCCACTGCTGGCCAAGCTCAAGCTGCCGCTGGTGGTCAAGCCGGTGCGGCAGGGATCGTCTTTAGGCATGTCCATCGTCCGGCAGGTGGAGCAGCTCAGTGCCGCGATTACCAAGGCGTTTGCGCATGACCAGCACGTTATGGTTGAAGAATTCATCAAAGGCCGGGAAATCACTGTCGGTGTGCTGGGCAACGACACGCTGACCGCTCTGCCGTTAGTGGAAATCATCCCGGACAGCCGCTACGATTTTTTTGATTACGAGGCCAAATACACACCCGGCGCAACACGGGAGGTCTGCCCGGCTGCGGTCAGCGAGAGACTCCGCAAAAAAGCGCAGGAATACGGCATCCGGGCACACAATGCTTTGCAGCTGCGTGGATGCAGCCGCACTGACATGATCATCCGTGAGGACGGCGAGATATTGCTCTTGGAAACCAACACCATTCCCGGCATGACACCGACTAGTCTTCTGCCTCAGGCGGCGGCTCAGGCCGGACTAGATTTCTCTGCCTTGCTGGACCGGCTGATTGAGCTGGCAATGGAGAAATAAAAGGCAAACAAGGTGGCAGGCTGCGCGCCAGTTCAGCCCTGCGCTGAGGATGTCCTGCTGTGTTGATTCCGCACCGGCACCGTGCAGCGAAAAACAGTTCCTTGTATAGTATTAGGAGTTACGCAGTTGCATA
>DHWV01000054.1 GCA_002413355.1 Desulfobulbaceae bacterium UBA5173 | reverse complement strand
CTCAATCTCATAATACAAGGGGCGATCAGCAAATTGCCTCTACCAAAACAGCATAAAATAGTTTTTTCTTGAACAAGGAGCGCAATATGAACAGCAGCACCATCAAACCCGAAGAGCTGCAAGCCCTGCTTGATAAACAGGAGGATATAGTCATTCTCGACGTGCGCAGGCGACAGGATTACGAGGCTGATCCCTGCGTAATTCCTGGATCGGAATGGCATGACCCAGAGGATTTCGATGATTGGTGCGAGACTGTTGTCCCAGCAGGCAAAAAGACGGTGGTCTATTGCCTCAAAGGCGGCGCGCTCAGCACAATGGTGACAGATTTTCTTCGGAAAAGACACGTGGAAACCTGCTATCTCGAAGGCGGTATCACGGCGTGGAAGAAAGATATCTTGGGGCAGGAAACTGACATTTCCTCAACCTGCGCCGCCTGCCGCATAACAAAATGAAAAGCCTACCAGAGAAAGAATTGTCGACCATGAAATCGCCACTGTCCTTTTTTCGTAAAGCAGCTTGGATTGCCGCCATTCCAGCAGCCTATTTGCTGCTCGGCGACTTTTGGTTCAAGGTGGAGCCGACTGAGCGCGGCAATGTTCGCCGTTTCGGCGTGGTGCAGCACGACAAACCCGTGCTTCCTGGTCTGCATTTCAAACTGCCGCTGATTGACACGGCGGATAAACTGCAGGTTTCTCTCACCACGGTGCATATTCCACCCTTTGATGTCACCACAGTGGATAATCAGAAGGTGACGATGGAAATTAACTTCAACTACACCATCCCGGACGACAAGGTCAATCATGTCATGTACGAAATCGGACGCTCTGGCAACACCGATATCGAAAACCAAGTGGTTCCGGTGGTGAAAGACCGCACGGGACGAATCTTCTCCAGCCAGAACATGACCACCATTAACGTAAACCGGGTGACGATTCAGGCAGAGATTGAAAAAGATGTATCAAAGACTGTTAGCGAGCTGTTCGGCATCCAGCCGCACAGCCTCCAGATTGCCGCCATTACCCCTTCGCCTGCATTCATGGCCTCGAACGAGGAGGCGGTGAAGGCAAAAAACGCGGCGGTGGCAGCAGAGAACACCAAAAAGACCAAGCAGTTTGAGGCGGATCAGATAGTGATCAAAGCCAAAGGCGATGCCGATTCGGCGATTGAGGCGGCGCGGGGCCGGTCTGAGTCCATGCTTTTGGAGGCGCAGGCCAACAAAACCCGGCAGGTGCTGGAAGGCGAAGGTCTAGCCTCGCGGCTGGCGGCGGAAATCAAGCCCTTTGGTTCGTCGGAAAAGTACATCGACTATCTGAAGGCAAAAGCGATGCTGAACTGGAACGGTCAGCAGCCGCAAATTGTTGCCGGTGCAGGCAGCTCCGCCAATCTGATCATTCCGGTGCCGTCACAGACGCAGACTGGCACGGCAATGCCGCCGGAGAAATAGTCAGACAACTTGTCCTGCCCTTTCCCCGCCTGCAATCATGAAAATGCCGTAAGTGCTGCGCCAGTTGGGAAAGCGGCGGACAATTTCGCCCTGCGTTTCGTGGTGGTGGCTGCTGATAGCCACTTTTTTAAGAATGGTTCCGTGAATTTTCCGCACAAAGATGCGGAAATCCTTGAGGGTGATGATGCGGATGTTTGGGGTGTTATGCCACTCGTAGGGAAACTGCTCGTTGCGCGGGGCGGCACCGGTGAGAAGGAGTTGGAGTCTGACTCGCCAGTGGCTGAAGTTGGGAAAGCTGACAATCACCCTGCTGCCTACTGAAAGCAGCACCGTGAGCAACTTTTCTGGGTCATAAACCTGCTGAAGGGTCTGGCTGAGGACGATGTAGTCAAAGTGGCTCTCCGGGTAGTCCGCCACTTCCTCAATAAAATTACCGTGCAGCACAGACAGCCCGCGAGCTATGCAGAAGGCGGCGTTGTCTTCGTCCTGCTCAATGCCCACGCCGCGCACCTGCTTTTCGTTTTGCAGATGAAAGAGCAGGTCGCCCCGCCCGCAGCCCAAATCCAGCACCCGGCTACCTGGTGTAATCCACGAGGAGATCACTTGGAGGTCAAAACGCATCTCGGCCATCGCGCTCATGACCGCATTCCCCGGAGAAACCCGGCAAGCAAATCGGTCAGCCGCTTGCTGGGGATGAGAAAGCCGTCATGACCGCTGTCGGCCTGAATTTCGCAGAAACTCACGTCAATGCTGTTTTTTTTCAGTAGCCGCACCAATTCTTTTGACTGGTACGTGGGATAAAGCCAGTCTGAGGAAAAGGCCGTCACCAGAAAGCGGATGCCCGCATTGGCCATGCTGGTCAGGGTGCTGCTTTCAACCGTGGTGAAATCAAAGTAATCCGCAGCCTTTGTGATGTAAAGCAGCGAGTTGGCATCAAAACGGCGGACAAATTTCTCGCCCTGATAATGCAAATAACTCTCAACCTGAAAATTGGCGTTGAAATCGAAGGAAAGATTGCAGCGGTTTTGCAGCCTGCGGCCAAACTTGCGGCGCATCGCTTCGTCGGAAAGATAGGTGACATGGCCGATCATTCGGGCCACAGCCAAGCCCAGCTCCGGCCCTTCCCCGCCGTAATACGTGCCCTGCCGCCATTTGGGATCAGCCATGATCGCCTGCCGAGCAATCTCGTTGAAGGCGATGGCCAAGGCGGAATGACGGGCGGTGGTGGCAAGGAGCACTGCTGAGGCGACTGTCTCCGGGTAGCTGGCGCACCATTGCAGGGCCTGCATCCCGCCCATTGAGCCGCCGATCACCGCCAGTACGCGGCGGATGCCGAGATGGTCGAGCAGCATTTTCTGCGCCCGCACCATATCCTTGATCGTGACTACGGGAAAGTCCATGCCGTAGGGCTGGCCAGTGGCCGGGTTGATCGAGGACGGCCCGGTGCTGCCCATACAACCGCCGATGATGTTGCTGCAGATGACGAAATATTTGCGCGTGTCTATTCCCTTGCCCGGCCCGACCATGAACTCCCACCAGCCTTGCTCCCGCGCCTTGCTGTCCCCGCTTTCGTGGCTGGCCACGTGCGAATCGCCAGAAAAGGCGTGCAGGACAAGAATGACGTTGTCCTTCTGCGAACTCAGTTCGCCCCACGTTTCATAAGCCAAGGTGATCGGGCCAAAATCTGCACCGCACTCAACAGGCATCTGGCCGGGCGGCTCGGCAAAAGTGAAGCAGTGCTTTTCTCCTGGCTCACTCATGTTCAAGCTGCTGACTCCAAGGCGGCAATGCGGTCAGCCAACGGCGGATGAGTACTGAATATGGCCTTCATCGAGTTGCCAGAAATTCCGCTGACCGCTATTTCTTTGGGTAGATCGCTGGTCGGCATTCCGCCAAGGGTGCAGAGCGCGTCAATCATGGGCGACGGTCGCCAAGCAGTTCCGCCGCACCTGCGTCCGCCCGGTATTCGCGCTGCCGAGAGAAATACATGACAACAATGCTGGCCAGCATGCCGAAGAGCAGCGCAAAGGCCATGCAGGTCAGCATGTAACTGAGGCCACCAGATCCTCTGGATTCCCTGTCATCCTGCCGCAGGAAGTTGTCCACCGCATAGGCGGCAGCGCGGGAGAGGAAAATTACAAAGGTGTTAACCACGCCCTGAATCAGAGTCAGCGTGACCATGTCGCCGTTAGACACGTGTGCGATTTTTCACTCTTCCTCTTCTTTCATTCGCTGGCCCCTATGCCGTCAGCATAACTCTTTCTTTTTTTGAGTCAAGCACTATTTTTTGCGTCTCTGCGGTACGGGCCAGTGCGCGGGCTGCCGTGCCCGGTCGGTCGGGTCGAGACCGAGAGCGTGTATTCGTTATTGAAGGGCGCATCTTCCGCACTTGTCTGACAGGA
>DHWV01000112.1:1372-65524 GCA_002413355.1 Desulfobulbaceae bacterium UBA5173 | reverse complement strand
GGGCGTGGTGAGTTTGTTCTCTCTGACATAGTATCCAACCGGCATGGCTGACCTCCTGACAAGAAAAGATTATTCTTCGTAAAAAGAGATAAATGCCCACTTTGGCAAATGCAAATTTTTTGCGAATCAAAAGGGCACCCTTTTGCATGTCAAAATGGCTCCATTCTGCATATCAAAATGGCTCCATTTTGGAATGTGAAATGGAGCCATTTTGATTCGCAAAACCTACGCCTTTTGGAAGGCAAACCCTATGCCTTTTGAGAGGCAAAACCCATGCTGTTTGGAAGGCAAACCCTATGCTGTTTGTCAGCTCGTAGGTTGCGGGTGAGCGGAACGAACCCCACATGTCCGCCTCGCCTTATTCTCGTTCGGTTTTGCGGCCCAAGAAAAGGCGGCAAGGAACTGAAGCAGCGTTTTCATTGCTTGTAGTGCTGCTTCAATGAAAGCATTAAAATTTACAGGCTCTTCATCATCCTGTCAATAAAAAAAAGTATTCATATCGGCCTGATCGGTAACAGTTATAGCCAGCGCATCTTTCATCAGGAAGTGACAGGCTGACTGCAAAACAGGCGGGGAGAATATCCCCGCCTTCCCTTCCCCCGCCCTGCCAAATCGGGTACAGTGGGCGGCATGGATATCATCACCACCCACGTCAACGCCGATTTTGACGGCCTCGCCTCCATGATTGCGGCCCGGAAGCTCTATCCGGGTGCTGTCTTGGTCTTTGCTGGTTCTGCCGAGCGGCGGCTGACG
This sequence comes from Desulfobulbaceae bacterium UBA5173, assembly GCA_002413355.1. Lineage (GTDB taxonomy): Bacteria > Desulfobacterota > Desulfobulbia > Desulfobulbales > Desulfobulbaceae > Electronema. The sequence continues at coordinate 64,771 of DHWV01000112.1, read as the reverse complement.
GCGTACCTCTCCGCTGACCTGCGCAATCTCTACGGTTTTCAGAAGCTCAAGACGATTGATCTCTCTGAAGTCTCCCGCCTAATTGTTGTGGACACCCGCCAGGGCGACCGCATCGACAAGCTCCAAGACTGCCTCAGCAATCCCGGCCTTGAAATCCACCTCTACGACCATCACCCGGATGCGCCCGGCGATCTGCGCGGCACGCTCGAAGTGGTGGAGCTGGTTGGCTCGACAACCACCATTTTCACCCGCCTCTTGCAGGAGCGTGGCCTCAGCCTGACCGCAGACGAGGCCACGCTGATGAGCATCGGCATCCACGAGGATACCGGCTCCTTCCTTTATGCGGGCACCACGCCCGCCGATCTCCGCGCCGCCGCTTGGCTGCTGGAGCAGGGGGCTAAACTGGAACTGATCAACCATTTTGTCAGCCGCGAGCTGTCCGCCGGGCAGGTCGCGCTCCTCAGCCAGCTCCTGAAAAATTCCTCGGTCTATGTCATCCAGTCCGTGCCAGTGACGATCAGCCGCCTGAGTCTGCCCGGCTATGTCGATGATTTTTCCGTGCTTGTCCGACGGATGATGGTGATGGAGAATCTGGACGCGGTCTTTGCCTTGGTCAGCATGGACGACCGCTTGTACCTGATCTGCCGCAGCCGCATCGCGGAGGTGAACGCTGGGGAGATTGCCCGCGCCTTCGGCGGCGGCGGCCATGCGGCGGCGGCTTCAGCGGTGATTGCTGACAAAAGCATTTTCGAGGCCGAAGAGGAACTGTTGCAGCAGCTTTATCGCCACGTCCGGCCCAAGGCAATGGCAGGCGAACTGATGTCCGCGCCGGTGCTGGCCGTCACGCCGGAGATGAGCTGCGCCGAGGCCAGCAGCGTGCTCACCCGCTACAACATCACCATGCTGCCGGTGGTACGCGACTGCACCGACCGCAGGCGGCCACGCGGGCTGCTCGGTCTGATCTCCCGGCGGACCACAGAAAAGGCCATTGCCCACCAGCTTGGCCATGCGCCGGTGAGCGACTTCATGAGCACGGACATCGCCACACTGCCGGAAAGCGGGACGCAGGCCGAGATTCAGGAGTTGATCATCACCCGCAGGCAGCGGCTGATTCCGATTGTCCGCCAAGAAAACGGCGATGAATGGCTCTGCGGGGTGGTTACGCGTACCGACCTGCTCAATCTGCTGGCCCATGATCCCGCCCGGCAGCCGCAAAGCCTGCTCCGCGAGGACGAGCATCCGTCGGCGGAGCGCAGCCGCACGATCACCAAGCTGATGGTGGAAACGCTGGGCCGCGAGCTGATTATCCTGCTGCGCGAACTGGGCGAAACCGCGCAGGATTTAGGAATGCGGGCTTATGCGGTAGGCGGCTTTGTCCGCGATCTGCTCCTGCAAACCCGCAATCTCGACATTGACGTGGTGATTGAAGGCGACGGCATTCAGTTCGCGCAAGCCTTTGCCGGGCGCAAACAGGCAACGGTACGCACGCACGAGAAATTTGCCACAGCCACGGTCATTCTGCCGGACAGTCAGCGGGTGGACGTGGCCACCGCCCGTTTGGAATACTACGCTGAACCGGCGGCTCTGCCGGTGGTGGAGAAAAGCTCGCTGAAGCTCGACCTTTTTCGCCGTGATTTCACGGTCAATGCCATGGCCGTGCATCTCAATCCCGACCGATTCGGCCTACTGGTGGATTACTTCAGCTCGCAAAACGACCTGAAAGAACGGCAGCTACGCGTCCTCCATAACCTTAGCTTTGTTGAAGATCCGACCCGCATTTTCCGGGCAGTGCGCTTTGAGCTGCGCTTGGATTTTCGCGTCTGTCGCCACTCGGAGAAGCTGATCCGCAGCGCGGTGCAGATGCACCCTACGGAAAAACTCAACGGCCTGCGCTTTTTCAATGAGATCAGGCTACTATTTTCTGAGGATAATCCGCTGTCCGCACTGCGGCGCATGGAGAGCTTTGGCCTGTTCACCCGCCTCTGGCCTGAGCTGCGCCCTAACCTGAAAATAGACCGCCGCTTTGTTCATCTCATGACCCAAGCGGAAAAGGCTATTTCATGGCTGCGGTTGCTTTATTTGCCGGAGGAGAAAAAGGCGTGCGAGTGCTGGGCGGTGCGTCTGCTTGCCCTGTTTAGCCGCTCGCGGGAACTGGAGCTGCGCCGCTTTTGCGATCGCTTTGAAGTACCGCCCACCGCCCGCAGGCTGCTGATTGAGCGCAAGCGGCTGGCTGAGCTGGCCGCCAACGAAATGATGCGCCGCCCGTCTCTGCGGCCCAGCGAAATCTATTGGCTGCTGCGTGGCTTGGACAATGAGGCTCTGCTTGTTATAATGGTGATTGCCCGCAAGAAGCACATCCAGCAGGCGGTCTCGCGCTATGTCACCAACCTCCGCGATGTCCGCCCGCTGCTCACCGGCCAGGATTTGCTGGAGCTGGGCTTGCAGCCTGGGCCGCTGTTCCGTCCACTGCTCAATCAGATCATCGAGGCCCAACTGGACGGGGAAATCAGCAGCAAGGAGGATGCGGTTACCTTTGCTCTGAGACTGGCAGGCAAGGGCGGAGATTCTTTTGCTTCTGCGTAATGGGAAAAGCAAAGAGGGGGAGGCGGCACATCGTGCCGCCCCCTTGCGTGTTATGCGGCCAGCCGCACGGCGCGGATGTTGAAGCAGCGGTCAACCAGCTGGTGATCCTGCCAGCGTTTGAGCAGGCGCACAGCGATCATGGTCACGACCGGCTCAATCAGCACCAAGGCAGAGTATGAGGCGGCGAACTTCGCCCATGCAACGAGCGGTGTCTCCACTTCGCCGACCATCAGCCAGAAGCCGACCATCAGGGTCACGCCGCTGTAGTAGAGCGCGTCCAGCCGGACAATTTCCTGCCAGTTCAGCGTGCGACGGCCTTCGGCCAGCCGTTTACCGATGCTGTGATGCACGGCCATCAGCGGCACGATCAGCGAAAGGCTGTTGACTGCCAGATGAACAAGATCCTGCGGCTCAAAGAGCAGCCCTTGCAGGAGCAGGCCGAGGGCGAAGCCGAACATGGTCGGTAGATAGCCTAAGGTCACATAGATGGCCATGGCCCCGACAAAATGCAGCTCGGACGGGCCAACCGGCATATGGAAGGACTCCATGAAGAGCGAGAAGAAGACGGCTGCCAGCAGGGTGCGCAGCAGCAGGGCAGGGGCGCGGAAGAACCCCTTCAGGTGGCCGGTCAGCAGAGCGGCGGCGGATGCGTTGGCCAAGACCAGCTTGGCTGGGGCGATAAAACCGGGTTCGATGTGCATGATGTTCCTCCTCGTGCAGCAAGGTGAGATGAGCAGGCCGCGCCGTTATGGCACAGCGGAAATGCGAACATGTCACAAGGCTGAAACAGAGGCGGCGGCGCAGGGAAGGGGGGAGGGAGAGAGAAAAATGACGCAGCAGAGACGGCAGGTGGTGTCCCCGCCGCGTCATCTTGAACTCGTCCTGCCGCCCGCCGCAGCATGTTCAAGCCAAAACTGGCAGGGCAGGTTTCCGGGCTTGCGCGCTGGGGCTTCCGCAGAAACCCCGCTTCCGCCGCCTTCCCAGCCGTGAAGGCCAGTGGCATGATGGCGGAGAGCAGGACGCGCCCACCGTTGCGGGGGCAGCACCGGATTCACCGCAACGCGGCTGACCGGATTTCCCATTGTGTCCGGGCAGATTCGCCCAGAACACCCTGTCAGGGATTCAAGCGCAATCTACCCCAGTAGCCCTGCGGCTGTCAAGAAAGTTTTTACGTTGAGGGCAAGGGCCGCAAAAACAACGGCGTACTCACGCATAGCTCTTGAGCGGAGCGGGTGCTTCGATGTACAATGGTGTTCTCATCCAACCCTGTCCTTGTTAAGCCTTGAATCGTCGAGCTACTCATGCGCAACCATTCTCCATGCCGCAGTGCGGCACAGCAATGAGCAGCCGGATTATTGTTGTCGGTGCCGGTGCTGCTGGCCTGATGGCCGCCGGTCAGGCGGCGGAGAGCGGGGCCGAAGTCGTCCTGCTGGAGAAAATGGCCCAGCCAGGCCGCAAGATCCGCATCTCCGGCAAGGGCCGTTGCAACCTGACCAACGCCGCCGCTCTGCCGGACTTCCTTGCCCGCTTTGGCAAAAACGGCAGATTCCTCCGTCAATGCTTCCAGCAGTTTTTCAGCCTGGAGCTGCTCCGTTTTTTTGCCGAGCGCGGCTTGGAAACCGTCACCGAGCGCGGCGGCAGAGTCTTTCCTGCCCAAGAAGGCCGGGCGGCGGATGTGGTCGACGTGTTCCGGCACTGGCTGGACGGGCTGCCGGTCTCGCTGCGTCCTGGATCGCAGGTTGACGGCCTGCTGCTTGACAACGGCCAGGTCAGGGGCGTGCTCTGCGGCGGCAATGCGGTGCTGGGCCGGGCAGTGATTCTTGCCGCAGGCGGCTCCTCCTATCCAGCCACCGGCTCCAGTGGCGACGGCTGCCGACTGGCGGCAGGCGCGGGGCACAGCATCGTTCCCATCCGTCCCGCGTTGGTGCCGGTCGAAACCGGCGGCGGGCTGGCAGCGCGGCTGGCCGGACTGCACCTGCGCAATGTCGGCGTGCGGTTGCTGATTAACGGCAAGCGGAAAGAGGAGGCATTCGGCGAGCTGCTCTTCATGAAGTACGGGCTGTCTGGGCCGGTGATTCTCACGTTGAGCGGCCTGATGGTTGATGCGCTGGAGGCAGGTAGTGCGGTCAGTATGGTGATTGACCTGAAACCGGCCTTGGACGAGCAGAAGCTCGATGCCCGCCTGCTGCGCGATTTCGCGGAGCGGCGCAAGGAGCCGATGGACTCGGCCTTGCGCGGCCTGCTGCCTGCGCAGATGGTACCAGTCTGTCTTGATGAGGTCGGTATTCAGGCGGCGCGGCTGGCTGGAGAGGTCACAGCGGCAGAGCGCAGGCGGCTGCGTGGCTGGCTAAAGGCGGTCGTCCTGCCGGTCACGGGGTATCGCGGCTTCAAGGAGGCGATCATCACCGCAGGCGGGGTCAATCTTGCTGAGGTTGATCCGCGCACCATGCAGTCGAAGCTCTGCGCTGGATTGTATTTGGCCGGTGAGCTGCTTGACATCCAAGCGGACACAGGTGGTTACAACTTGCAGGCCGCTTTTTCCACCGGCTGGCTGGCTGGGCGAAGCGCAGCGGCCGCCTTGAAAGCAGATTCTCCCTGAATGGCATCCCCTGTCCGCCGCGCTGCTGCTGTCCTCGCGCTGCTCTCTTTGCTGCTCCTGCCCGTCGCCGCCGTTGCCGCCCCTGTGGCTGTCACAGTGCGGGGCGTGGGGGATGAGCAGCTACTGAAGAACATCCTCGCCAGTCTGAAAATAGCCCAGCAGAGCACTGCTGACCTCAGCGCGGGTCAGCTTCGGCGGCTGCATAAACGGGCACCGGAGCAGATCAAGGCGGCCATGCTCCCTTTCGGCTATTACTCTGCGCAGGTGAAAAACAGCCAGCTTGAAAAAAAAGGTGATGCCTGGCTGGCCGAGTATGAGGTTGATCCGGGGCAGCCTGTGCGTGTCGCCAGCCTGAGCGTTGAGGTCACAGGGCAGGGTAGGGAGCATGAGGCACTCAGGAATCTGGCGGCGGCATTTCCTCTTCAACCCGGCAGCCAGCTCAAGGATAGCGAGTACGAGAAAGGCAAAAAACAAATCCTCAACGCGGCCTTGACCGCAGGCTATATCCGGGCCAAATTCACGGAAAGCCGGGTCGAGGTGCGGGCTAAGGAAGGCAAAGCCGCCATCCGTCTCTGTCTGGAGTCCGGGCCGCTGCATGTATTCGGCGAGACCGCCAGCAGCCAGTACATCCTCAAGCCGGAGCTGCTCCAGCGGTATCTTTCCTATCGGCCTGGCGATGTGTATTCGCTGTCCGCCTTGAACCGGCTTCAAGCGGATCTCTACTCCACCGGCTATTTCAGTCAGGTGACTGTGGAGCCGAAGCTGCCTTCCGCAGAAGAAAGCGGCAGCGAGGTGCCGGTTGAGCTGCATCTTGCCCCTGCACCGAAGAACCGCTACAGCCTCGGCGGTGGTTATGGCACCGACACCGGCGCACGCGGTAGCATCGGCTGGAAAAATCGAATGATCAACAGCTATGGCCACCGACCTTCCTTCAACATCCAGCTGGCCGAGAAAGGCAGTAAGGCGGCAGGGGGATATGAAATCCCGGTGCCGATTCTTGACCTGCGCTACGACACGCTCAGTTTTGACACGCTGTATTCCGAGGAAAGCTGGGCGAACACCGAAATCAGCCAGTACGATATTGGCGCAACGCTCAAGCACAACGCGCCTAAGTACCAGTTCGGGGCTGGGCTGGAGTATCTGCATGAGACCTACAGTGTTGGCGACACGGACGACAGCACGTGGATGCTGATGCCCAATGCCTTCCTGACCATGATTTTGGCCGAGAATCGGGTCAGTACCGACCACGGCATCCGGGTCAGCGGCAGCGTCCGAGGTGCCCAAGCTCCGTACTTTGCCAGCACCAGCTTTGTCCAGTTCCGGGTCGGCGGCAAGGCCATCTTCAGCCCGTTTGAAAAATGGCGGTTGATCGGCAGAGGCAGCATCGGAGCCACGACAATGGAATCAATCAACGAGTTGCCGCCCTCGCTCCGGTTTTATGCGGGTGGTGACCAGTCAGTGCGCGGCTACGGCTACAAAGCCCTTGGCCCCAAGGACGATTCAGGCCGGGTGGTGGGCGGTCAGTATCTTACTGAAGGTAGCGTTGAACTGGAGCGAAAGCTGTCCGGCATCTGGAGCGTGGCGGCCTTTTACGACATAGGCAACGCGTATGACACTATCGATGCCCGTCTCCAGCAAGGTGTGGGCGTGGGCGTGCGCATGTCCCTGCCCTTTGGTCAGATCCGCCTTGATCTGGCTGATCCGATTTCGGAAGGCAGCTTTTCGGTGCGCATCCACCTGACGTTGGGGGCAGATCTATGACTGAGCCTGTCGCCGCCGCTCCTCCCAAAAAAACAAAGCCTGGTTGCCGCTGTCTGCTGCTGTGCTCCGCCCTGCTCATGTTCCTTCCCCTTGCAGGAGTCGTTCTGTTGGGCACAGAAGCTGGTTTTCAATTCCTGATCCGTTCTGCCGACAAACTGGCCGGGCCGTATTTTTCCGCTGAACAGGCGGAGGGGAGCTTGCTTAATCAGTTGCGGCTCGGCAAAGTGCGGGTACAAGTCAAAAACGCGGTGGACATCCAGCTCGAAGAGCTGCGGTTCAGCTGGAATCCTACGGAGCTGTTCACCCGCCGCGAGCTGCATATCCGCCAGATTGCGGTTCGCGGCCTTGTTGTCCACATTGAGGAGTCTGAAGGTAAAAAAGAAAACAAAACGCATAAGCAGGTCGTTCTGCCAAAAATCCGCCTGCCGCTCGGCTTGCGTATTGGCATTGATGAGCTGCGCGTTGCCGCCAGCAAAATTGTCGCGCCTGACGGCAAAGATGCGCTGTTTTTCCACCAACTGCTCGTCCAAGCCACAGCCCGCGATGATCAGGCGGAACTCACCCGGCTGAAGGCGGACACCTCCCAGTTTGGCTGCGATGTGCGCGGCACAATCCGTTTCAGCGGCGCATGGCCGATGCAGGCAGGCGGCAGCTGGAGCGTGCCGGATCACGGCATCAACGAGCTGCGCGGTACGGTTGAGGCAACGGGTGATTTTGACAAAGTCGCGGTGAGCGCGACAATGACCAGTCCGGCCAAAGTCACGCTGAAAGGCCAAGCTACAGACATTCTCAACGAGCTGCACTGGCAGGCAGCGGCGGAGAGCAGTCATTTCCAGCTTCGCGACATCAACGTGAATACGCCGGTGGACGGCAGCCTGCGCATTGTCAAAGCCTCCGGCACGGTCAAAAGCTATCACGGCGTGGTGACGGCAGAAATTCATCATGAAGGCTGGCCGCCAGTGCAGGCTGAAGCCAAGGTGGATGCGCCGGATTACAGCGGCCTGACCATTGATTATCTCACTGTTCGCCATGAAAATTCCGAGCTGACCCTGCGCGGCGGAATGCTCTGGAAAGGCGGTTTTTCGTGGCAGGCGGAACTGGCGGCCAAGGAGCTTGACCCAGCAATTGCCGTCGCCGACTGGCCAGGCAAGATTAGCGGCAAGCTCCGCAGCAGCGGCCTGTTGGCTGCCGGGCGGCAGGATTTAGAGCTTCAGCTTGACGGCATTCAGGGCGAACTGCGCGGCCAGCCGTTCAAACTTGGCGGCAAATTGGCTTTGGCGGATAAAAAGCTAAAGGTTGACGAGCTGGCCCTGGAATCCAGTTTTGCCACAGCGCATCTCAGCGGTACAGCAGACGCGGCGAAAAATATTAACTTGAGTATGCAGGCGGAAGCGGCTGATCTGGCGGCCTTTTCCCCGGATGCAGGCGGCTCGCTGCGGCTGGAAGGCACCGCTATCGGCGCGGCGGAAAATCCGGCCATCAAGCTCAATCTCAGCGGATCCGCGCTCAAGTTCCGCGAACATGCCTTGGCCAGCCTTGCGATCACTGCGGACACCGTACTGGAAAATGCCAGTCGTCTGCTTGTGCATGATTTTCAAGTGGTTGCTGACGGCAAGACCACCGTGAATCTAAAGGGAGATGTCGGCTGGAAAGACGGCCTGAGTTGGCAGGCGGAGCTGAAAGCAGCGGAGCTTGATCCCGGCCTGTTCGCCCCGGCTTGGTCAGGCGCAATCAACGCCGCGCTGCGCAGCCAAGGCAGTAAATCTACGGACAAACTCACCGCCGAGGTGCAGATTGATCGCTTGGACGGTACGCTGCGCGGCTTCCCGCTTATCGGCAGTGGCGCAGCCACATTCGACGGTGCGGCCTTGTCTGTGGATAACCTGCGCCTGCAATCCGGCTCCACTTTTATCCAGGCCAGCGGGCAGGCGGATTTGGAGAAAGAGCTGGCTTTGAGCTTCAAAGCCGGGTCGGACGATCTCGCCAGCCTTGCTCCGCAGGCGGGCGGCAGATTTCAGGCGGAAGGCACGGTCAGCGGTACGGCGCAGCAGCCTGCGGTCAGCCTGAACGCCAGCGGCGGCAAACTGCGCTTCCAAAATTACGGCCTGAACGAGCTGAAGGCGGTGGTCAAAGCTGACCTTGCCGCCAGCGGGCAGGTGGATGCGGAGATCACGGCGAACGGCATTCAGATCAAGCAGGAGCAGATTAACACCGCCCGCCTACTGCTCAAAGGCAGCGCGGAGCAGCACCGGCTGGATTTCACGGCGGAAGGCAGTCCCGGTGCCTTGCGGCTAACGGCGGAAGGGGGCTGGAACGAGCAGCAATGGCAGGGCAAGTTGTCTGAAATGAAGCTGGACAACCAGCAGTTCGGCACATGGCAGACGGAAAAGCCTGCTGAGTTAACCTTGTCCGCCGGACGCTGCGCCCTTTCTGGTTTCGCCCTGACCCAAGACAAGGTGCGGGCGGCGGTCAATGGCAGCTGGGACAAAGCAGGCGGCTGGCAGACGCAGGCGCAGTTTGATCGTTTCTCGCTTGATCTGCTGGAAAAATGGCGGATTCCTGTGCCGGAGAATTTTCCGGCAATGCAGGGAGTGTTGGCGATGACAGCGGCGGCTCAGGGCCAAGGCGCACACCCGTCGCAGGCTGAGCTGACTGTCTCGCTGCCAGAACTGGCCCTGACTGCTGAGAATTACGACGAAGACAACGGCAAAACCACGTGGCGGTGGCGCGACAATCAGATTGCCGCCACGCTGAAAGACAACACGCTCCGTCTGTCTGCGCAGACCAAATTTCAGGACGGCAGCACCGCCACATTGGACGCTTCCGCCAGCAACTGCGGCGACTTCCGTCAGTTAGAGCAGATACCGCTTTACGGCAAGGCGGTGGTCAATATTATGGACATCGCCCCTCTCACCCAGCTTACCAGCTATGCAGTGCAGACGCAGGGTGGCTTCGGCGGCACGGTTGATTTGCGCGGCACGGTGGCAAAACCGCGCTTTGACGGCCTGCTGGCTTTGAAAAAAGGCTTGAGCGGCGAGGGCAAGATTCACGTCCCGGCGGCGGGCATCAATCTCCGCGAGCTGCGGCTGGCTGTAGATGGCGACGGCAGCAGCAACCAGCTTGATTTGACGGCGGTTTCCGGCTCCGGCAGTTTGCGGGCGCAGGGCACGATTTCCCGCCAGCCGCAGCAGCCATTGTCTGCCGATTTCACTATCAAGGGCGAAAAGTTCCAAGCCGCTGACCTGCCCGAATATCAAGTGCTGATCAGCCCAGACTTGCGGATTGTGCACAACGGCAAAGGCACTGCCCTGACTGGCAAGATCGTTGTACCGAAGGCGAGAATTGCGCCAGTCGGTTTCAGCGGTGCGGTTTCCTCATCCAAGGATGTGATGGTGATTGATGACGACAAAAAACCGCCGGAGCACAGCCTGCCATTCTCCGCTGTCATTGCTGTAGAGCTGGGCAACGAGGTGCAGGTGGACACGTTCGGCCTGAAAGGCTATCTTGACGGCGGCCTGAGGATCAACGCCAAGCCGGAGCAAATCGTCACCGCGCTGGGTACGCTCAACTTGCGCGATACCTCGGTTGCCTTTGAGGGAGTCTCGCTCCAGCTCAATGAAGGCAGGATTTTCTATCAAGGCGGCCCGATTGACAATCCCGGCTTGGATATACGCGCCTCGAAAAAGGTCAACAAGGTTGAAGCAGGCATTCATCTCACCGGCAGCGTTGATGACATGGACATGAAGCTCTTTTCCGACACGCCGATGCAGGATTCAGAGATACTTTCTTGGCTGCTCTCCGGCCAAAATGGAGTTTCCTCCAGCCGTAGCGGCAATGCCGCCCTTTCGCCTGCTGCTGCGGCTCTCAGCAAAGTGGGCGGCGGCGCGCTGCTCAAATCAGTTAATCCTTTAGCCGCCATAGACATGGAGGACTTTGTGGATGTAAGTATCGGCGGGGGCAAGGAGGCTTCAGATGTCTCCTTGGTGATGAGCAAGGAAATCTCCAAAGACCTCTACATCAGCTACGGCAAAGACCTCACTGGCGAAGGCGGCTCCTTCAAAGCCCGCTACGATCTCAACTATGGCTTTTCCGTGGAAAGCGAAACCACGGCAAAGACCACCGGTGCTGATTTAATCTGGTCGCTGGAGAGATGAGGAAGCGTCACGGGCAACAGTGCTGGCTTCTTCCTCCAACGCATATAGGTCTGCGGGACTTATATACGTTAGTCAGCCGGGTTTTACAGAGCAGGCTTGTGCTCTTGAAGCCAATCGCGGAGCGCTTCGTTGATGCGCGACTGCCAGCCCCTTCCGGTGGCCCGGAAAGAGGCGACAACGGCTTCATCGAGACGGACAGAGACAGAACTTTTCTGCGCCGCTGCCTGCGGGCCGCAGAGCCGTGACTGCATAGCTGGGTGTTCGGCCCGCACCGGCTTCATGGCCGCCAGCACAGAGTTGTCCAACGGTGGAGAATCAACATCATCCCAATCTGCTTGCGCGATATGCTCAGGTTTTATTTTTTTCATAATACCGCTTTTCGCGAAGATTAGCCCGGCGCAGACTGATGAGGCGGACAGCGTCCTGCCGGATGGTGTAGATCAGCACATGAAGACGGCGGTCGATCATCCCAAGCGCGATCCAGCGTTCCTCGCCGTAGTCGAAACGGGTGTCTCGCGCCTCAATAGCTGCCTGCCAGTCAAAGTGCTCGGCCTCGCAGAAGTCTGTTCCGTGTTTGGCAAAGTTGGCGGCACGTTTGCCTTCATCCCATTCATAGCGCATGGTGTATTTCCTCGAACGAGCGTTGCTGGCTGCCGCTACAAGAGACGGCAGGCTCTCTGCCGCGCTCCGTCAGACTGTTCGAGATTCTAAATGGCCGTAGGGCCGGGTGTCAGGATAGAGCGGGGTTTCTGCACAGATGCGCAAGGCGGCCTCGCGCGGGGAGATATTGTCCTCGCGGCTGCGCTGGAGCAGGTTTTTGACGATGCGGCGGGTTTTGCGGTCAACGTGGTTGAGCACGTCCTGCACTGAAGGCAGCTCGTCTGGCCCGAACAGTCCTTCCATGGACAGCGACCCGCCGCAGCCCGCCACCATGTCGGGTATCAGCAGAATGCCGCGCCGGTGCAGTATCTGCTCGGCTTCGTCCGTCACCGCCAGATTCGCGCCGCAGACAATGGCCTTGACCTGCATTGTCTCCGCCTCATGCGCATCAACAGCCCGCTCTATTGCCGCAGGAATAAAGACATCGCAGGAAACATTGTAGATGTCCCGCTTGTCACCATACTGAAATTTGCCCGCATCCTGCTCAGCCGGAATCAAGCCTTTGCAAGCGGCCCCGGCCAGCAGCGCGGGCATGTCCAGCGGGGTGCCGTTGATGCTGCACAGGCTGCGTTCCCGGTCTGCGAGGCCGATGATCTTGACACCGGCCTGATGGAGAAAATAGGATGCGCCTGCGGCCAGACCGCCGAAGCCCTGAAGCACCACTTTAGCTTCGTTCAGGGGAATATTGAGGAATTCTAAGGCGGCGAGACAGGAAGCGGCGAGGCCAGCACCTGAACGCAGCCGGCTCAGGGTTGCATGGCCAACCGGCTGCTTGAGAAGCTGCACCCGCTCGGCAAAGGACGCTGGTGTGAAGCCCTGACATTTGGCAATCACCGCCTTGATCGAAGGAATGCCGAGCCGGGCGCAGACCGCATCTAACTCCGGCATGGTGGTGTTCAGATCAGGTCCCATCGAATAGCATTCGAGCAGATACGGCTTGATCGCCCGGATGAAGCGGAACATCGCCTCGGCCTTGCCCGGACTGGTGGGATCGTAATCAATCCCGCACTTGGCTCCGTCCGCCCGGATGCCTGCGATGCGCATCTTCAGGGTCATGGTCGCGGCCAGCTCCTGCACCACCTCGCGGGTCAGGCCGCGCTGCACTCTCATGCCGCCTGCGGCCATCCGGTGGGTCAGCGAATCAATGACTAACCAGCCCTTGAATCCTTCCAGCGGGTCAGTGTATTCAACAATAAGTTCAGACTGTTTCATTCCGCTGCCGGACATGGGTGACTGTTGTGTTTATGGTTCGATGCAAATGGGGGTTTCCGCGTTGATCTCTCCTTCATAGAAGGCCCTGATGATGGGCTTTTCTGGGTCAACCATAGAAATAATGAAGGAATACATCATGCTGCCTTTGACTAAGACGGCATCGAGACCGGTCGGGGTGTCGCGCAGCGGGTCGCCGGGCCACGGCACCACGTGGATGTGGTAGGCACCGAACATGGTCAGCCCCTCGCGCTTGCAGATGTCCATGCACTGCTTGAATTCCTGCGGGTCAGTCACCCAGCCGCGCTGGTCCATCGGCGTGGTCGAGGGTATGGCGTGCTGCTCCATCAGCTTGTCCATGAAGCTCTTTAATGGCTCCACGTTGCGGGCGTTCTTCTTGATCGGCAGAACTTGACGCACGTGCAGCGCATCACCCTGACGCAGTCCGGCCAGAATACCAAAAGCCCTCTTGACCGGACTTTCACCGGGCAGGAACTCTCCGGCCAGCTTTCTTCGGCAGTGGGCGATGATGGTTTCCCAAACGGAACGGGGAAGACGGATGTGACGGATTTCGTGCGGCCAGCTCATGAAGTGGAAGAATGGTTATAGCTCAAACTGTTGCCGCCTTGCCGCCGTCACCCTTGACCACCATGACAGCGCAGCCCGCAAGACCAATGACCCGCTCTGTCGAACTGCCCATGAGCATTCTGGTCAAACCGGTTTTGCCGTAGGTGCCAAGGACAATCAGATCAACCCCTCTGCCGCCTGCGGCTTCGACTATTGCTTCATACGACCGGCCCATTGGTGTCAATCCCTCGACAGCGACACCTTCTTTTTTGCCCAGCTCAACTGCTTTATTGACATTGGCAGTCGCATTCTCCTGCTCGTAAATGGTGCGGATAGAGGAGAGGGCGATCACTTTGCTGTCGCACTGCTTGGCGATTTCAATCGCCGCAGTCACCGCCGCCTCGCTGTTGGAAGAGCCGTCAGTGGCAACAAGGATGTTCTGATAGCTGATATTGGCCGCCACTTCACCAAGCAACAGCTTGGTCAGACCTTTTGCGCCACGTCTGCCAACCACAATCATGTCCACATTCTTTGCTTCCGCAGCTTCAACGATGCACTTATACGGTTCGCCGGAAGCAAGGATAGTCTCGCAGACAGCCCCTTCTTTCTCTGCCCGTGCCTTCAGCTTTTCGAGAGACTCTTTCGCCTTGCCTTCAAAAGACTCCTCTGCCTGCTGCGCGGAAAAGCCTTCGTAATCAGTCATGGACTCAACAACGGAGATGGCGTAAATCTTGGTGGAGCATTGCTTGGCAAAATTAATGGTCTCGCGCACCGCACCTTCACTGTATTCAGTTCCGTCTGTCGCCAAGAGAATCGTCCGCAGTCCAGACACAGGACAAGATTGCATGTTGTTCATTGTTTCTCCTTAATAGATGTTCTTAACGCAGCCCCTGCCAGACATGGACGGCTTCCAGCGACAGCACAACTCCCCAGACTAAAATGCTGATGCCCGCCGCTGCCGCCGCAATGTCTTTGATGATGCCAATTTTGGCGTTTTCCTGCGGCTCAAGGAAATCGCAGAGGGCTTCGATGGTCGTGTTGAACATCTCGGCAACCAGCATCAGGCCGGTGGATAGAAAGACGATGCTGAAATCCAGCCATTGCCGGTAGTAAAAACAGCCAAGCAGAATCACGGCGACCGCGCTGCCGCACTTCAGAGAAACCGAGCAGGGCAAGCAGGCGGACGATCTCTTGCGGCTTCAGAGGCGGAACCTTTGCCATCACGCGATTGCAATCTGCTGGGTGCCGACAAACTCGGAAGCGAAGCAAGGCTCGCCGTCTTCAAGCAGCATCTCGATGACTTCTTTCAGGTTCCTGTTCAGCTCGTCCAGCGTTTCCCCTTGCGAGTGCGCTCCGGGAAAAGACGGCACGTAGCCTACATACAAACCTGTGTCTTTGCAGTATTCGACTACAGCGGTGAACAGGCTCACAGCCCCAGCTCCTTATGCACCTTCTCCAATGCCTTGGGAAGATGCCGCAGGATCTCTTGCACTTGGGTTGCAGGCGTAGGATTGGCCAGCTCGCCTGCGGCCCGGTTTACACGGCCAGCAATGCGGCAGGCCAGTAACGGGCTGCGGCCAGCGTGCATCAGGCCGCTGATCATGCCGGTGATCAGGTCGCCCGTGCCGCCGATTGGCTCCATCGTCTCAATGCTGGGTTCCCTGATGGTGTCCACGATTTCGCCATCCTGACAGATGTAATCAACCGCCCCTTTGACAAACATGGTCTTGGTGGCATTGCCGCCTGCGTAGGCCCGGCGGATCAGCTCCGGCACGTCGTCTTCCATGTTGAAAATGAAACCGCGCGTGTAGGCGGGATGATCAGCTTTCTCATCCGCAAGAAAAGTGGCCTCGCCGATATCCGGGGTGAACACGTCGTAATAACGAGCATCGCCGCCCGCCTTGGCCACATACATGCTGCCTGCGTCGGCGATCATCAGCGGCTTCTCGCTCATGGTGGCAACGGTCGCCAGCACTTTCTTGTTCAGCTTGAGATCAGGCATCACATAGTGCATGGTCATCACGTTGACACCCATCGTCGGCAGATTTTCGGCGAGATGATTGTAAATAGCCGCGCTGCCCTCGCGTTTGCCGATGTCGCCCGCCACCATGCCGACCGGCGGCTCAACCCCGTATTCCTGGCAGATCAGGCAGGCTGCCGTCATCATCGCCTCGTTGCCCCGGTTGATGGGCAGCTCGTGGCCGTCAATCGTGATGCCGCGCTCGCTCAACGAAACCGGGCCGATGATCAGGGGAAGGCGGTCAGCAGGAACCGCGCCGACTAACAGCAGCATGATTACGCTCCAATTTCCCGGATCATTTCTTCCCGGGCAGTGTTGAGGGAGTAGGCGCAGAGGGAGAAGCCGACTTCGTCCGGGGCGGGTGCTTCGTCTAACCGCTTGCCGATCATGGTCGTGGCGAGATAGGGCACGTCCGGGCAGCCGCCGCCGGAGATGTTGACGATGATCTTGGTCTCAACATCCACAGTGATTTTCATGTTCGCCGCCCGCACCATCAGGTATTTGCTGCCATACCACTTCTTGCGGACAAAATGCAGCGGCTCCATGCCTTCAGTGGTGATTGGCACCACGTCAATCGGATGCAGCTTGACCGCATTCAGCAGCTCGGTGATGGCGGCTTCTGCTTCCAAGGGGAATTCCACGCTCAGGTCGCAGCCGGTGCGGTAGGCGGGCGGCGGGCTGACCACCCGGATTTTGTAGCCCTCGTCACGCAGCAGCTCCTCCACCGCGATAACCGTGGTCGGGTGGGCGAAGATCAGCAGGCCGCGAGTGACGTTTTCGTGTTGCGGCTCCTGGGGCGTTTTCTTTTTTTTGAACCAGTTCATGGTTTATTCTTATTCAAGCGTTACCAAACAGATAACTTGTTAAAAGATAACAGTAGAAATTAAAGACTCACGACAATATGCTATAATTAATGTGCACTTTCAGCAGCAAAGCGTAGCGAAGTCAGCTGCCACGAAATTTATTAATTGTCGCATTATGATTCGGCTGAACGGATCGTATTACGTATGGGAAATTGTAAAATATAAGATAAAGGATGCGCCTCTTTGTAATCAATCAACTCACGTTTTCTCTCGGCATAGTTAATTGCAATTTTGCCAATTTCCAAGGCAAGTTCAGTTAATCCAATAGGTGCTATTGCCTGAATAGGCAGGCCGGATAGCAAGGCAAAAATTCCGAGAGCGATTGTTGCTAAGAGTGACTTGGAACTCAAGACAGTCGACAAGCTACTGGTAACAAATTGAAATCCATGCTTACTGCATGCTTGATGATATTCTTCGATCTGTCGATTCAAATCATCTCTAATAAAAGAAACAGGGCAATCGCGATAATTTTGAAAGAAGAACAGTAAAAGATTTCTGAGCTTTTTATTCGATTCATCATCCTTTTTTAGTTCCAGTATTTGCTCCCATTCCAGCCTATTGGTGTCAATTAGATCTAAGTTGCTAAGAGTAACTGACACGATTTCATCATTGCCTGGTTTCGAAAAATCATGCTCCCTTGTGATATCATCAAATGCTGGTACAAGAAAATGGCCTTCGTCAACTTGGGCATACTGCTGCACTATTGTTGCTACGCGCTTGCAATTAGACCACATATCTTGGCTCGCTTTTACAGTGGGTTCAAAGCAATGTTTCAGATACTCAGCAGAGTATCGCACAGACATTGGTGCTTCCCTCCAAACATTCCTGATAGCAGCATCTCTAATCGTTTCTAAATGATCACTTTCAAGTGGTTCGGCAGAAGTTGAAAAAAATAATTCAGAGAGTTTATAATCCGAGAAGCGGATTGGTTCTATTAGGCTATTTGGAACGTCAGCACGGGAATGTGTAGGAATCAGTTTGTCGAAATAGACCGCCACTCGCTTATGGTCGCCAGTTGAAATAGCGACTACAGTAGAGCGGGAATTAATATATATCATTGCTGGCATCTCCTCAAAACTCATCCTCTCATCGTTGAGTCGCCGCCTTCCGCCGATACGCCAGTACCACGGTCAGGCAAAAGATCAACCCGGCCCCAGCGTGGCAATCTTGCCGTTGAATTCCGGGCCAGCCGAACTGCTGCGTATCTGCCAGCTCACAACAAAGGCTGCGCCGGTCAGTCACGGCTGTTTCTTCGGGTCTTAATATCCGCAATGATAGTTTTCACAGATTCTCCTTTAAACAACCGCTCTCTTTCAGCAGTATAATCACCGTTTCCTGAACGGAACTGTCCTAAAAAACGTAAAGTGTCAGCAACTCCAAGTTCTTGGATAAGAACACGCTCTGCTCGATGAGTTATTTCATATAACGGCTGGATAGTCACGCTCATTTTGTAATCTCTGGAATCAGGCCAAGAATGGTTGTCACTCTGCATCCTAAATTTTTTATATTTTTGGCTTTGCGGAACAACTTGTCATCAGACGTGCAGAAAAAATCTGCGCCAGCTGTTGATGCGAGAGCTAAATGGACAGCATCCATCGCGCCTATCCCATTTTTCTCAAGCCTCAGTGCCAACGCTTCAACTTCATCCGTAATCTCAAGATATTCAGATGACAGCGCAGCGATGGACATCACCTCAGATTTTCGCATCTTGTCTGGAATGCGAGAAATTTCGTAACTGAGAGCTTCTGACCACAGCAGAGCTGCATCGCCGTGCTGAACAGCGGCCAACACCACAAAAACAGCTTCTGTCTCAACTCTGATGCGAGGATGAGACTGATTGTCGTGCGGACGCTGAAGACAACACGTATCGAGATAAATTCTCATCAGCCTGTCAGGTCAGCCCCTCACCTGTTTCCGCCGATACGCCAACACCACCGTCAAACAAAAGATCAGCCCAGCCAAGGTGACAATTTTGCCGTTGAACTCCGGGCCAGCAGAACTGCTGCGGAGCTGCCAGCTCACGACAAAAGCCGCACCGGTCAGCATTCCAAAGCAGGTTAGTCCTGCATCCACATCGCCCTGCCCAGCCTTGATGAGCTGGCGGAACGGGCAGCCGTCCACAATCACCGCAGCCAAACCGACCAGCACCATCGACAGAAAGCTCCAGAGATTGTCAGGATGGGAACCGGGTTGATCATTGAAGCCCAGATGGAATTGACCGCTGATCAAGGATACCAGCAAGGCCGAGCCAAAAGCGGCGACGATGCCCATGAGCAGGGTTTTTTCTTTAAAAAGGAAGAAGTTGCGCAGGCCGCCAGTGATGCAGAGGCCCGACCGCTGCGACAGCGCACCAATCAGCAAACCGATTGCCAGCGAGATTAACAGTGGCGCGTGCTGGGCTGCCGGGCCGGTGGCTCCCTGCTGAATGAATCCGGGTTGCAGCAGAGCGAAAATCAGCAGCAGTAGGCCGATGCCGGGCAGAATGTAGCCGTTGATCTGCGGCAGCTCTTTGTCTCGGTCAAGCACCGAACCGGCGCGGATGTAGCGGCTGCCGAGCCAGATGCCGAACATCATGCCGAGCACAGCGGCAATCGCAGTCAGATCGCCAGCGGCAAGGCGCAGAATCATTTTGATCGGGCAGCCGATGAACACGCCGCAGCCGACGATCATGAAGAAACCGAGCAGAAAGCGGATCACCGGTGAGGAGCCGCCCGTGACCCGGAAGCGGCGCATCTTCTTGGCCATCAGGAAGGAGCCGAGCAAAAAGCCGAGCAACTCCGGCCTGATATAGCTCATGCGGCTGACATTGTGCATCTGGAGCGAACCAGCCAAGTTCTCAAAAAAGCAGGAGATGCAGATGCCGGAGTTGGTCGGGTTGCCGAGCAGGGTCAGGATGACCGCGCCCGCGCCAAGAACGATGCCGGTGGTGACAGCGATGTCAGGAAATTTTAAACGTGCCATTTATTCGCATCCGCCCGCCAGCCGCCGTTTCACATACAAAAGCTCTTCCAGAGCTTTTTTGATGCTGGCATCACCGGGCTTTAAGGTTGCTTCCCGCTGGAGTTTCTCCTGCGCTTCGTCCACATGCCGCTTGATGTCTTTGCCGACAAACAGCGGCGATTTTTTGTCAATATAATCCGGCTCACGGTCAAGAGCCTGCCGGTAGCTGGCCAGCGACTCAGCGATCAGGCCAAGCTCGTACTGAAGCTGACCCTGCCAGAGGAGCGAACGCGGATTGTCAGGATGAGCCGCATCTATTTCCTTGAGCTTGCCGAGAGCGGCTTCGTGCTGCCGCTGCTCGGCCAAAGCGGCCACATCCTTATACAGGAGCTTGTCCTGCGCCAGCCGTTCCTCAAGCTGGCGCAGCTTCTGCTCCGCGCTGCTGCGGCCGGAAGACTCCGGCTGTACAGTCAGTCGATGCTGCACGAGCATGGTCAGTATGACCGCCGTCAGCGCGAAGATTGCGACTTTGGTAAGAATATCCAGCAGGTTGCCGGACAATTTCTGAGTGAGCGGCATGGCAGACGAATCGATCAGATGTTCCCGGCCCCAGCAACAGGAGATGTGTAAAAATTACCCAAATCAGCCTTGCCGAGCGTGCTTTCCGTCGCCTTATCCAGCACCTTCACGCGGATTTTCTTCTCATCTGCGGTTCCCCACCAATTCTTGGGGAAGGCGAGATCAGCGGTCTGTCCTTCCAACATGGACAGGTTGTAGTCGGTGTTGTCGGTGATGTTATTGTCGCTCAAAACCATCGCCTTGACGGCGTACAGAATAACGCCCTTGCCGTTGCCGCTGATGGTGTTGAAACTCACCTTGCCGTCAGCAAGGTTTTTGCCGTAAATGCCGAAGAACTGATTCTTGGTGATCTCGTTGTGCTCCACGACCATGCCGTCGCCGACAATCACGCCGCCGCCATTCTCAGTGATCAAATTGTTCTTCACCGTAATCTCGCACTTCACCGGGTTGTCCTTCAGGTTTTTGTTGCCGATGGCGGTGCCGTTGTGCCGAAACTCGTTATGCGCGACCGTCACTTTGGAAGAATGGCCGTGCACGGCGGTGTCAGCATACATCACGATGCAATTTTCAACCACATTGCCCACGCTGGTGTTGAAGTTGATGCCGCCCCAGTCGCCGGGCTTAGGGGCTTGCTCTGAGCTGGTGAAGGTGATTTTTTTGTCTTTTTCACCTTGAGCCAGCAGCTTTCCCTTGATGAACAGCTCCGCCCGGGGAAAATGATTCTCTTTTTCTTTTTCCGGGAAGAGTTTGTCCGGGCCAAACGGCTCAACCTTGGCAAAACGGACTGTAGTGCCTGGCGTGATAGTCAGTGTCGCTTTTTCAGCAACTTCGACATCGCCCTTGATCAGAATTTCGCCGGACCACGTCGTGTCCTTATCAAGCACGCCCTTGCTGACCACCGTCTCGGCGGCCACGGCAGAGCGGATGCCGCAAAAGGCTGTCAAGCCGAGCAGAAAAGAAAAGACTATCTGTTTATTCATGCTGTTCTCACAGAAAGGGATTCAAAAGGGAGAGGCGGCTCAGTGCTTGTCGTAGGGAGCCATGTTGCAGCGTTTGAGCTTCTCGCGGATGATGTCGTACTCGCTGTCAATTGCCGGATGGAAGCCGTCAAGGCCCATCCGCTTCAGCACTTTCAGCACCTCGCCGTCCACCAGCACGGTCTCATCCTTCTTCAGGTTGAGAAGAAGATTTTTGACTTTCTCGCGCAAGCCCGCGTCAACATGCGGCATTGCACCGATCGTGCAGTACGGCATCGGCTCGCTTTCGGCGATAATATTGTAGTTATCCAGATTGATAATGTCAGCGGCGGCCATGCGGTCAAGGTCAATGCGCGGCGCGGCACCCACGTCATATTTGCCAAACTCTACGCCATACATGATTTTGTCGTGCTTGAGCGCGCCAGGCGGAATGTCATAGCGCGCCAGATCCGTCTCCGGGTCCACGCCGTTCTCCAGCATCATCGCGTATTGGGCCATATAGCCGAACGGCGCGAGAGCAGGCCCGAAGATCACGCTTTTGCCCTTGATGTCGGCGATAGTCTTAATGCCGCTTTCTTTACGGGCGATCAGCGTGCCGGTGGCTTTGTGGCCGTTCCGGCCTTGCACATCCACACCCAAAAATTCGGCTTTGTACCGTTCTTTCAGGGTAATCGCGACCGCTGAGTTGACATGGAAGAAATCAAACTCGTTTTTCTTCGCCAAGCCTTCGACATCAAAAGTGTTGGCCAGCACCATCTCCACTTTGCGGCCCAGCTTTTCGCTGAGATAGGCGGAGAACGGCGCGAAGCGTTCCGAGGAAAGCTGCTTGCTGTCGCAAATCATATAGCAGAAACGAAGCGGCGGCTCCTTGCTCTCTGCTACAGTTTTCGTCTCTTGGCCGCCTTTGCAGGCTTGCAGGGCGAGCAGGGCGGAGAGCAAAAGAAATTGCGCAATTTTTTTCATCGTATTTGGCACAGGGAAAAAAGGGGAGTATGTTCAGGGGTTGGTGAGAAGCTGAATTTCTTTCTGGACAGCGGCAGCACCTTCTGGGCTGGGAGCCAGCTCGCCTGCCTTCTTCAACGCGGCGGCAGCTTGCTCCGGCTTTTTAAGCTGCTCGTAGGCCACAGAAAGATGGGCATGAAGCAAGGCATCCTTATCATTGACTGTCAAGGCGCGTTCCAGATATTTCATCGCCTCGTCAGCTTTCTTCTGCTTGAGCAGGACAACGCCCATGCCATCCAAGGCATTGAAGTTGTGCGCATCTTTTTTCAGCACGCCATCCAGCTCCGTAGCCGCCTCAGCCAGCTTTCCGGTGCGGAAATAAGCCATCGCCAGATTGTTCTTGGTATCGAGATCGTTGGCATCCATGTACAGCAGCATTTGGTACTGCATGATCTGGACGGAATCCGGCAGCTTGGAAATGTCTCCGTGTGCGGCGGCAGAGCCTGCGGAGGCCGCAAGCAGGAACAGGGCGAAAAACAGTTTGGTCATAGTCATCTCTCAGATCAGTTTCTGCGCTTTCAGCAGCTCTTTAGCCGCCGCTGCCGCGTCGCCGCCTTGGCTTTTTTGAATCATCTCATGCACCATAGTATCACTGACCATGCCGCTCAGTTTGTTGATCACCCGATCCAAGACCGGGAACTTGCCCAGCGCGTCACGGGGAGCGATCGGTACGGCGATAGAAGCTCCGGCCTGATCAGCCAACGGGCCTTTGAAGGCGAAGGGCTTCAGCCAAACCACGCTCTTGTTCTCTAAATAATATTCCTTGGCCTTGGCATATCCCTCCTTCTCGTCCTGCGACTGCTCGCCGCCGCCCATGCTGGCCAGTGCAGGCTTGAGGTACTGGATACAGACATCGGTGGCGCACGTGCCGTCCGTGCTCTGTTTTTTTTCTACCAAGTTGACTGTAGTGCCCGTGCGCTCGTTGATGTACGTGGCCATGAGCTGGCCGACCGCCTTCTGTTCCGGCGAACCGTCAATCGTCAGGTTGAGAATCCGGCCCACGCAGGCTTGGCCGGGGGAGGCGGCCAGAGCAGTCAGCAGGACAGAGCCTGAGAGCAGGGCCGCAAGTTTATTTGTCATTGTTTTCCTCGCTTTTTGTTGAGTGCATCAGGCGGACAGGCGAGATACTCGCGTCTGCACTGTTTATTCCCGGAATCAGAAAAAAATCTGCATGATCATACCGACAAAGC
Source organism: Desulfobulbaceae bacterium UBA5173 (assembly GCA_002413355.1). Taxonomy (GTDB): domain Bacteria; phylum Desulfobacterota; class Desulfobulbia; order Desulfobulbales; family Desulfobulbaceae; genus Electronema. The sequence goes on along the minus strand of DHWV01000112.1, from coordinate 41,667 downwards.
CAAAAACGGCGCGACATTATTGTTCAGAAATAGCATATCCTTCACAGCCAGTCCAGCATTTTCCACCAGAAATAATTAACCGGCAGCAAAACGAAGACAGTGAGCAGGGCTAAGGGCAGGCATATCTTGGCCGCGCTGGAGAGCTTTTCTCCGGCAAGCTGGAGACCTACCACAATCGGTGGCCCCTGATAGGGCAGCAGCACCGTGGCAAAACCGGTCACCTGCATCATCAGCAAAGATTCCGTCTTCAGGCCGGTGGCATGGGCCAAGCTGTCCGTGAGCGGGGTGAAGACCGCAGGCACCGCAGGTAGAGTGGTGAGCAGGCCGGTGAAGGCTGAAGCCAAGCTGACCGACATGTAGTTGATAAAATCGTGCTGCGGAGCCAGCGGCAGGAGCTGGAGCAGCCCGGCAGCGAAGATGCGGTCAAGCCCGGCTTTACTGATCATGCCGCCCAAGCCGAGTATGCCTGCGGTGAAGACCAGCGAGGCCCAATTGAGCTTCTGGTTGAACTGCGCCGGGATGACGATGTCAATGCCCGGCATCATCAGGAACACGGCACCGCCAAGGGCTATCCATGCCGGTGAAATATGATGGAGAAAATCGGTAATCCACAGTGTGAGCATGAGCAGCAGCACAGCGGACAGAATTTTTTCTTGGCGGCTTAACGGCCCGGCCTTGTCCTGGTCTTGCTCTATCCGCTCAATCGCCTGATCAGGATAGAAAAAAATGATCAGCGCGGCGATGATCACCGCCTTGGCCAGCGTCAGGAAGGGAAAATGGAGGAGTAGATAGGGGCCGTAGAGCAGGGAAATTTTGTATTTGGTCTCGGCCATGCCCGCCAGCACCACATTCGGCACATTGGCAGGCAGTATGCCGAAGGCCGGAATATAGGTGCCGAGAATTACGGCCAGCATGATGCCGGTGCGGCCTTTCGAGCCTTCTTTGAAGCCGAAGTGATCGGCGACAGCCAAGGCGATGGGAGTCAGCAGGACAACCCGGCCCATTGAGGAGGGCATCAGGAAGCTGAACAGCACCACTGCCGCCACCAAGCCGCTGATAATTTTCACATAGCTGCCGTGCAGATGGACGGCGGCCAGTCTGCCGATTCTGCTGCCCAAGCCGGTGGAACTGATCGCGGCTCCGGCAATCAGGCCGCCGAAAACCAGCCAGACCGCTGCCGAGGAAAATCCTGAAAAGACCACGTCTGGCGGCGCGGCGGAAAACAGCAAGGCGAGCAGAAAAAACAGCAGGGCGGTGAGATGCTCAGGAATCAGGGCCGTGGCCCAGAAGCTGAGGGGCAGTAGGGCGATGCCTGCGGCCTTAGCCGCCGCCGGAACCGGCAGGAGCTGGAGCAGCACAATAATGGCAATGGCCAGCGGCGGGGCGAGAAGCCGGAACGGGTTTCTGACAGACTTGAGCTGGCTCATGGACTGACCAGAGAAAATATTTGCGGTTTGGACAGAAAGCTGGGTAAAAAGTAAACAGGCGACATACTACTACCCGGTGTAGCCGTAGAGGTCAAGCAGGAAATTGCGATGCGTCAGGACAGAAAGAGCTTGCAGCAACGCGGCGTGATTGAGTAAGAACAGTTCCTGCGGCGGATTCTGCCGCCGAGAGCAACACGAACCCACAAGAAGAGCCATGGCTGTTTTCCTCAATCGAATCGAAGCGCATCTCGCCTGGATGCTTGTTGTTTTTCTGGTAACGACCCTGTTTGCGGCGGCAATTTTTATTTATCTCCAGCCGCTTGAATACAAGGTCAGCTCCAGCGTCCTCATCCGCCAAGGAAAAAAGCAGACTGGCGCAGACCTGAAAGCGGAACTGGCCGTGCTGCAAGGCGACGCGATAGCCGAACAGGTGCTGGCCGCCTTGGGCGGAGAACGGCTTTGCCCGGAACCAGGCAAAGAAAATAGAACGCAATGGCTACAGAAGCGGTTGTTAGCTCACGCGGTGCGGACAGGCACCCGCATTGTCGAAATCAGCTTCCGCCATGCTGACGCAGCACTGGCGGTCGAGACGGTCAGCACGGTGATCAGACTTTTTGGACAAGAGCTGGAGAAAATGAATGACCCGCAGACCGCCCTGCTGGAAGAGGAGCTGCATCTCCGACGGAAGCAGATGCAGCAGGCGCAGAATGTCCTTGCCATGTTCCGGCAGAACGACCGGTTGCAAGGGGATGACGACTGGCAGATGCGGTATCAGGAAATCAAACGCGGTAGGCTGGAAGCCGTGTTGGAAGAAGAGACTCAGCTGGAGGCGACCTTAGCCGGAGAGCTGGCCAAGCTGCGGCAGCAGTTCGCCGCGCTTCCGACAGGCGATACTGAACGCCGCGAGGAATTCCTCAAAATGAAGCTCTATCGGCAGGAACTTCTGCGCAAATATGATGCGAAAAATTCGCTGATTGCCTCAGTGAACAGCCAGCTTTCTCGTCTGCGGCAGCAACTTCAGGCCGATGAAGCGTTGGAGCGGCTGGCCGAGCAAATCGCCGCCGCCAGCGCGGCCCATGCCAAACAGCAGGGGGAGAGGGAGGCGGCCCAGCGGGAGCTGAATCAGCTTGCTACCAGCCTGATGCGGCAGGCCGAGCAGAAAGAAACCTTCAGCAGCTTGGAGGCTGAAGTTGAAAAGAGCCGCGAGCTGTATGCCCAGCAGCTCAATAAAGTGGAGGAGAACAGAAAGGCGGGTGTGCAGGAAGGATATGTGACAGTGATCGAACCGCCGCAGCCGCCGACGAAGCCAGATAGGCCGAACAAACTGCGCAGCTTTGCGGCTGCGGCAGTTATCGGGCTGCTGGTCAGCCTGTTGTGGGGCCTGCTCCGGCGGCGGGCGACGGCAAAGCCGAACTGATCAGGGTTTTGCTCCGCCGGTCGTTGTCGGCGGGACGCTGAACTGCTTTGGCATGGTGGCAGTTGAGAGCGTCTCCTTCATGGTCTGCGTCAAGATCTTTTGCATTTTCTGATTGATCGAAGACTGGACAGCCGGATCAACTTTGATCGAGGACATGGCTGCATCAATCTGGAAACCGCCGGGCTGCCCCTGCATGGAAGATGGATTGGTCGGCATCTGCTGCTGTGCAGGCTGAGAAGAGGGCGGCATGATGCCTTGAGGCGGAGCCTGCGGCATCGCACCCTGCTGGATTTGCGCTGCTGGCGAAGCGGCCTGCATTTGTTGAGCCATCTGCTGCATCATCTGCTCCTGCATTTTCTGCTGAATGCCACTCACGTCCGGCATTCCTGCTGCCTGCTGACCACCAACGGACGGAGCTGTCATAGTAGGCATTCCGCCTTGAGCCGGAACAGCACCCTGCTGGATTTGCGCTGCTGGCGAAGCGGCCTGCATTTGTTGAGCCATCTGTTGCATCATCTGCTCCTGCATTTTCTGCTGGATGCCGCTTACATCTGGCATTCCCGCAGCCTGCTGACCGCCAACGGACGGAGCTGCCATAGTAGGCATTCCGCCTTGAGCCGCACCCTGCTGGATTTGCGCTGCTGGCGAAGCGGCCTGCATTTGTTGAGCCATCTGTTGCATCATCTGCTCCTGCATTTTCTGCTGGATGCCGCTCACATCTGGCATTCCAGCTGCCTGCTGACCGCCAACGGACGGAGCTGCCATAGTAGGCATTCCGCCTTGAGCTGGAACAGCAGCACCTTGGATTTGCGCTGCTGGCGAAGCGGCCTGCATCTGTTGAGCCATCTGCTGCATCATCTGCTCCTGCATTTTCTGCTGAATGCCACTCACGTCCGGCATTCCTGCTGCCTGCGGAGCTGCACCTTGCATCTGCTGTCCGTCAAGCGTCTCGTAGCCTGCCGTAGCCTGCTGCTGCGCCCCTGCTGCGCTGGCCAGCAGCAAGAAGCAGGCTGCTCCAATGGTGAGTTGCGCTGCGGACTGTTTTCTGTTCATAATGCTCTCCTTTTTTAACGAAGCTGCCGCGCCGCCCCCCGGCCCGGCAAGATGTCTTTTTATATCTCATAAAGTGCCGCACCGCAATTCTGTTTGTCAAGCTGTTTCGACAAGATCGGCAAGCATGTGCTGGCCCGGCCGCATTGCCGCTTGCAATCCCGGCGGGCTTCATTTAGACTTTCTGCTTCTACAGTCACCGCCGAAATAAACCGAGAAACGACCATGTCTCAGTCCAACGCAATTCACCTGAAAGACTATACGCCCTATCCCTTTACTGTTTCTACGGCACAGCTTTGGGTGGAGCTTGACCCGGCGCAAACCAAGGTGAAGGCACGCACCATGTTTCGGCGTAAGCCTGCGGCAGAAGATCTGCACGCTGCGCTGGAATTGAACGGCGAGCACTTGGAGCTGGTTTCCGTCACGCTGGATGACCGCAAGCTGGGAGCTGACGAATACAGCTTCGCGGACGGCTTGCTGCGCATTGCTCAAGTGCCTGAGCGGCAGTTCACCTTAGAGGTGGAGACGCTCATCGCGCCCGCAGGCAACACCGCCTTGGAAGGACTGTATCTCTCCTCCGGCAACTACTGCACCCAGTGCGAGGCCGAAGGCTTCCGCCGCATTACCTGCTGGCCTGACCGCCCGGACGTACTGACTGTTTTTACCGTCATTCTCATTGGTTCGCAAGAGAGCTGCCCGGTGCTGCTCGCCAACGGCAATTTGGTCAAGCAGGGCAAGTTAGACAATGGTCGTCATTTCGCCACGTGGCATGATCCTTTTCCCAAGCCAAGCTACCTTTTTGCCCTGGTGGCAGGCAAGCTCGTTCTCATTCAGGATCGCTTTATCACCATGTCTGGGCGGGTGGTGGCGTTGCACATCTATGTGGAAGAGCGCAACCGCGACAAATGCGGCCACGCCATGCAGTCGCTGAAGAAGGCGATGCGCTGGGATGAGGAAATCTTTGGCCGCGAGTACGATCTGGACATCTACATGATCGTGGCCGTGGATGACTTCAACATGGGCGCGATGGAGAACAAGGGCCTGAACGTCTTCAACTCCAAGTATGTGCTGGCCCAACCGGAAACCGCCACAGACAGCGACTATGCGGGCATTGAAGGCGTGATTGCCCATGAGTATTTCCACAACTGGACGGGCAATCGCGTCACCTGCCGCGACTGGTTCCAGCTCAGTCTCAAGGAAGGGCTGACCGTGTTCCGCGATCAGGAATTTTCGGCGGACATGGGATCGCGAGCCGTGCAGCGGATACAGGATGCCAACGTCATCCGTAACTTCCAGTTCCGTGAGGACAGCGGCCCGACCGCGCACCCGGTGCGACCTGAATCATACGTGGAAATCAACAACTTCTACACGGTCACGGTCTATGATAAAGGTGCGGAAGTCATTCGGATGCTGCACACCCTACTGGGCGCGGCAGGCTTTCGCAATGGCATGGATTTGTACTTCGCGCGGCACGACGGTCAAGCTGTGACCTGCGAGGACTTTGTTCAAGCCATGCAGGATGCGAACAGCTTTGATCTCAGCCAGTTCCGCCGCTGGTACAATCAGGCAGGCACGCCAACCGTGACGTTTACGCAGAGCTATGATGCGGCGGCGCAGGAATATTTGCTCACGGTCAGCCAAGCCTGTCCGGCCACGCCCGGTCAGCCGGACAAGCTGCCCTTCTTCATGCCGATCAAGGTTGCTTTGCTCGACCGCAGCGGCAAGGACATCCGCGACGAAGTGCTCCTTCTTGACCAAGAGAGCAAGCAATTCCGCTTCAGTGAGATTGCGGCCAAGCCGGTGCTGTCTTTCAACCGCAGCTTCTCAGCTCCGGTCAAGGTGCAGTCGGACGTGTCGGATGAGGAGCTGGCCTTTCTCATGGCCCATGACAGCGACCTGTTCAACCGCTGGGATGCGGGCCAGCAGCTTGGCCTGCGCTGTCTGCTGCAAGGCATTGCTGACTGGCCGCAGGGCAGGGCGGCAGTGCTGCCGGAGCTGTTCCACCAAGCCTTTGCCGACCTGCTCAATGACCGGCAAAGCGACCCGGCTCTGCTTGCCTTGGCCTTGGTCTTGCCTGCGGAGAGCTGGATCAGCCAGCAATTGGGGGTGATTGACCCGGAAGCGGTTTTCGTGGTCCGGCAGAGCTTCCGCAGCCAGCTCCGCCAGCGGCATCATGCCCAGCTGCTGGAAACCTATCAGCGGTTGAGCACTGCCGAGCCGTACCACTGGACTGCTGAGGAGACCGCCCGCCGTTCGCTGCGCAACTGCTGCTTGGCCTATCTGCTGGCTGCCGCGCCGGGAGAGACGAGCGAGCAGGCCAGCCTCGAACTCGGTATCCAGCAATACCGGCAAGCGGACAACATGACCGATGCGGCGGCGGCCTTATCTGCGGTGGTCAATGCTGACCGCGCTGCTGGCGACGAGCTGCTGGCGGCGTTCTATGCGCAATGGCAGCACGACCCGCTGGTGGTGGACAAGTGGCTTGTCTTGCAGGCTTCCTGCATCCTGCCAGGCACGTTGGCGCGGGTGCAGGAGCTGCTGGCGCATCCGGCCTTCAGCCTGAAGAATCCCAACAAGGTGCGCTCGCTGATTGGGACTTTCTGCGCCAATCAGCACCAGTTCCATGCGGCGGATGGTAGCGGCTACGCCTTCCTTGCTGCGCGGGTGAAGGAGCTTGATCCGATGAACCCGCAGACGGCGGCGCGGCTGCTGGCACCGCTCACGCAATGGCGGCGGTACGATGCCACCCGGCAGCAGCTCATGCAGCAGACGCTGGAGGAAATCGCTGCCTTGCCGGGCTTGTCGCCGGATGCGGGCGAGGTGGTGGGGAAGAGCTTGCAGGAAGGGTGAGCCGAATCATGCAGGGGCGTTTCGCGAAACGCCCTTACCGCTGCCCCCGCAGCATGGCGCGAATTCGTTCCAATGCCTCGCGCCATTCTTGCAGATCATGCCGTTCAAGCTGCTCCGCCAGCTCCACAGCCCGGCTGATGTATTGCTCGGCCTTGGCAACCTCACCTTTTTTTGCGTAAATCCAGCCTATATTCCAGTTCGCACCGGCCTCTTCGGCTTTTGCACCAATCTCTTTCGCTCTTGATAGGCTTTGTTGACAGTAGGGCAATGCACTTGCATCATCCCCTTGGGATAGATAGATTATTGCCAAATTATTCAGGACTACACCCTCGCCTCGGCGGTCGTTGATATTCTGGTTGATCGTTAGACTCTGCTTTGTATACTCTATCGCATCAGCATATTTTTCTTGAGCAAGATATAAATTACTGATATTGTCCATACTAATACTTTCAAGTCCTTTGTCCTCGATCTCGCGACTAATGGCCAGAGCCTGTTCATAGTATGCCAGAGCCATGCTATGGTCGCCTCGGATATCATAAATCCGCCCGATGCTGATCAAAGTATTGCCCTCACCCTTCTTGTCCTTAATCTCTTGTCGCAGGTAGAGGCTTTTTTCCAAATACGAGAAGGCGGTGACATACTCTCCTTTGGCATGATAAATCGTGGCGATATTATTCATAGCCGTGCCTTGACTTACCTTATCCTCGATCCCTTGGGATATGCTAAGACTCTGTTGTAGAAACTCCAAGGCACTGTCATATTCACCTTGGGCTTCGTGAACCAGACTGATGTTATTCAATAATTTCGCTTCACTATTGAGGTCACCAATGTCACGGTAAATGGACAGGCTTTGCTCTAAGAATGACAAAGCCTCTGCATAGTAGGCAATACAATAAAGGTCATATCCTGCCGCACCAATATACTCCGCCCGTTCCCATTAGCCTCTGCATAGTAGGCAATACAATAAAGGTCATATCCTGCCGCACCAATATACTCCGCCCGTTCCCATTCATATCCTTCCGGCAAGGCCGCAGCAGCCTCTTGCCAATACTGCGCAGACTTTTCGTAGCGATATTGCAGCCGTTGCAAGCCAGCTTGGTCAACACAGCTTTCCACTTCCGAGAGCTGCCGCTTTTCCAATGCAGCCTGCTGTTCGGCCAGGTTTGCTTTCATCTTGCTCACAGCGGCCCGGTCGCGCTCCTTTGCTTGGTTCAGTAGCGCATCCGCCCGGTCATATTCGCCGTTATCAATCGCTTGCTTGGCCTGCTCCTTCAAGGCTTGCACCTGCGGATCATCGGACGTGACCGCTTCAAAGCGCAGCAGCAGCTCCTTGTGCCGGAAGGCTATTTCCGGCAGCTTCGCACCCCATTCCGCGCAAGGAATGCTTTCCTGTTCCAGTATCTTGAAGAAACTGACAAAGGCCGCATCCTTAGTGCCGTATTCAACTTTGAGCCGTTCGCATTCATCCCGCACTTGCTCGTATTTCTCAAACGGCACGCCATAGGTGATGGTGACATTCCCCTGCGCATTCACCGCTGGTGCTTGATTGCCAGTCGTGCTGATCATCGGGCCGTGGTTGTTCACCTGCTTGCCAATGGCATGATCGCCCTTTGCACTATTCTGTTCGCCGCCATTGCTATCGAAATTGTCACCCATTCTCTGCCCCCGTTGGTTTCAGCGTGGGTTACTCAACCCGTTCCAAATTCATCGCCCGTAGAATGCTTCCTGGGATGAGTAACCCAGCTGCATTTCATCGAGCGTAGAATTCATCCTGGGTTGAGTAACCCAGCAGCTCCGCATCGAGTATCCCGCCATTGCCGCCACGCTGCTACGGCGTTGTATCTGCCCTGTTCGCAAGCGGCCCTGCGCGCCTGATTATAGCAGGTTTCATCTGTGCAGCGGAGAAAACTCCATGTTGGCATTGAGAAAATCTCCAGCGCGGTATCGAGCACAGGCCGTCTGTTGCGTGCGGGGATTTTCCTGTTGACGTGCGGAGATACGCGCTATATATAACCATCATGTTGTGATTCCCTGCGCTTTTTGCTATTCTTACCGCGTAGCTTGACTCCTTTCAGTCCTCATCAGGCCTGTTGTTTGCACAGATGCCAGTAACGTTGCGACAATCAATCAGTAATTTTTGCACGAGGTCTCATGAGCCAGCCGGTTGAAATTCCGGGCGCGGGGCGGCGCACGCTGTTCTGCATGGCCGCTCTGGCTGCGGCGGCTGTTCCTGCGGCGGCGGCCTTACTGCTGGAACAGCGCATGGCGGCTTGGAATCTCGTTCATGAGCCGCTGGCTTCCTTGCTGCTTGGCTGGAGCGCGGTGGCAGCAATCCTTGCCTCACTGTTCATCACGGTCATGCGGCAAACGGACAGTGCTGCGGCCTGCTCGGTTTGGATTGCCGCCGCATTGGCGGGCATGGGTGTGCTGGATGGCTTCAATGCACTTGGCCCGCCGTCGGTAGCCGCATTATGGCTGCACAGCTCGGCCGCGTTGGTCGGTGGCGTTTTCCTTGCCCTCAGCCTGCTACCTGAGCGGGTTTCCCGTCATCCAGCACTGGAGTGGCTTCCCTGCCTGACCGCTGCCTGCTGCGCCCTGCCCGGTAGCGGTGTTCTGGTCGCCCCTGATCTGATTCCAACGGCTGAAGCAGCCCGTGTCGTCAGTATTGCAGGCGGACTTGGCTTTCTGGCCGCCGGGCTGCACTTTGCTTGGAAAGCGCACTGGGAGCCGCTGCTGCTCGCTGGATGCAGTCTTCTCTTTGCCGCCGCAGCATTCCTGCTTCCGTTTGTCACCCTGTGGAGTGCGGCGTGGTGGCTCTGGCAAATCCTGCGCCTTGTTGCCCTCTTTGTCCTCCTCGGCTTTTTCCTCAGCCGCTGCCGCCGCAGCATTGATTTGCTTCGCCGCAACCGGGACGAGTTGGATGCAGCCCGCAGTCAGCTTCTTGATCTGATAGAAAACTCGCCTTCCGCTGTCACCTTGAAGGATATCGCAGGCCGCTTTGTCTTTGTCAACCGCCGCTTTGAGGAGATATTCGGCGTGGGCAAGGATGAAGTGGTCGGCAAATGCGCCGCTGACATTCTGCCGTATCTGACCCGGCGGAGGTGGACAGGAGGCGCAGACCGGACGGAGACGATCACCGAATACGAGGAGAGCATCGCTCTGAACGACGGCACTCGCACTTTCCTCACCTCCTGTTTCACTCTGCCGAGTAGCGACTGCGTGGGCTGCATTCAAACCGATATCACCGAGCGGCGGACGCTGGAGCAGCGACTTCAACTTGATCAGAAGATCATCGAGAACTCTGCCGAAGCCGTGGTCGTCACGGATGCTGAAGCACTCATTTTGGATGTCAATGCCGCCTACACCGCCATCACCGGCTACGAACGGGAAGAGGTGCTCGGCAAGAATCCGCGCATCAACAAGTCCGGCCATCACGGCAAAGAATTTTATGCGGAGATGTGGCGGCAACTGATCGAGAACGGCTCGTGGTCAGGCGAAATTTTGGACCGCCGCAAGAACGGCGAGATCTTTGAAAAATGGTTGACCATCAGCGCAATCCGGGACAGCAGCAACGTCACGGTCAACTATGTCGGCATCTTCAACGACATCACCGAAAAGCGGAACGTCGAGCGGAAGCTGAAGAATCTGCTCTTCTACGATCCGCTGACCAAGCTGCCCAATCGCACGCTCTTTCAAGAACGGCTGGAACAGGCGATGCTCGCCAGCCAGAACCACGATATTCCGCTGGCTCTATTCTGCATTGACCTTGACCGGTTCAAAGATGTGAATGATACGCTCGGTCATAAGGCGGGCGACGAGCTGCTGGTGCAGGCCGCGAAACGGATCCGGGGCGGAGTGCGCAAAAGCGACATGGTTGCCCGGCTCTGCGGCGACGAGTTCACCGTCATCCTTTCGGAAATCAAATTCCGGGAGTCGGTCGGCCATCTTGCCCGGCGGTTGATCCATCTCCTCCAGCAGCCCTTCCATATCAGTGGCGAGGAGGTTTTCATCAACGCCAGCATCGGCATCAGCCTCTATCCCGATGACGGCATGGAAACCGAAGCCCTGATCCGCAATGCGGACACAGCCATGCACTTTGCCAAAAAGCGGGAGCATGGCAGCTATCAGCACTTCCGCTCGCAGATGAACGAGCGGCTGATGCAGCGGCTCAACCTAGAAAAGCATTTGCATCACGCTTTGGAACATGGCCAGTTCGCGCTTTACTATCAGCCGAAATACTCGCTGGCTGAGGAGCGGATTGTCGGCGCGGAAGCCCTGATCCGCTGGCTGCACCCGGAGGAAGGGGTGATCTCCCCGGCGGAGTTTATCCCGATTGCCGAGGAAAGCGGTTTGATCAGCAAACTGGGCGAATGGTGCTTGCAGACTGCCTGCCGCCAAGCCAAAGAATGGCAGGCGCAAGGGATGGGGCCGCTACGGATGGCGGTCAATCTGTCTTCACGACAGCTCAAAGGCCGCGAGCTGCTGACCGTGCTGCGGACGGTGCTGACTGAGACCGGTCTTGCTCCAGCTTTGCTGGAGCTGGAAATCACCGAAAGCGCGGTGATGGAAGACCCGGAACTGGCGGTTGAATTGCTGGAGGAAATCAGGCGGTCAGGAATCAGAATCGCCATTGACGATTTCGGCACTGGCTACTCTTCGCTGGCCTATCTGAAGAAGTTCCCGGTCAACACGCTGAAAATCGACCAATCGTTTGTCGCTGACCTGACTAAAGACTCGGACGATGCGGCGATTGTCGAGTCCATTATCCAGATGGCGCACAATTTAAATTTGGAGGTAGTGGCGGAAGGGGTGGAGACCGAAGAGCAGCTCGCATTTTTCCGGGCGAAAAAGTGCCACGAAGTGCAGGGCTACTACTTTAGCAAGCCCCTGCCGCCGGAGCAGTTTGCCGCGCTCTGCCGCCGCCCGAAGCAGAAAGAGCTTCAAACGGAAAATCAGCGTGATGCGGAGCGCGTGTCTGCTGAGAAAAAACACCCGTAAAAAAAATATTTATTGACAGCCCCTGCGGTCTTGCGGAGCGGCGAATTTTCATTTATTATGGTCGCCTTTTCTTGCTGATAGCCAATCCGTGCAGAATCGCCCCAAGCGAGCAATGGCAGAGCAACTGTCAGGAGCAAGAGAGTTGAGGTTTTTGTCTTCTTCTGTAACCTTTAACTTGAGGGGGGTGTCCTATGTCTGTTATTCTGCCCAGTCTGCCTGCCGCCGCATCCGCCCGCGTCTCAGATGTCGTCAACACACTGTCTGAACGCGAGCAGATAGAAGCCGCAGCCGCCCTTCACGGCACACCGGTGATGCTTCTTGATTGCGATGTTATCCGCAGCCAATACCGCGCTCTCCGTCAGGCTCTGCCTGAAGCTGCCGCCCACTTTGCTCTGAAGCCGCTGCCCCATCCGGCAGTGGTGAAAACCCTACTCCAGGAGGGGGCGAATTTTGATCTGGCCACCAACGGCGAAGTTGATTTGGTGGAAAAAGCTGGTGTTCCGGGGGGGAAAACCATTCACACCCACCCGATTAAGCGGGATTCCGACATCCGCCACGCTTTGCGCTACGGCTGCACGGTCTTTGTGATTGACAACAGCAACGAGCTGGAAAAATTTATTCCCTACCGGGACGAGGCCGAGTTGCTCATCCGTTTGAGCTTCCGCAACGCTGATGCCTACTCCGACCTGTCGAAAAAGTTTGGGTGCAGCCCGGAAGGAGCTTTGGAGCTGATTCAGCAGGCGCACCGGCTTGGCATCCACATCAAGGGCCTGTCGTTCCATGTTGGTTCGCAGACCGCTGATCCGCAGAAGTATGTCACCGCCATCCGCACCTGCGGCGAGGTCTTCCAACGGGCGACCGCACTGGGTCTGCCGAAACTGAGCACCTTAGACATCGGCGGCGGTTTTCCGGTGCATTACATTGATCAGGTTCCGGCGATTCAGGAATTCTGCGTGCCGATCCGCGAGGCTTTGGCCGAGTTCCCAGAGACGGTGGATGTGATCTCTGAGCCAGGCCGCTTCATTGTCGCTCCGGCGATCATCTCTGTGGCCTCGGTCATGGGGCAGGCCGAGCGTGACGGCAAGACGTGGTATTATCTCGATGACGGCTTGTACGGCTCTTTCAGCGGCATGATTTACGATCATGCGGTCTATCCGGTTGAGGCACTGAACAATGTGGGCGAGCAGTTCCCCTCCGTGCTGGCTGGGCCGACCTGCGACAGCATTGATGTGATCACCGAGGACATCATGCTGCCCAAGCTGAAGAATGGCGATTTGGTCATCGGGCGAATGATGGGAGCCTATACTGCCGCTTCCGCCTCTGAATTCAACTTCTTCCCCAAAGCCAAGATCGTTGTGCTCAACGAGCCGACCGACCTGCTGTTGTAATCCTACCGCAATCTGCCGCGCCGTCTCTCCGGCGGCGTGGTTCTTTCCTCTCAGCTCTGCCGCCCAAGTTCATTGTCCGCATTCTTCCTTCCGCAAGGTCTGAAAGGAATGGGGATGAGTCAGATCAAAGCTGCCTGCATGGCGCAAATACTTTGGATCAAAGCCTTCCTGCCGTATCTGCTGAATCAGCTCGCCAAATCTGGCCGCCGTTTTGACAAGAGTTGACTGCGCCTCTTTGGGCAGTGCGCGGTCAGAGACGATGCGAGCACCGCGCCGCACTTCCCCGTCATTGCCGCGACCGTCAGTGTAGTGCTGAGACAGCACGATGATCCGAGTGCCGAGAAAGACTGCTTCTTCCAAATCGTGCGTGACAAAGAAGATGGTCATTCCAAACTCCTCCCACAGCTCGAGCAGGAAGATCTGCATGTTTTCCCGCGAGCCAGGATCCAGCGCACCAAACGGCTCGTCCATGAGCAGAATTTTCGGCTTGATGATCAGCGACTGGGCAATCGCCACGCGCTGTCTCATGCCACCGGAAAGCTCATGCGGATATTTGCGGGCGTGCTCTTGCAGACCCATCCGGGCAAGATAAGTCATCGCCTCATCCTCGAATGCTTTCCTGCGTCGCCACCGTTCGAACACACCGCAGGAAAGCCGGAGGCCAAGCAGCACGTTGTCCAACACATTCAGGTGCGGATAGAGCGAATACTTCTGATAGACAATGCCCCGGCTGCGGTCAGCAAAACCGCAAGGCTGGCCATCCACCAGCACGGTGCCCGAACTATGCAGCTCCTGACCAAGAATCAACCGGAGCAGGGTTGACTTGCCGCAGCCCGACGGCCCTACTACGGTGACAATTTCACCCGCCGCCACGGCAAGATCAATGTCATCCAGCACCAGCTTGCTGCCGTAGCTCTTATAGACATCTTGAAGAAAAAGGCAGCTTGTCCTGCGCAATTCATCAGGGTTCATACTTTTTTTCAGAACGCTTGGCATCAACGCTGAAGGCACCTGGCCCGTTAGCGATAATCATCAGCAAACCTCCAATGATCGACAGATTTTTCATAAATGATTTCAATTGCTCCTGCATCAGCTCCGGCTCAGTGAACGTCCAAAAGTGATGAAAGTAATAGGTGCCTGAGATAGTGAAGATCAGGAGAAGCAGCGCACCAATTCGGGCCTTGAAACCAACGATCAACGACAAGCTGCCTGCGAGCAGGAAAATAATGGCACCGACCAGCATAACCTTGGGAAAAGGAACGCCTTCCTGCGCCATCTGATCAGCAACATGATGAAAGTTTGGAATCTTGCTGAATAGCGCAGTCAGCAGAAAGACGGAGGCGAGCAGCAACCTCCCGATCAGGGTGATGATCCCGGCGAGCGCATTTTTCATAGGTTGTCGGCCTCCTGTCGTTTACTCCTGCGCCTGCAAGTACCAAGCATAGCGTGTTCTCAGGATGAGGCGCAGGCCGAAGTCCACTATCGCGCCGATCAGCACAATCCAGAGCACGTAGGGGATGATCAGCTCCATTGCCAGATAACGCCGCACCAAAAAAATGCGGTAGCCAAGACCGCTGGTGGCGGCTATGGCTTCAGCGGCAATGAGGAAGAGCCAAGCTGGCCCCATGCTCATGCGCACGGTTTCAATCAACCTTGGCATGATCTGCGGCAGGACAATGCGCCAAGCCAAGCTGAACTGCGAGGCTCCCAAGGTGCAGGCTTTGATGATCTGCTCGCGGGGTATCCTTTTCACTGTTAGCTGAATGTCGCGGGTGATGAGCGGAAAAGTGCCGATAAAAATCAGCATGACCTTGGCCAGCTCGTCCACGCCGAAAACAATGAAGAGGATAGGCAGCACAGCCAGCGGTGGAATGATTGAAACAAAGGTCAGGAAGGGCAGCACGAGCTGCTCCATCCCGACAAAAAGGCCAAGAATCAGGCCGCAAAGCAGGCCGCAGCAAGCCGATGCGCCCAAGCCGATGCCGATGCGTCGCAGGCTCGCGCCGGTGTCTGTCCAAAGCTGATATTTGCCGGTGCGCACATTTTCCTCGAACGCGGCCTGACGCATGGCTTCATACATTTTGGCAGCCGGAGGCAGAAGTTTGTCCGCCGGATTTTCCCGGTGTCGCAAGTCTGAGGCGATGCCATAAACGATGATGAGCAGGACAAAGGGGATCAAGTGCAGCAGCCAGCGCAGCCATTTTGGGGGTGTGGCGTGAATGCCGAGGAATTTAGGCGGGGTGGCTGACATGGACTGGATGTAAAGTAAGAGAGTCCGTAAGACGTGGCTAACAGTCTGCTTCGAGTGTTGGAAATATGCTCAGAGGAGCTTACATGGGCCGCATTCTCTTGACAAACACAGCAGCTCACTTTACGATGAGCCGGGTCGCCCGCAGCAGCAGGCTGGACGGTATTGGTAATAACATTCTTCTCTTCCGCAGGCAAGGGACAAATAGCAGACGATGAAAGGCATCATTCTCGCGGGCGGCTCCGGCACCCGCCTTTATCCGCTGACCAAGGTACTCAGCAAGCAGCTGATTCCGGTCTATGACAAGCCGATGATCTACTACCCGCTATCCGTGCTGATGTTGGCCGGCATTCGGGACATTCTTCTCATCTCCACGCCGGAAGATCTGCCGCGTTTTCAGCAGCTTTTCGGTGACGGCAGCCAGCTTGGCCTCAATCTTTCCTACGCCGAGCAGCCCAAGCCGGAAGGGCTGGCGCAGGCGTTCCTGATTGGCAGAAAGTTCATCGGTAGGTCGGCGGTTTCCCTTGTTTTGGGTGACAACATCTTCTTCGGCCCCGGCTTTCAGGAAATTGTCCGCCGGTGCAGCAGACTGAAGAATGGCGACGGCGGTATCATCTTCGGCTATTTGGTCAAAGACCCGGAACGCTACGGCGTGGTTGCCTTTGACGCACATAAAAACGTGGTCAGCATTGAGGAGAAGCCTACGCAGCCCAAGTCGCGCTATGCTGTGCCCGGCCTGTATTTTTATGACAACAGCGTGGCGGATATCGCTACGGCGATCAAGCCTTCAGCGCGTGGCGAGCTGGAAATCACGGATATCAACAATTCCTACCTGCATCAGGGCAAATTGAAAGTCGAGCTGCTGGGCCGAGGCTTTTGCTGGCTGGACACCGGCACGCACGAGTCGCTTCAGCAGGCGGCCAGCTACGTCCAAGCAGTGCAGGACCGTCAAGGGCTTAAAATCGCCTGCCTTGAGGAAATCGCTTACCGTTTTGGCTGGATTGACGCGGAGCAGCTAGAGCGAACCGCCGCGCCGATGCTGAAGAATCAGTACGGGCAATACCTGATGTCCATCCTGCACGATCCAGATATACAAGCCGAGAGAGCCAAACGATGAAACTGCTGATCACCGGCGCGGGCGGACAGCTCGGCCAAGACTGCGTGCGTCTCCTGCTTGACCGGCATGAAATCTGCGCCCTGACCTCGCGCCAGCTCAATATCACCAATGCCGAGGCGGTGCAGGCCGCCGTTGAATGTGTCCGGCCTGATGTGCTGATCAACTGCGCGGCCTACACCGCCGTGGATGCCTGCGAAAGCGAGGTGGACTGCTGCATGGCGGTCAACGCGGACGGCCCGGCCAATTTGGCTGATACCTGCGGCAAGGTTGGCTGCCGCTTGATTCATATCTCCACGGATTACGTCTTTGATGGCCGCAAGCCTGTGCCAGAGGCATATCGTGAAGAAGACGCGACTGGCCCGGTTTCAGCGTATGGACGAAGCAAATTGGCAGGGGAGGAGGCAATTGCCGCTCGAATGGAGAATTACCTCATCTTGCGCACGGCATGGCTCTACGGCATTGGTGGCAAAAATTTCCTCAAAACCATGCTGCGGCTGGCTTTGGCGAACCGTCCAATCAACGTGGTAAATGATCAGTTTGGCTCTTTGACCTGGACAATGACGCTGGCTCGGCAGATTGAGCAGGTCTTGGATAGCGGCTTGACTGGAATCGCCCATGCCACAGCGGAAGGATATTGCACGTGGTTTGAGGGAGCAAAATATTTTCTGGAAGCCATGCAGGTGGAGTGCAGCATCTCACCGTGCCCCACAGCGGATTATCCCACACCAGCCAAGCGGCCTGCCAACTCCATCTTGGAGAATCGCCGCCTAAAGGAGCAGGGGCTGAACGTCATGCGCGACTGGCGGGCGGATGTGGATGCGTTTGTCCGCCTGCATCGTGAGGAATTGCTGGCGGGAAAGTAAGTCGCGCTTTACAGCCGCACCAACTCAATGTCCCCCCATGCACCAAGGTGCTCGCCCGCAATGACGACGAGTCCGGTCACGCCTTCAATGCGCTTGGCCGCTTCCAGTGCTTGACTGACGCTTTTTTTATCCCGGATCTTGACTGCGTTGCCAAGGCAGGTGGCAGCGGCATCGGCTAAAGCGGCGGTCGGAGCGAGCACAGCGGCGGCATCGGCGACCCCAAAGCTGAGGGAATGGCCAACCGTGCCGGAGGAGCAGCAGACTCCGCAGGGCATCTGCTCAGGCCGAAGCTGAATGCCGAATTTGCCGCTCAGGCGGGACTCGCCGGCATAAATCGCCACGATGCTTGGCTGCTTGCGGGCGAGAAAAATATCGCCGCCATTCTCGACAATCACCTCAGCAAACCCTTGCGCCAGCAGCGAACGCCCCACCTGCTCGGCAATCACCCCAGCTACCGCCGCCATCGGCCCGACTCCGGCAGCTAACGCAGCGACCAGCATCGCTCTGACCGGTTCCGGGGCCGCGTTGTCCAGCGGCAAGGGCACAAGGCTGCTGAGAAAGAGCGGATACTGACGGACGTAGCCCTCAATTTCCGCCCGCACCTTGGCCACAGCCAACAGAGCCAACTCGTCAACCGGACTGTCCGCCAAAATATGCAAGTCTGTTTCCGCCATTTTGACCTCAGTGGCGACCAAACCGGCATCATGCGCGCTGCGGTATGTCCGCTCCTGATAGGAAAGCGGTGTTTTTTTTGCTCCAGCCATTGCCTCTTGCGAAAAAAATGAAGTTCGGGCAGAATCGCTGCCGTCCGCAACTTTTTATCCGATCTCAGCCGCCGGGAAAAGCAAAAAATGGCGCAATCAGTTATGCAGGCTATGATTCTGGCAGCAGGATTCGGCACTCGGCTGCGTCCCTACACGCTTATCTGTCCCAAGCCGCTTTTTCCAATCTGCAACGTACCGTTGCTGCACATCTTGCTCGACAAGCTGGCTGCGGCAGGCTGTGGGCGAGTGGTGGTTAACAGCCATCATCTGGCCGATCAAATCGCCGCAGCTGTCGCAGACAGACCGGAGGTCATTCTTCAGCACGAACTGGAAGTGCTTGGCACCGGCGGCGGTTTACGCAAAGCTCTGCCTCATTTTTCTGAAGGGCCCGTGCTGGTGATGAACGGCGATATTTATCACGATGTTGACCTGAATGCTTTGCTGGCTGCTCATGCGGCAGGCGGCTGCGCGGTGACGATGGCTTTGCACGATTTTCCCCGCTTCAACACGGTGCGGGTGCGTGGCAACAAAATTTTGGGTTTCGGTAACGCCGCGATTCATGAGGAACTGCTGGCTTTCACGGGCATTCACGTGGTCGAGCTGGACGTGATCGCCCAGATTCCCGCACTGGGCTTTTTCCATATCATAGACCTGTACGAAATGCTGGCTCAGGCCGGACAAATTGGCTGTGTCCGGGTAGATGGCTGCTTTTGGCAGGATATCGGCACGCCGCAGGATTATCTTGACCTGCACCGTCGTCTGCTCGCAGATAAAAAGCCTGCTTGGGCAATAAGTAATCAGGCACATATCGGCGCAGGTGCTGTTCTGGAGGATTGGGGTGCAGTCGGCGCAGGTGCGTTAATCGGTACAGATGTAAAGTTATCACGATGTATTGTCTGGGAAAAGTCTTCCATCTCTTCGGGTGCGCAACTGACTGATCAGATTGTCTGTCCAGAGGTGACTGGGTAATCTTTATCCGCTTTTACTCTGGCCTGTATAAAAAATAATCAACAAAATCGTAACAACAACCATTCTTATCTTCGTACAAATTTGCTCTGTCATCTACGCCATCATCCTGGAAGAAAAAGAGAAACAAAAGAAAAATAACATGGTTTGCATGAATGGTTCAATTCTGGCATGAGCTTTGCAATTCGGGTATCGGGTTGCGGTTTGCTTCATCGGCAGTTTAAGTGTAAATTTCCCCTCCGCCCGCCTCCTCCAGCAGAACTGCCAGATGCGCAACCCTGTTTTTTATTCCCTGCCGGGCCAATCCTTCTTGGTATTGCATCAGGCAGCCGGAGCAGGTTGAGGTGATGTAGTTAGGCTGTCCGGCAAGTGCCTTTCCGCTGCAACGGGCAAAAATTTTTGCCGATGTTTTGGGGCAGGCTATATGAAACAGCCCGCCTTGACCGCAACACAAGAGATCATCTTCAGGCTCCGTTATGACGAAGCCTTTTTTTTTGAGCAGCGCGCGCGGCGCAGTCATCCCGTCCGGTTCAAAGCGGAGATGGCAGGGATCATGATAGAAAACCCGCAGGCCGCGATGTTCTGAGGCAAAATGCAGCCGTTCGTTGAAAAACGAACAGAATTCCTGTACACGAGCCGCAAATGCCTGTGCCTGCTCATGCCACGGGTCATTTTTCGCAAACAGGCGCGGATAGCTGCGCAGATGGCTGGAGCAGGAGGCGCAGGATGTAAGAACTACCCCTGTTCCTGAGAAAGCGGCGATGTTTCGTTGAGCCAGCTTGCGGGCTTGTTTGATCCCGCCGGAACTCCAAACTGCCAAGCCGCAGCAGCATTGATCTGCGGGAATACGAGCGGCCAGCCCGCAGCGGCGCAGCAGGCCTTTTGTCGCCGTCGTGATCGAAGGCTGCACATGGCGAGAGAAGCAGCCAGTGAAATACAAAAGACCATCCGCAGAGTCCTGCGGCACGTTTTCCGGCAGCGGTTGAAGAACTGGCACGCGGCACTCCTCCGCCAAGGCCAGCTTCAGCCGCAGGCCGGAATTTTTTGGCAAAGCCAAAAGATGGTTGAGGATGAGGCCGATTTTCATCAAACTGTCCAGCAGGGCAGGGCGGGCAAGCACTGCGCAGGCAGCCGTTTTGTGCAAGCTGGCCGGGCCTTGCAGCAGTGAAAACCGGCTGCGGGCTTCGGCAATAAGCCGGGTGATTGGTAGCTGGCGCGGACAGACTTGCTCGCAGGCTCCGCAGAGCAAGCAGCGGCTGAAGATATCCGCCAGCGCGGCGGACGGCTGTCCCGAATATTGGGCCAACAGGTGCAGTCTACCTCTCGCGGTGAGCGATTCACGACCTTCCGCCCGGAAGACCGGACAGACCGTCATGCAGGCCCCGCATTTGGCACAGCCTATCTCAGTGCAGTTTTCTATTCCCATTTCCGACCTGAATAACAAAAAGCGCATCCTCTGTCGAGAATTTTTCTCAACATGCTTGTTCTGTTCGTTGATAAAACACGGGGCTTAATATGTAACTGTATTAAATTTAATGAATTATCTATGGGGGTAACATAGAACCTTTATATTTTTCTTGCTATTTTTCCGTGCGGAAAATATAATCCTATATGAGAATCGTTGTTATTAAGTCGTTCAATAATTTGAATTTTTATAACAAAAAAGAACAACTGTCCGTTCGGAACAATGTGGCACATTTCCGGCGTATTTTTTGAAAAAATTCCGCCGAAAAAATAAGGAGAATCTGATGAAGACATTGCTGAATCGCCCCCTCAATCACTACCTTAGTGCTGCGGCAGTCCTTGCGGACAGACCGTTGGCGGCAGGTATAGTCGTCAATAATATATCTGGTAGAATCATCATGAAGAACGTGATGCAGCGCACCGCACGACTGCTGGGCGCGGCAGCCCTGCTGATGGCATGGAGCGGCAATGCGTGGGCGGCAAGTTACGGCATTGCTCAGGTCACTTTTGTTCCCATGCGTGAGGCTGATATTCAGACATCATTAAAAAATATCAGCACGGCGGTGACAGGAAACATCCAAACCGTCATCGCCATCACTGCCACCGACAACGGCACAATTATTGTTTATGACGAGTGGGAAGATGGTTATGAAGCAGATATCAAAAATCCGATTCAAAGCACCACTAAAATTTGGGGTGACGGCGATCTGACTAATGGCGTTGCGCCCGGCACAGTAGACGACTTGCTGAATTCAGGCAAAAGCATTGTTTTGGCTAATCCGGTTAATCCGCTTTCGCCGCTGACTATTGACTACGATGGCCGCGATAAGATTGGTTCAACCAAGGCGATTGCTGTCAGCCGGGGTGGTTGGTCAATCACTCCCGGTACGGTGCTGGCTGGTGCGGTCAACCTTATTGACGTGGGCAACCAAGGTAAAATATACACCATACCTGTCGGGCAGAATGTCATTACTGCAAGCCCAGATAGTACCACTAATCGGCTATTTGAATATACATCAGTGCATATTATTGCCAGCGAGAATGCGACGACGGTCAATATAGATAAAGACGGCAATGGCACAACTGACTTGACGGTCACGTTGAATCAAGGGGAAACGTATTTGGTGAATGGTGGCGTGAACGCCGGTGCCAAGATCAGTAGCGACAAGCCGGTCGGTGTCTATGTGATCGCCGGCGATGTGGGGTCAACATACGAAAACCGTTGGTTCGCGATTCCTGCCACTGAGCAGTGGTCAAACAGCTATTACGCGCCGGTGGGGACCACCTTGGCTTCCGACCCATCTCATGTGTTCCTGTATAACCCCAGCACCACCTCTTCTATCACTGTCACCTACGACACGCAGACAGTCAAGGGCAGTACTATTTCTGTGCCTGCCAACAACACTGTCTATGTGCCCATGCTTACCGCATCCGGGGCACACTTCTACACCGCAGGCAAAGAGAAATTCTACGCGGTTAGCACCATAGACTCGGATGCCACAGCCAACCAAACCCACGACTGGAGCTATTCCCTCGTCCCGGAGAGCTACCTGACCGACAAGTTTGTCGTGGCGTGGGGGCCGGGCTATGATGTCAATGGATCGGGAGCCGCCACTGCGGTCAACGGTAGTCCGGTGTGGGTCACTGCCGCTGCCGACACCACCTTGAACATAGATTATGACGGCAATGGCACAGTGGATGCCACTTATGCGATCAAGGCTCTTGAGTCCTATCGGATTTTTGATACAGACAAAGATCAGACCGGCCTAACTGTCTGGACGACTGACGGCACACTCATCACCGCTGCGTGGGGCGAAGATCCTTCCGTCGCCGGAGCAGGCAATCCGTATTTGGATATGGGCACCACAGTCATGCCTTTCCCCGACTACGTGCTGAGAAAAAGCTCCATGGAGGCCAGTCCGGTCACCTATGGCGCAGGTGTCAGCGACGGCGACACCAAGATGGAGTTGAGCGAGCAGGTTGAATACACTGTCAGCATCATCAACCGGGCAGTCATAGACCTGTACAATATCAACATCAAAGACACGCTGAGTCCAGCTGACAGCGCGACCTATGTTCCCAGCAGTGCCTCGCTTAAGATTTACTCCGCCGATGGCGTGACCCTGCTGCGCGATGTTCCTGATCTTGATGACACTGCCGACAATTTCCCGCTCGGCGCGTCTGGTTACACGATTACGGACACGAATCCGGGTGTTGTCGGCGATCAAGGGCTGAAACGAGGCGAGATGGCGGTCATCAAATACAGGGTGGCTGTACGCTCTGATATTAACCAAGCCTTGGCTGAATCCAAATTTGTCATCACTAACACCGTGGTGATGACTGGCGATCCTGCGGGCGGTGGCGATCCGATCACCAAGACAACCGTCAACAAAACACCGCTGACAGTCCCGTTCACTGACGGCGAAGTGTATTTTTACAAGTCTGATTTCAGTTCGGCAGCGACCGGTTATTCGCCGACCAATACGCTGGGGCTGCAAGTGACAGACGGTGATCAAAACAGAGATCCCGCTGTGGCGGAAACAGTGACCGTGACAGTCACCAATGTCAATACCGGAGAAACTGAAGATGTTGTGCTGACGGAAACCGGTCCGAACACAGGCATCTTCCGCAATACGCTGGCAACGTCCACGAATAGTGCCAATAACAGCAACAACAGCGGCATGTTGTACATGCTCAACGGCCAGTTAGTCCAGGTAGAATATACGGATCCAATCTCTGGAACCTTTGCTGACACACCCGCTGCGCCGGGCATAGTTCCTGCCTATACGACCGGCAATCCCAACATCAAGACCGTGCCTGTAGCGGCTTCGCTTCCGGCGCAGACGGACGGATTGCTGGTGATCTATGATTCTTCAGCGTACACCGCAATCAAAACCAGCTATCAGGAAGGTGACGCGCTGTATCTGCAAGTGACGGATGGCGACCAGAATACCGATACCAGCAAGGCAGACACCGTCACTGTTGTGGTGACGAATACCACCACCGGAGAGCTGGAGACAGTTGTCCTGACGGAAACCGGAGTCAACACTGGTATTTTTAGAACCAGTCTGACCACATCCGTTTCCGCTGACAGTACGAACAATAGCGGTGCGCTCCATGCGGTCATGGGCGATGCGCTTCGTGCGGATTACACTGACGGCATTTTCGGAGCAAGTTTTGACAACCCAACGCATATCGGCATTGCTGTTGGTGACGACAACAACATAGACACCGGAAATGCGAACAGCGTGACTGGTGTGTTCGCCAAGACCAAGATTCTGTACCTGTCGGAAACTGGAGATTTGGATCGTGTTGATCCGGTCAATGTAAGTCCTGTAGATAATACGACAGCCACTACAGCGGCGGTTACACCGGCGATGTCGAATAATATTTCGGATAATTTTAACGGGACATCAAGCGGCTGGAGTGGCAATTGGACTGCGTCATCAGGTGCGGCTAGTTTCTTTATCGACACCATCGACGGACTGACAGTGACAGGCGACTCAAATAACGCCACCCTCGATGACCGATACAATTATTCCCGCATGTTTGCCACCCCTCTTGCGAATGCGGGCACTGTGAGTTTCAACTATGTCCATGCGGGCACAGAAAATACCGATGTGCTGAGAGTTCAATATTATAACGGTTCCAGTTGGATCACGTTGACATCCACAGAAACCGGCTATTCAACACAAATAGCGAACACAAATGCGAGTACGACCGAAAGCTCAGTAATTTCCTTAAGCACCAGTATTCCATCCGGTGCCCAAGGACTTAGATTCACCAGTTGGTTTTCTACACCTGGTAATCCTGACAATTCGGATTTTGACGAATATGTAGAGATTCGCAATCTGACAATCACCTCTGCTGGTGCTGCTGCTGTTCCAGTCACCTTCGCCCAAGCCATCTCAATGGCCAATGGTTTCAACGTGCCGCAGGGCGCGGCGGTCAAAGTTGTGACCCACGTCAGCAGCGTGACTGGCACACCAACTGGCGCAAGCGTGACTGCTGAACTGAAATATGGCTCGACCACTTTTGCCACCCTCAACAATCCAGTCTATGACAGTGCTGCGGGCACCTTGACGTGGACTGGCAACTTGGCAAGTGCCGTCAGTATTCCGGCCGGACAGGCAGTCAGCCTTGTGGTGGCTAATGGAGCCAGCGGCACCAGTTTCAAAATTGACTACGACAGCGCGACGAAACCCTCGCGCATCGAGTTGCCCACAACCACAGTCATCAATATCGTTGACGTGGACAACAACGCAGGCAACGGCATCCAGAAGATTGGCTTTTACGATCAGTCCGTTGCCAACGGCAGCGG
This sequence comes from Desulfobulbaceae bacterium UBA5173, assembly GCA_002413355.1. Lineage (GTDB taxonomy): Bacteria > Desulfobacterota > Desulfobulbia > Desulfobulbales > Desulfobulbaceae > Electronema. The sequence continues at coordinate 16,794 of DHWV01000112.1, read as the reverse complement.
CAGTCTAATCACCAGCGGCACCATCAATGCAGGTGGTATTGTTTATTTGCGCGTGAAAGTGCTTGATCCGTTCGGTGATTATGATATCACCAGCCTCAAGCTGGCGATTGACGGCCCAGGCACTGCTGGTGACATCGGCGTGCCGACCCCGATCACTCTGACTAATGCCAACATCGTCAACGCAGCAGGTGACGGAGCGGCATACAAGACCTATGAGTATGCTTGGCAAACTGTCAATAATACCGGCGCATACAACATCTCGGTTACGGCGGACGAAGGCTATGAGGGCACGATTACCGATCTTGCCAGCTCCAGCTTCATTGTCACTGCGCAAGATTTGGGAACTCCGTCCACCACCATGTTCATCTCAGCATTGGGCGGCGTGGACGCAGGCCCGCAATACACCGCAGGTGCAGATGCGTTCCTGCGCGTCACTGATCTCGATGAAGCTGGTGCTGGCACAGTGACAGCCGTTGTTAATGGCATCACTGTCACCTTGACCGAAACCGGCCCCAATACCGGCATCTTCGAGGCTGATCTTGCCGCATTCAACAACCTGTCCCAAGGTACAGTATTAGTCGCCAACTATGTTGACAATGACGATGCCACGGACATCAGCAGCGACACGATTCTTGTTCCAAGCGTGACGAATCTCCCTCCTGTCAACACCGTGCCTGGCACGCAGACGGTCAGAGAGCAGGTGCAGACCCCTGTCAGCGGCGTGAGTGTTGTTGATCCTAATGGCAACTTGGCGACAACCCAGTTGACCGTGACCGGTGGCACGCTGAATGTGGATTTGTCTAGCGGAGCGACCATCAGCGCGGGTGCCAACGGCAGCGGAACGCTGACCTTGAGCGGCACTGAGGCGCAAATTAATGCCGCTTTAGCGACATTGCAGTACACCTCTAATAATGGCACCATTGCGGATACGGTGACCATGGTAAGCACGGACAGTGCTGGCACACCGTTGACCGACACCGACACCTTCAATATCGTGGTGCAGGATCCGCCGGTGAACACCGTGCCGGGCACGCAGACGGTCAGCGAGCAGGTGCAGACTCCGGTCAGCGGCGTGAGCGTGACTGACACCAACGGCAACCTGACCAGCACCCAGTTGACCGTGACCGGCGGCACGCTGAATGTGACGGCCAGCGGTGCAGCGACAGTGAGCGGCAACGGCACCGCCAGCGTCACTGTCACGGGCAACGAGGCTGACATCAACGCCACCTTGGCGACCTTGCAGTACACCAGCAATGACGGAACCACTGCGGACACCCTGACCGTCCTCTCCACGGACGGCACTAGCCTGACCGACACAGACACATTCAATATCGTGGTGAAAAACCAGCCGGTGATCGGCAGCCGTGTCTGGCTGGATGAAAATGGGGACGGCAAAGAGAATCCCGGCGAGTCTGGCATTCAGAATGTTGAGGTTTACCTCTATAGCTGCGGCCCAGATAACGATTGTGCCGCAGAAAGTGATAATGTTTTGCAAAAAACGACACTCACTGACGCTGACGGTGAATATCTCATCAAGGATGTGCCGCCGGGTAGCTATGTAGTGCGCACCGTGCAGAAGGATGGCAGTACAACCACGCTGCCGACAGGATTGCAGCCTACAAACGGTATTGCCACAGCTAATACAACAGTCATCACCGTCAGCGGCGGTCAAGAATACATGACCGCTGATTTCGGCTACAACTGGGTTGCTCCGACAGTCACAACGAGTCCCGGAGCGAGTGACACTGGCGCAATCGGCGACCGGATTTGGAGCGATGCCAATGGTGACGGCGTGCAAGATCCCGGCGAGCCGGGCCTTAGCGACGTGACAGTCAAATTGCTCACTGATGACAACAGCGACGGCGTGTACGGCGGAGCTGGCGACAATCCGTCAGCAACGACTGTTACCGACAGCGCAGGCAATTACATCTTCACAAACGTCAGTACAGGCAGCTATGTAATTGCCGTGGACAGCGGCACTCTGCCCAACAGCACGACATGGACAGCAACCGGCGACCCGGATGCGACCAAAGATGGCAAAACCACCAGTCCGATTGTGCTTGCCCCCGGCGATGTCTATCTGCAAGGCGATTTTGGCTACAAACCGGCGGCCAGCGGTAGTGTCACCGGCACAATCTATCGTGATGTCAACGCTGATGCTTGCAAATTGGCAGGCACAGCAACTTGCAGCGACAGCGGCGACAATCTGCTCAATGGCGGCGATACCGGCATCCCCGGTGTGACTGTAGTTTTGAAAGATGCTTCCAACAAGATCATCGCCACCACTGTGACAGACAGCAACGGCAACTACACCTTCAGCGGTGTGCCGACCGGCAGCAATTACACTGTGTCCGTCACTGATACCCGCAACGTTCTCGGCGAGGTTGTGCAGAGCGGCGATCCAGACAGCACACTGGATAATCAGCATCTAATCACAGCACTTTCTGGCGCAGTTTCCAGTGTGAACTTTGGTTACACGCCAGCGGGTCAGACTCCGGGCAAAGGCATGATCGGCAGCACGGTCTTCTTGGATCGTGACGGCGACAACAGCTTTGATTCTGGTGAGGGATTGGAAGGTGTGGCTGTCGGCCTGTACAAAGGCGGGGTGGTGGTGGCTGTCACCCAGACCGACGAGAACGGCCAGTATCAGTTCGGCAACTTGCCTGCGGGAAGCTACGAAGTGCGGGTGACGACCGTCTCGTTGCCTCATGGCGGAGTCGGCTTGACTAACACCGTTGACCCTGACACTGGCAGCGACAGTAAATCCGTTGTCACGCTGACTGTTGATGGCAGCGGCGCAGTACAGCCGAATCTGACCCAGAACTTCGGCTATGTTGGCAGCAACACCGTTTCTGGCACAATATGGAACGATGTCAATGCGGATGGCACTAAAGTGGCGGCAGAAACTGTTGGTTTCAGTGGAGTGACGGTTGCACTGCTCGACAGCAACGGCAATATTGTCGCCACAACCACTACTGATGCAAGCGGCAGCTACAGCTTCGCCAGTCTGCCTGACGCAACCTACACCGTTCAGGTGACGGACGCTGCTGGCAAACTCACGGGTTTGTGGCTGTCTGACGGCCCGACTGATGGTGCGGACGATAACAGCCAAGTGAACGGCTACAGCGTCAAAGTCGGCGGCAGCAATCCCTCAAATAACAGCACGGCTGACTTTGGTTTCTACAAGGACAGCACATCCTTTGGCGGAACACTGTGGAACGATGCTGACAACGACGGCACGCTGGACAGCGGCGAAACGAAGCTGGCGCATTATCCGGTGGTACTGACCATCACCTATCCGAACAGCAGCGGAACAGTAACGATGACCACGCTGACTGACGCGAACGGTAATTATCGTTTCGACAACGTGATGCTGGATGAAAACTACAACTCTGTGGCTGGCGAGCCAACCTACACCATCACCGTGCCCGGCGTGGAAGGCATGGTTTCGACGCACACGCCAACAACGGACGGCTTGAATGACGGTGCCGATCCTGCTACAGGAGCCGGTGACAATCAGGCCGATGATCCTGCCGGTGAAGTCGTGACCGGTCTGGTTAAAGGTGAAACTGATACAACCCGCGACTTCGGCTTCATCGGCGGAGCGACTATCGGCGACCGGGTATGGCTGGATGTGAACAGGGATGGCATTCAAAGCCTGAATGAACCCGGCCTGAGCGGCGTAACGGTGAAAATTTACCGTGACAATGGTGACGGTACGTTTAATTCTGGTACAGACACGCTGGTTGCAACACCTGTCGTCACCGACAGCAACGGCAATTACTCCTTCGCCGGACTGCCTCCGGGCAATTACTGGGTGGATGTGACCACGCCAAGTGGCTTGAACCCAGCGACACCAACTCAAGGCAGCGATGCTGCGCTTGACTCTGATAAAACTGCCAGCGTAGGCGGCAGCATGATCACCGTTGCAGCCGGTCAGGTGATTGACAAGCTCGACTTCGGCTATGTCGGCACTAAGCCGCTGATCGGCGACACGGTTTGGTTTGATGTTGACAATGACGGCATTCAAGATGCGGGTGAGGCTGGCATAGGCGGCGTGACCGTCACCATCACCAAAAAATCTGACAACAGCGTGGTGGCGACAGTTGCAACTGATGCCGCTGGTCATTACTTGGTGCCGGTAGATGCAGGCGATTACATCGTCACCGTCACCCCGCCGAGCGGCATGATGGTCAGTGCTGGAGGACCCGCCGGAAAGAGCATCACCGTTCCTGCCAACACCGACATTCTTTCCGCTGACTTCGGTCTCAAGTTGACCAGCGGCACAGGCTACACCATCGGCGATCTGATCTGGGAAGACAGCAACGGCGACAAGACGCAAAACGCAGGCGAGACTGGCATTGCAGGAGTGACAGTTGACCTGTACCGTGACGGTATTCCTGTCGCCACAACCACCACTAACGCCAGCGGTGCATATCAGTTTAACGTGGCCCAGGGCAGCACGGATTATGAAGTGCTGGTGACAGATCGCAGCGGCATCCTTGCTGGCGGAACATCAACCAACCAAACCGGCGGCAACACCTTTCCCATCAGCAATTTGAGCGGCGATGTGACAAATGCTGACTTCGGCTACCAAAGCCTGAGCATCGGCGACCGGGTCTGGCTGGATGTGGACGGCGACGGTGTGCAGGATGCAGGCGAACCCGGCATGAGCGGTGTGAAAGTGGAGCTGTATCTGGACAGCGACGGTAATGGTGTGATTGACACCGGTGAGCCGCTGATCAGGACAGAAACCACCGGCTCGGACGGCCTCTACAACTTTAGCGGCCTGTCGGCGGGCAAATATGTGGTCAAGCTGGCGGACAGCAATTTCACCTCTGGCGGCGCATTGAACAGCAGTTTCACGGTCACAACAGCCAATGTTGGCGATGACGCAAAAGATAGCGATGACACGGGCAGCCATGCTGTAGCGGCTACGCTCGGAGCATCCTCAATCAGCGGCACTGACTTCGGTTTCAAAGTGCCCACCGGCAGCGGTTCTGTCAGCGGCGTGGTTTGGGAGGACAGCAACAAGGATAAAAGCACAACTGGAGAAAACGGTATCGCAGGTGTGACTGTAGCCCTTTATCTCGACCGAGACGGTAACGGCAAACTTGACAGCGGCGAGCAGCTACTGGGTACTGACATGACAGACGGTGCCGGTGCTTACAATTTCGCCAATCTGCCTGCTGGCAAATATATAGTGGAAGTCAGCGGTGCCGACAAGCTGCAAGGCTTGTATATGACCACTGGCAGCACAGTGCTTTCTTTCGAGATCACTGTCACCGGCAATGAAGCGATCACTAATAAAAACTTCGGCTTCGCTCCAGTGGTGTCAACCTATTCAGTGCTCAGCTCCTTCGCCGCATACATCAATGATGACGGCCAGACGGTGCTGGAGTGGAAGACAGACAGCGAAGTCGGCACAATCGGCTTCGTGCTGGAGCGGCTGAATGAGAAAAGCGGCAATTATGAGGCCATTTCCGACATGCTGCCGGGAATGCTCAACCCACCGATGGGCGGCACTTATCGCTACGTGGATACGGCTGCCGCTCCGGGCAAAGAGCACAGCTATCAGGTGCGTGAAGTGGCAGTGAACGATGAAGGGGCTGTTGCTGGGCCATTCACCGTCAAAGCTGAGAAGCCGCTGCCAGTCAACAAGGTGATGGCTGCTGACAAGTCAGTTGCTGGATACAGCCGTGCAGAGCAGAGTTCTTCCGCTAAACAGCTCAGGCAGTTTGCGGCGATGACGCAGGCGGAGCAGTCGCTTGCTTCCCAGCAGCAGCGGAAGATTGGCAATACGCTCAAGCTGCCGGTCACTAAGGATGGACTGGTCTATCTGACAGCCAACCAGATAGCAGCAGCGTCCGGCCTGAAACAGCCGCAGGTGATTCAGCATCTGAAGGCGAGGAAGTGCTTGGTGACATTGCAGGGCAAAGCCGTGCCGACACTCTTCGCTGCCAATGGAGCCGCCCTTTGGTTCTATGGCCAAGCTCCAGCCAGGAACGATATCGGCCAAAATATTTACTGGCTCGAACTGGGCAAAAAAGGTTCTGTGATGGCTGTTGCGCCACAGAATGTCAGCAGGGAAGAGCTTGCCAGTAGCGGGCAGTCTTTTGCTGATCGGACAAAGGCGGAGGAGAATCATATTCCCTGCCATCTCTACGTCAACAAACCGGTTAAGGATTTCTGGTCATGGAAGTATCTCTTCGCTCAAGGCAAAGAAGATGCGACTGTTCATTCCGTGGCCGCACTGGATTTCACCGGCAGCGGCGATGCGGCAGTGACAGTCAATCTGGTCAACATTTCCAGTAAAAAATCTGGGGAGAACATGCCGTACAAGGTTTCCCTCTACTTGAACGGCACCAGCATTGGTGGAGCGGAGACAGCTGAAACTGGCGATTGGCAGATTAGCAAAACGGTTTCGGCCAGCTTGCTTCGGGAGAGCAATGAAGTAAAAATTGTCTCACAGCTCAACACGGGCGTTGCGTACTCACTGATCTACCTCGATTCCATCGAAGTGGCCTATCAGCGCAAATACCACGCGCAGCAGGGTGAGCTGACCTTCGGCAATGCTGATGTTCAGACCAGTCAAGTGGCGGTGAACGGCTTCAGCGACGGTTCTGTGCTGGCCTTGGACATCACTGATCCAAGCAAACCAGTGCGGATGCGCAATGAGCTTGCCGGAACTCCGTCTGATGGCTACACATTGACGGTGCCGACTCAATCCGGCCACAGATATTTCGTGACCGAAAACATCAGGCCTGCGGCTGACACGCTGACTGCTGACACACCGTCCAACCTGCACAGCCCTGCGAACAAAGCGGACTATCTGATCATCAGCCCCCTGCATCTGCTCCCCTCGGCCAAGCGGCTTGCGGAATACCGGCAGGGACAAGGGCTGACGGCGATGGTTGTTGACATCGAAGATGTGCAGGATGAATTCAGTCATGGCTTGGCAGCTCCAGAGGCAGTCCATGACTTCTTGACCTATGTCCATGCTAAGTGGGCGCATGCGCCGCGCTATGTGGCATTGATCGGCAGCGGTTCTTATGACTACAAGAACTATCTTGGCAAAGGCTGGCCGCTGGTACCCAGTGTGCTCGTCGCCACGCCTGAAGGTTTCTTCCCCAGCGATAATGCGTTGGCAGATGTCGATGGCGATGACGGCGTGCCGGAATTTGCTGTGGGCAGGATTCCAGTATTTGACAAGGCTAAATTGGAGCAGTATATTGACAAGGTAATCAGCTACGAGCAGTCTGCTCATTCGGGCAGTAAAACGTTGATTGCTGTAAGCGACAAAACAGATGTGGCTGCTGGCAATTTTAAAGCCAGTACCAAGCAGGTTGCTGACTTGATGATACCAAAGGACATGACTGTCACCCGGCTTGCTGTTGATGATCTGGGCTACACCGCTGTTCATGACCAGATTACTGCGGCCATGCAGAAAGGAATTGGCATTCTGCACTATGTCGGTCACAGCTCATTGATCGGCTTTGGAAAAAGCAACTCTTTGCTGTCAGCTAACAACATTGATGCCATGAATCCTGTCGGCCCGCCCATGGTGATGGTCAGCATGAGCTGCTCGGCAGCCAGTTTTGGCTATTCGCCTATGAACAGTATCGGTGAAAGTGCGGTGCTGCGGAAGGATGGCGCGGCAGTAGCCTTCTTTGGCGCAACAGGTTTGTCGAAGACCTACCTTGCGGATATTATCGCGGAAGGCTTTTATGGCAGCCTGCTTGATCCTGCGACAGCTCCTCGCCTCGGCGACGCAGTGCTGGAAAGCAAGCGGCATTACCTGCACGTCAAGCAGGGACAGGATGTTTCCACTTTGGACATTTATAACCTGCTTGGCGATCCGGCAGTGCGGATGCCTGCCCTGCCTTGAGGTGCAGCTCCCGGACATAGGCGGTTCTGTCCGGGCAATCCTGTCCGGGCAATCAATTCACAACAGAGGTAAACAGAGATGAAGGTGCAACCTGCTGATGTCTTCCGACATGCGGATAATATTGTCACCCGCAAGGTGATGGATGAAACGCTGCTGGTGCCGATATCAGGTCAGCTCGCCTCAATGGATAATCTTTATACCTTGAATGAGACCGGTGCGTTCATCTGGCAGGCGTTGGACGGCTCCCGCAGCTTGGCCGAAATCAGCGTAATGCTGGAAGAGCAGTACGATGCTCCGGCGGAAGTAATCAAGGCAGACATGCTGGAAATCGCCGACGGATTGGTGAAGGCGGGATTGATTGCACTATCTGTCAATTCATAAAAAAGGGGCGATCATGCAGGAAAAAGGTCAGCAGCTGGAAACGGAACGGGCGGCAAAGTGCCATTATGAAAAGCCATCATTAGCTGCGGTGAGATTGTTTGCGGATCAGGTGTTGCAAACGTGTGGCAGTGATCTGTGTACCCCGCCGCCTGATCTAAATAAAATCTCTTGAACAGCATAAATGAAAAAGAATTCAGACTGCTTTGGCGGCGAATCTAACGACATCGCCCGCTATCTTGCCAAGGCGGCTGAAGCCCGTGTTCCGTTGGCTGTTTCGTTTGAGCTGACCCGACGGTGTAGCTTCTGTTGTGTTCATTGTTATTTGGGTGATCAGGAATGTATTCGTAAACAGTGGCAGCAGGAGCTGGACACGGCAGCAGTCATTCGCCTGATTGATGCGCTGGCGGCTTCAGGAGTTCTTTTTCTGACACTGACCGGCGGCGACCCCATGCTCCGCTCAGATTTTTTGGAGATATATCGTCATTCCGTCCGCAGTGGCCTACTGGTGACAGTGTTTTGTAATGGCTCGCTGGTCACGGATAAAATAGTTAGCACGTTTGTCGAATATCCGCCGCGTGCGGTGGAAGTGACGCTGTATGGGGCAAGCCAAGAGACTTTTGAGGCTGTGACTCAGACTCCGGGTTCTTTTGCCGCCTGCATGAAAGGTGTTGAGCGGCTTAGGCAAGGCAAGGTACGGCTGAGGCTGAAAACAATGGTGCTGACCGTCAATCAGGCGGATTTGACCATGCTCTGGCAGCAGGCGGAGGATATGGGAGTTCAGTTTCGGCATGACTGCTCCATCATTCCGGCTTTGTGCAACGGCGATAATGGCAACCGTAGTAATGCCGGAGACAATCTGCGTGACACGCTCCGTTTCCGTCTTACCCCAGAGCAGGCAGCAGCAGCAGACATGAGCATCAACAAAGTGAGAGAAAAATTGCAGGAGCGTGTGTGCATGGCTGCTCCGGTGGAGCCGTCAACTAAGCTCTACCGCTGCGGTGCGGGAAAATCATCCTGCCACATCACGCCGTATGGCAAAATGCAGCCTTGTCTGATTACGCTTCAGCCATCCATTGACATCAGTAGTGGCAGGGAGGCGTTTCAGTCAGCATGGCAAAACATCAGCAGGCTGATTTCTGAGCGCGAAGCGGGAGCGGATTTTCTTTGTAATCACTGCAAAGACAGGTCGTTCTGCACAGGCTGTCCGAGTAATTGCGCAGCAGAAACAGGCAATGCGGAACAGGCGGCGGTATTTTATTGCCAATATGCTGATAGCCGCAGAGAGGGATTGAAAAACTTTAATGACTAATTTTATCTCGTGAAGACACCGTGTCAATTATGATTGAAAAAAAAAATGATTTTGAGCTACTGAAAGAGGAAAGGCAAGAGAAACAGTTCTATGCAAAACCTCAGTTTGATGCAGTGCAGCTGATAGCTGATCAAACAATGGGCGGATGTAGTCTCTTGTCAGGGTCTTCATGTGATCCTTTTTCACTGAATTCATAAAAAAATTAGGCGTTACGCAGTTGGATTTTTATCTTCTTGTTGATTTTGTTCAACTGGAGATTCGTATGACTGAAATTCAATTTGCTGTAATTATTGAACTTCATAGTTTAACTGCGTAACTCCTAAAAAGTTCCCAAAATATAATTAAAGTGATTTTTGTTTTAGGCGGATTGTCTGTCAAGATTATAGCAGAGTTATTTTGTACTCCTGAATGTTTTTTTGCTACGGGGGCGGGACAGTCTTTTTTTGATGATAGCAAGCAAATAATTTCTGGCCAAGATATATATGTGCATTTAACTTCTTTACGACCTGATCATATCCTGTCAGTTGGCAAAAAAATATTCTTTGAGCACGGGTTAAGTCTCTGTAAAGCAGCAAAGGAGGAGACGCAGCTTCTTTATCACTCTGAAAGTGATCATGACCTGATGTGGAGCTTGACCGCTAACGTTAATTTTTCTTTCTTCAAGTACAGTTTTTCCTTGAAAGCAGTTGAACTAAGCGATTTTTTTCAACTAATTTTCAGCAGATTCCTTTTTCAGCATACCTTCATTAACCACCACGGACTGATTATTCACGCTGCTGGCGGCTCCATCAGCGGTAACGGCATGGTTTTTCCGGCTGTATCTGGTACTGGCAAATCCACCCTCAGTCATCTGCTGCTGCCCTTTTCCGAAAACCAGCTCTTCAGCGAAGAGCGGATCATCATGCGGCGGCTGGAAGATGGCTGGCACCTCTGGGGTACGCCGTGGAAAGGAAGCGGCGTGATCGCCCGCAATGAATCTGCGCCGCTGTCAGCCTTGGTTTTCCTCAGTCAAGCCTCGGAAACAAAAGTTTCTCAGCTTTCCTCATCTGCCGCTCTGCGCCGCCTGCTGGAGACAGTTTCCATTCCTTGGTACAGTCAGGAGTGGACCGACAAAGGGCTTGCGGTCTGTGAGTCTCTGCTGCGTGATATTCCCGCCTTTGAGTTGGCCTTTCGTCCAGATCAAACTGCTGTGCAGGCTGTGGCCGATTTGGCCGCCTCGCTGCCCTGAGCGCAGTGCAACGGATGGGCACCCCAGCTCCTCCGGTGATTGGCATCCGCGAACCAGGCGCACTGGAGCTGGTGCAGTCTCTGCTGCGGCAAGATATTGCAGTCCGCATTCGAGTTTCCGGCGATTCCATGCGTCCGTTGCTTCAGGGTGGCGAATTGGTGGAAGTAGTGCCGCTGGACGGCAAAGTGCTCCGTATCGGAGACATTTTTTTTATCCGCAGCAGACGGAATGCTCCGGTCATCCATCGCTTGATTTGGTGGCGATGCCGCAATGGTGAGCTGTTTTTGCTGACCAAAGGCGATGCCTGCGCCGGATTTGACGGTTTTATTCCAGTAAAGCAGGTGGTTGGCCGCGTTGACCGTCTCTTTCTTGCCGATCAATACACCGTTTTGCTTCAAACGCCTCTGATGCGGTTTCGAGCCTGCTTGATTGTTCTTCGCGCTCTACTTGCTCATGCTTGGCGCAAATGGAATCTGAATGTGTGGAAAAAATAATCAGCCATATAACATTGTTGCAATTTATATACGTTCTGTTTTATACTGAAGCCAGCAGATATTTTTTTAAATTTTCTATGGAGAGCACCGATTATGAAATATCAAGCTGAACGCTGCTTGTTATGGTACTCAGTCATGTTGTTTGCTGTTTTTTTTATTTTTTCGCCTTGTTCTGCTCAATCGCAGACAACGAGTTCCATCACTGGAATAGTATTGGATGTTAACGGCAAAGTCATTTTGAATTCGTTAGGCCAAAGCATCGCGGTGGGCGTTTATCCGTATAATGACGAAACTAACCGGCTGCAAGCCGTGCGGGCAAATGCTGCTACAGGTGTTTATACGCTGACAGGGCTGCCGCTGGGTAAATATAAAGTTAAATATTTCACCACTGGTGTGAATTATATATCAACATGGTATAAAGACAGCCTGAGCTTCAGCGGAGCGACAGTTATTGACCTGACATCAGCAACCCCTGTTTCTTTAGGTGAAATCAAACTTGCAACCGGGGCTAAAATCACAGGCAACGTGTTGACAGCTCTCAGCGGAGGAAGCGGGATTGCAAATGTGTTTGTGCAGGCATACAGCAATGGTGTCTGGGCAAGAACTTCAGATGCGGCCACTGATGCCGCAGCAGGAGGCTACACCATCAGCGGGCTGGCTCCGGGCAGCTACACAGTACGTTTTTGGGCGTATCAAACAGCAAATCCTGTTTATGCTACTGAATGGTATTCAGAAACAGATACAAATCATACTGTTCCTGATACGAACAATGCCACGGCTGTGTCTGTTGCCACTGGAGAAGTCAAAGCAATTCAAAATGCCGTGCTGTCCACCGGAGGCAGCATTTCCGGCACAGTACTCAAGGCGGGAACACCAGTAGTTGGCGGGATGGTGGCTGTTTACGACAGTGTGTCCCCCCATGCTTTCAGAGGATTTACGACAACAGGCACTGGCGGAGGGTATGCTGTGGAAGGTCTTCCGTCAACAGGGAGTTACGTCATTCAGTTCTATGAAAAATTTATCAATAATATAGGAAGCGGTCTCACAGAATGGTATGATGGACAGAGTGGTGCTTCGTCTATTGGCGGTGCTGTAGCAGTTGATGTGCCATCTGCGTCTCCAATCAACGCCACCCTTGATCAAGGGCCTATTTCCGGCAAGGTCACGTACATAACAGGCTCACCAGTTGTTGGTGCATCCGTAAAAATATATGCGACTGGCACTGAGCAGCCTGCCTGGCCTTCCGCAGTTGCGACAACTGATGATAAAGGCTCATACATCTCAGCGTATCTGCCTGCTGGCAACTATCGGGTTCAATTTTTCGAAAAAAGCCCGGAAAATGGATGGACGCAATGGTATCAAGGAAAAGATTCCTTCACCCAAGCTGCTGACGTTCTTGCTGGTTCTATAGGTGTCAATGCAGTCCTTAAGCCATCTCCGCTTGCACCGTTGCTTAATATGTACAACGTTCTCCTGCTGAAGAAACGCTGTGTGGATGAAAATGGCAATTCTGTTCATTGCAATTGCATGACTGCTGGCATGACACCTGCGTATTGCAAGTAGCAGCTTATTTACAACCTGCAATGCTGACCGGATAATCAATCCTGTCAGCATATTTTTTATATTCATGACTGAATTTGACATCGCCGTGATCGGCGCGGGCCACGCGGGCTGCGAAGCCGCCTTGGCCGCCGCCCGCATGGGCTGCAAGACGCTGGTCTGCGTCATCAACGCTGACACCATCGGGGCCATGTCCTGCAACCCGGCAGTCGGCGGCTTGGCCAAAGGTCATCTTGTCCGCGAGATTGACGCGCTGGGCGGCGAGATGGCCAAAAACATTGACGCGACCGGCATCCAGTTCCGCCGTCTCAACACCAGCAAAGGTCCGGCGGTGCGCTCTTCGCGGGCGCAGGCCGACCGACGGCTCTATCAGCAGCGGATGAAAACCATGCTGGAGCGGCAGGCGAACTTGGTCATCCGCCAGGCGGTGATTGATGAAGTCCTGACCGAGGACAACTGCGTCACCGGCATCCGCACCTCGCTGGATGAAATAATTCCAGTGCGGGCCGTGGTGGTCGCCACGGGCACCTTTCTCAACGGCCTAATTCACATCGGCCTGAAGCAGTTTCCCGCAGGCCGGATGGGTGATGCGCCTTCAACCAAGCTGGCACAATGGTACCGCCACATTGGTTTCAATGTAGGCCGGATGAAAACTGGCACCGTGCCGCGCTTAGACAGCAAGACCATTGATTATTCGGGCTTGGAACCGCAATACAGCGACGACCCGCCCGCGCTCTTTTCTTTCTCCAACCGGCGGCGAAAAACCCCTGAGCTGCCGCAGCTGCCCTGCCACATCACCTACACCAACGAGCGGACGCACGCAATTATACGCAGTTTTATCAGCCAGTCGCCGCTGTATGCCGGAATTATTGAAGGCGTGGGCGCGCGCTACTGCCCTTCGATTGAAGACAAAGTGATGCGCTTCCCGGAGAAGGGGCGGCATCAGATTTTTCTGGAGCCGGAAGGCGTTGAAACCGCAGAGGTTTATCCCAACGGCATCCCGACCAGCCTGCCCATCGAGGCCCAGATTGCCTTGGTGCATTCCATTCCCGGCCTCGAACAAGCGCGGATCATCCGGCCCGGCTATGCGATTGAATACGACTACGTTGACCCGCTGGAGCTGAAGCCCTCGCTGGAAACCAAACGGGTCAGTGGCCTCTTTCACGCCGGGCAGATCAACGGCACGTCCGGCTACGAGGAAGCGGCGGCGCAGGGCCTGATGGCGGGCATCAACGCTGTGCATTCAGTGCGCGGCCAGGAGCCGCTGCTTCTCGACCGCTCGCAGGCATATATTGGTGTTTTAATTGACGACCTTGTCACTCTCGGCACCAAAGAGCCGTATCGTCTCTTCACCTCGCGGGCCGAATACCGCCTGCTTTTGCGCGAAGACAACGCCGACCTGCGCCTGCGCGACATCGGCTTTCAAATCGGCTTGGCGGACGTGCAGGAAAAGCCGGAGTTTCTCGCCCGCAAAAAGGCGATCGAGGAAGGGCTGGCCCAATTAGAGCAAATCCGCATCAAGCCCTCAGCAGCGGTGAATAGCTGCCTGACTGAGTTGAACAGCACGCCGCTCACCCAAGCGATAACCTTGGCGGAACTGCTGCGCAGGCCGGAAATCGGTATGACCGCTTTGCAGCGGCTGCTTCATGTCAGCGGAACCGGCCTGCCTTCTGCGGAAGACGACCCCAGCGTGACAGAGGAAATCGAGCTGCATATCAAATATTCGGGCTACATCAAACGGCAACAGGAGCAGGTGGACCGCTTTCGCAAGCTGGAGCGCACCCGTCTGCCGGATGACATGGAGTACAAGGGACTGCCGGGCCTGTCTAACGAAGTGGTGGAAAAGCTAAACCGCATCCGGCCGCTGTCGCTGGGGCAAGCCTCGCGCATTTCCGGCGTGACTCCGGCTGCGGTCTCGGTGCTGCAAGTGCATCTGAAGAAAATGGGGCGGCTTTAAATCCCTGCTTGACTGGCCGTCTTTAAAAACACAACGCATAAATAACAGGAGCAACGCTGTGACTGATTACAAAGTGGCCGACATGAGTTTGGCCAATTGGGGCCGCAAAGAAGTCGCCATCGCTGAGACCGAAATGCCGGGCTTGATGACCCTGCGGGCTGAGTACGGCAATGACAAGCCCCTTAAAGGAGCACGCATTGCGGGTTGCTTGCACATGACCATCCAAACCGCCGTGCTGATGGAAACCTTGGTCGAGTTGGGCGCGGAGCTGCGCTGGTCGTCCTGCAACATCTTCTCAACGCAAGACCATGCGGCGGCGGCGATGGCAGCGGCGGGCATCCCCACCTTTGCTTGGAAGGGCGAGACCGAAGAAGAGTTCTGGTGGTGCATTGAGCAGACCATTTTTGGGCCGGACAATTGGCGGCCAAACATGATCTTGGATGACGGCGGCGACCTCACTCAGATCATGCACGAGAAATACCCGGAGCTGATGCAGGACATCCGGGGCATCTCTGAGGAAACCACCACAGGTGTGCATCGTCTGAACGAGATGGCCAAGGCAGGCAAGCTGCTCGCGCCTGCGATCAACGTCAACGATTCCGTCA
>DHWV01000112.1:614-1134 GCA_002413355.1 Desulfobulbaceae bacterium UBA5173 | reverse complement strand
ATCAACGTCAACGATTCCGTCACCAAGTCCAAGTTTGACAACCTCTACGGCTGTCGCGAGTCTCTGATTGACGGCATCAAGCGGGCCACGGATGTGATGATTGCCGGCAAGGTGGCGGTAGTTGCAGGCTACGGTGATGTGGGTAAGGGCTGTGCCCAAGCACTGCGTCACATGGGCGCAGTGGTTTGCGTGACCGAGATTGACCCAATCTGCGCCCTGCAAGCGGCAATGGAAGGCTACCGCGTGGTGACGATGGAGGAGGCCGCGCCCATTGGTGATATCTTCGTCACGTGCACCGGCAACCTGCGGATTATCACCCGCGCACACATGGAGATGATGAAGAATCAGGCAATTGTCTGCAACATCGGCCACTTTGATTCAGAGATTGATATCGCCAGCATCCGCAGCCTGCCGTGGGAGAACATCAAACCGCAGGTGGATCATGTCATCTTCCCGGACGGCAAGCGGATCATTGTCTTGGCTGAAGGCCGTTTGGTCAACCTCGGCTGCGCCACCGGCC
>DHWV01000112.1:0-307 GCA_002413355.1 Desulfobulbaceae bacterium UBA5173 | reverse complement strand
CAGGTGCTGGCGCAGATGGAGCTGTGGAACAATTCCAAGCTGTACGAAAAGCAGGTCTATTTCCTGCCAAAACGGTTAGATGAGATGGTAGCGCGGCTGCATCTCCAGAAGATCAACGCCCACCTCACCACGCTCTCCAAGGAGCAGGCAGCCTACATCGGCGTGAACGTGGACGGGCCATATAAACCAGAGTATTATCGGTATTGATTCAGGCTGTTGTTTTTGAGGCGGGGACGGATTTTTTTCGTCCCTGTAGTTTTCTTTCAATTTTGAAAAACTGATCGTTTCCTGATACGTCTACAGAATT
>DHWV01000043.1:16337-17222 GCA_002413355.1 Desulfobulbaceae bacterium UBA5173 | reverse complement strand
TTCAGGAGGCGGTTGAAGCTGCTGGATGCCTTCTTGAATATCTTCCGCCGTATTCGCCTGATCTGAACCCTATAGAGCATAAATGGGCGCAAGCAAGAGCTTCGCAGGAGAAAACTCGGCTGTTCCACCGATGAGTTTTTTCAGCAACCTTGCTTGTAGTCAGTTTATTGTGCTTCAGCTATAACAGTCGAGTTTTCTGCCGGTGGAGAACCCGGCAGGAAGCCGTATTCTTCACGTCGCTATGGATAGTTCCAGCAATGGAACGCTGTTCACTGCGTTAGTCAGTCTGTCCCTTCAACGACATCGCCCCGCCTTTCCCTGTAACAACCCGTTTGGCCGGAAGCGCATCATCAGCACCAAGGTTGCGCCAAAAGCCAGCATGCGATAATCCGCCACGGCCCTCAGATATTCAGGCAGGAGAATCAGCACCAAGGCGGCGATAATCACGCCAGGAATTGACCCCATGCCGCCCAACACCACGATGCAAAGGATGATTGCTGATTCCATGAAGGTGAACGAGGCCGGATTGACAAAGGTGGTTTTGGCGGCGAAAAGAACGCCCGCCATGCCCGCCCAGAATGCACCGGAGGCAAAGGCGGCCAGCTTGATCGTGGTCTTGTTGATCCCCATCGCCCTACAGGCAGTCTCATCCTCGCGCAGGGCGGCCCAAGCCCGGCCAATGCGGGAATTTTGCAGGCGGCTGGTGGCGAAAACGGTCAGCGCGACCATGCCCGCCATCAGGTAGTATAGATAGGTCACAGACTGATCGAGCGTCAGTTTCATGCCGAAAAAGCCGGGCCGGGGAATGCCGGAAATACCGCTTGGCCCCTGCGAGAAGTCTGTCCAGTTTTCTAAAATCAGGCGGATGATCTCGCCGAAGCCGAG
>DHWV01000043.1:0-16083 GCA_002413355.1 Desulfobulbaceae bacterium UBA5173 | reverse complement strand
CGAAGCCGAGCGTGACGATGGCCAGATAGTCGCCGCGAAGCCGCAGCACGGGAAAGCCGAGGAGAATGCCAAAGGCTGCCGCTAGCAGGCCGCCTATTGGCAGGGCTGTCCAGAAGCCGATGCCATAATGGAGATTGAGCAGGGCGTACGAATACGCCCCGACCGCATAAAAGGCCACATAGCCGAGGTCGAGCAATCCAGCCATGCCGACCACGATATTCAGGCCGAGGCCCAGCATCACGTACAGCAGGGCGGTGATCATGATGTTGACTTGGTAGGTGGAAACAATGCGCGGGAAGACGGCAAGAAACAGAAGCAAAGTAGCCAACCCGATTCGTCGGCAAGTTGGATGGTCGAGAAGCTGCCGACGTTTTTGCGGAATTGCCTGCCGCTTCGTCTTAACAGCGGCAAAAACATAGCCCGCCAGCGAGCCAAGAAATCCAGCCGCAGCGGCGTAAAGAAGATTCTGCCACCGCCAGATGATCGTGTGTTCCGAAGGATTGACCTTAATCACCAGAAGGGGAAAGGTGAGGAAGGCGAACCAGAGGGCCGTGAAGGCTGCTTTTTTCACATGTGCGCACGAAATCATCATGTCAAAGACCGGGGCTTTTTGGCAGAATGCTCAAGCGGTCAGTCTGCATGTAGGTCAGCAAGCCGCTGCTGCGCTTTCTGCAAGTCCGCCCAAGCGGCTTGTTTCAGCGCAGGCTGCTGGAGTAAAAAGTGGGGATGATAGGTGGCCAGCACCTGCGCCTGAGGGGCAGCAGGCAGTCGGCAGGGATGGAGCGTGCCCCGCAGCCGGATCAGAGGGGCTGTTTTACCGATCAAAAGCTGGGCGGCGGCCTCGCCCATCGCGCAGATCAGGCGTGGCTGGAGTTGCCGCAGCTCCTGCTCCAGCCAGAAAAGGCAGCTACGTTCTGCGGCAGGAATATCCTGCTGCACGCATTTTGCCAAGTTGGTGACATAGACGGTCTCCCGGTTCAGGCCGATGGCCGCCATCATCTTCCAGAACAGCTCATCCTCAGCCTCGCCGCTGCCCAACAGCAGGCCTCGCTCCAACTTTTCCTGGAACGACCGACTGCTAACCACCATCAGCTTGGGCGATGCGCTGCCCGTGCCCGACACCGGCGGCATTGAGTGTGCAGGACAGCGGCGGCATTCGGCAAGCTGTTGCGCGAGCACAGGTAAGCTAAGGGCTGGAGCGTGCGGTTTGTCTGCGGTTTCTCGTGGTCTTTCTGTGGGAACTGAAGGTTCTGCCGCCACGGGCTGCGAGCGAGGCAGCAGAGCGGCAGGTGTTGCTGGCCGTGCTGCCGCAAACTGGCGCAAAGCAGGCGTGGCAGGATAGTTGTGCACGCCCAAGGCAAGATGGCTGGCCAGCAGGCTGCGGGTTTGGCGCAGCAGTGCAAGCAGCGAGGCCGGATCAGGAGGACTACTCATGGCAGGTTTTCCCCGTTGCTCTCTTCCGGCGGTGGTTCAGCAGACGTAGATTGGTGCAGGTAATACACTTCCTCGTTCTTCCTCAGCATCCCGTATTTTTCGCGGGCAATTCGCTCCAAATGCTTCACATCATGCTGGAGCAGGCGGATTTCCTCCCGTAACTGGATAGTCTCCTGCAACAGCCGCTCGTTCTCCGCCACGACAGCTTCAGTCTTCCGTTTCACCTGCCCATACGAGCGCAGGCTGCATCCCGGCGCAAGGGCAAGCAGGAACAATGCCGCGATAATCGCAGCCAGCAAAATCCGGGCGAACGCTCTTTTCTCCCGTCTGCTGAAGCTCCTTCTCTGCCGATGCACCACGTCCCCTGCCTGATGTATTGTGTTGGACAACCGAAGAGTTGACTGGATAAGAACGCGCAAGCCGGGTATAGTGCTGCCGCCCCATTCCCTTGAACTATACCATGCCTGCAAGCAAATCTGAACGCTGCATTGTCAGCAGCTGCCTGACCGGTCTCTGTACCCGTTATGACGGGCTGAGCAAACCAAACGCCCGCTGTCTGGAGATGCTGCGCAATCTCCAGTATATTCCTGTCTGCCCGGAGCAGCTTGGCGGCTTGCCCACGCCCCGTGTTGCGGCAGATTTGCTTGGTGGCGACGGACGAGCGGTGCTGGCAGGCAGAGCAGCGGTCATCACCAAAGAAGGCACGGATGTGACCAAGCAGTTCATTGCCGGAGCCAAGGCGGTTCTCCAGATCGCCCAAGCGCAGAATATTCGCCTTGCTCTGTTCAAGGCACGTAGTCCATCCTGCGGCCTCAGTTCCCAGCTTGGCGTGACCGCAGCCTTGCTGCTTGAGCACGGCATCAAGGTTATTGAGTTGTAGCCGATTCCTTCGGTGCGTCGATCCGCAGCAGGCGAATGACCACGATGCCTGCCTCATAGAGCAGATAGAGCGGCCCGCCCATCAACGCCATATTGACCACATCTGGAGTGGGAGTGAGCACTGCCGCGATAATGGCAATGGCGAGTATGGCGAAGCGGCGGTTTTTCTCGTAAAAATGCCGGGAGAGTGCCCCCGTCTGGGCCGAGAAGACCATGAAGACCGGCAGCTCGAAGATCAGGCCGAACGCCAGCACAAAAATGGCAACAAAGTTGACAAAGCTGCTGATGGCAATGTGGGGCTGTAGATGTTCTGACTGAAAACCGAGCAGGAATTTTGTGCCGTAGGGCAGCGTGACAAAACAGCAGAACAGTGCGCCTGCGTAAAACAGGGCGCAGGTGGCGAAGGTCAGCCAGAACAGCCGTCGGCCAGTGATTGCAAAGGGTTTGCCCACCGCCTTCCAGAGGATGTGCATGAACAACGGCATTAGTAGGCCGACTGCGGAAAAAAAGGCAGCCTTGACATGGGCGAGAAATGGTTCGGCCACTGAAAAAAAGTATAGCTTCTCATGCAGATGCTCCTGTAAAGCACCAATCAGGCCAGATGAAAGGAAGAAAAGGGCGGCGGTCAGACCGATCAGGCTGAAGGCCGCAAGCCGGAGCGATTTGCGCAGCTCGGCAAGAAAAGAGACTATGCTGGCAAGATGCGGTTGCACAGAATGTTCGGAGACGGTAAAGGTTCAGATGCACACGGGCTGCCGCGCCCTGCCTGCGGCGGCCCTGTTCTATGTAACAGACCTGCGGAGCAAAATCAATTGAATACCCGTTGCGGAGCGGGCTGCGCCGTGCTAAAACTGCACAGTAGGCTGCGGGCCGTACTTTGACTTCCTCCTTTTGGATTGCATCATGCTTGAATTGCGCTTTATTCGGGAACATCTCGCCCTTGTCCGGGAAAAATGCCTCCGTCGGGGCATGCCCACCGAAATTATTGACACTTTCGCAGCCACTGATGCCCGGCGGCTGACTCTGCTGGCTGAGGCTGAACAGCTGAAGAATCAGCGCAACACGGTCTCCAAGGAGATCGCTGTTCTGAAAAAAACAGGCGATGAGGCCAAGGCCGAGCCGCTGATTCTGGAGATGCGGCGGGTTTCTGACCGGATTGCCGAACTGGACCGGATTCTTGCAGAAATTGAGGCTCAGCTCGACGATGCAGTGATGTCCATTCCCAACCTCTGCGATGATTCGGTGCCGCTTGGCAAGGACGACAAGGACAACATTGAGGTGAAACGCTGGGGCACGATTCCTGAGTTTGCGTTTCAGCCCAAGCCGCATTGGGAGATTGGCGAGCAGCTTGGTATTCTTGATTTTGAGACCGCAGCCAAGCTCTCCGGGGCACGTTTCTGCCTACTCAAGGGCTTCGCCTCGCGGCTGTCACGGGCTTTAGTAAATTTTTTCCTTGATCTGCACACGCAGAAACACGGTTACACGGAGTTTCTGCCGCCCTTTATGGTCACGGCGCAAACTATGACTGGTACCGGCCAGCTACCTAAGTTTAAAGAAGATTTGTTCAAGCTCGAAGGCCGTGACCTCTGGCTGATTCCGACCGCTGAGGTGCCGCTGACCAATATTCATGCCGACGCGACCGTGGCCGAAGCCGAATTGCCGCTGAAATACACGGCCTACACCCCCTGCTTCCGCTCTGAGGCCGGGTCGTATGGCAAAGACACACGCGGCTTGATCCGTCAGCATCAGTTTGACAAGGTGGAATTAGTCAAGTTCGTCAGGCCAGAGACTTCGGGCCAAGAGCTGGAATCCCTGCTTGCCGATGCAGAAGAGGTGCTACAACTGCTGGAACTGCCCTACCGTGTCGTTGCTCTTTGTTCCGGCGATCTCGGTTTTTCTTCAGCAAAAACTTATGACATTGAAGTTTGGCTGCCCGGCCAAAACACCTTCCGGGAGATTTCTTCCTGCTCAAACTTCCTCGATTTCCAAGCGCGGCGAGCAGGTATCCGCTACCGGCCTGAGGGGGAGAAAAAGAGCCGTTTGGTGCATACGCTGAACGGTTCCGGGCTGGCGGTTGGCCGTACTTTGGTGGCGATTTTGGAAAATTATCAGCAGGTGGACGGCACGGTGAAGCTGCCCAAGGTGCTGGAGCCATACTTCAACGACCGGTTCTAAGGCGGCACCCTGTTCTTCGCTTGACACTGCTCCTGCGGATTGGTATCACTTATTCAGTGTAAAAAATATCCTTTTCGCAGGAACCTCTATGAACTGCATAAATAAACGGGCCGTTTCCGTCGTCTTGTCGTTGGCCTTGGCCATCGGCTGCTTGGCTGGGACAGCAGCGGCGGCGGAAAAAGAAGAAGAGCTGCTTCGGGCGGTGGAGGAAGTTGTCCGTCAGTACCGAGCTGAAGCGGAACCTACGGAAAAACAAAAGGAAAGTGCAGTCGAGGAAAAAGCTGCTCAGTCACCATCTACAGCCTCTCAGCCGCCGTCTGATGATTCTGCCGAAAAAGCACAGGAAGAGCTGCCCAAACCTGCCGCACCTTCTTTGGCTCCAGCAGAGCAAAGCAAAGCCGTTGCTGCGGAAGCCAAAAGCCCGGCAGCTCCTCCTGCTGAAGCCATTGTTCCATCTCAAGATTCCTTGCCGCAGACCAGCCAGCAGAATATAACCGCTGACCCTCCTCAGCAGTCCGCTGATACCGCTCAAAAAGTGCAGGTGGAACAGTCCAGGCCAGCCGGAGAAATCAATATTTGGCAGCAGCTTGCCGCCGGGCCGCCGCCCATGCTTCCTGCGGCCAAACCTGCTGGAGAAACTGCCCAAGCAGCAGAACCAGCGGCTTCCGCTGTCATCGCCAAGGACGACATCATTCTCACGATCGAGGAGGCCATCCGTCAGTACCGGGCCAATGATTTTGCCAGAGCGATTTCCAATCTGGATTACGCCGCCCAGCTCATCCGCCAGAAAAAAAATGAACGAATGAAGTCCCTGCTGCCCGCGCCGTTGTTCGGCTGGCAGGCCAAGGAGGCCTCGGCCAAATCGCTCGGCACAGCGGTTTTCGGCGGTGGATCGACGGTCAGTCGCGACTATTGTACCAACGGCGGCGAGGTAGTTTCCATTGAAATTGTTTCGGATTCGCCGGTGCTGCAATCAATCATCATGATGCTCAACAACCCGCTTTTTGCCGGAGCCTCCGGCGGCAATCTGCAAACTATCAAAGGGCAGCGGGCCATCATCAAGCACAACGCGAACGACCGCAGCGGCGAAATCAACATCGTGGTGGACAGCCGTTTTATTGTCACCGTCAAAGGCAAGGCTGTTGATATGACTTGGCTGCTCCGCTATGCTGATGCGATGGATTTTGAAGCGTTGGCTAAAAACTGATCACCCAAAATGCTCCCAGGGAGTGCCTTCAAGGGTTTTTCCTGTGTGAGACAGCCTCAGCCGCCCGAACTGAACTGGCCTTCTTCCGAGCGGCTGAGGTTTTTTCCTTTTTATCTGGCGAAGAACCATGTCTGAGCAGAAATTTGTCCGGCCTGTGACCGATGAGGCGGTGCTGAAAACCACCAAGGAACTCATGGTTAAGTTTATTGAAATCGGCAAAGTGACTCCGGCGAATTTTGAGGAGCACTACAGGCTGGTTTTCAACACCGTCAAGCAATCGGCGGAGGAGCTGAACACATGACGACCGCAGCGCAGCTTGATTCGCAGCTCAATTGTGCGCCGGAGCACATTCGGCACATCCATCTGATGGGCATTTGCGGCACGGCGATGGCCGCTTTGGCCGGAATGCTCAAGGAAAGCGGCTACGTGGTCAGCGGCTCGGATCAGAATGTGTATCCGCCAATGTCGGATTTTCTTGCCCGCTCCGGCATTGCGGTGATGCAGGGCTACAAGCCGGAGAATTTGGAACCGCGCCCGGATTTGGTCGTGGTCGGCAACGTTATCCGCGCCATTTACCCGGAAACGCAGCGGCTGGCCGAGCTGCGCATTCCTTATCTGTCCATGCCCCAGGCACTTGGGCATTTTTTCCTGCATAGCGCAATCAAGCCACTGGTGGTGGCGGGAACGCACGGCAAAACAACGACTTCCTCGCTCTTGGCCACAGTTCTACATCGCGCCGACCGCTCGCCGGGCTTTTTCATCGGCGGCATTGTCGAGGCATTTGGCAGCAACTACCGCATTGGACAAGGTGAGCATTTTGTGATTGAAGGCGACGAATATGACACCGCTTTCTTTAACAAGGTGTCAAAATTCCTGCATTACCGCCCGCATTATTCCATTCTCACCTCGATTGAGTTTGACCACGCCGACATTTTTGCCGATCTGGAGCAGATCAAGGCTTCGTTCCGCCAGTTTGTCCGCTTGATTCCGAATGAAGGTGCGTTGGTGGCCTGCATGGACGATCCGGTGGTGGTGGAAATCGTCGCCCATTGTTCCGGCGCGGTGATTGGCTACGGCACAGGTGTGAACTGCCGCTGGCAGCTCAGGGATTTTGCCGCCAACGGTCTTGGCTCGGTCTTTGCCGCGTGGAAGGACGGCTGCCTGTTCGGCGCATTCAGCCTGCCCATGCCGGGCAAACACAATGCCCTCAATGCGTTAGCGGTGATTGCCCTGCTGGAGCATGTCGGCCTGAGCGCGGCGGAAATCCGGCACGGGCTGGCTTCGTTCGAGGGTGTGAAGCGGCGGCAGCAGGTCAGGGGAGAGGTCAATGGCATCACGGTGGTTGATGATTTTGCCCATCATCCCACCGCAGTACGTGAAACGATCAGCGCACTGCGGCTGGCTTGGCCGGAACGCCGCCTACTGGTCGTTTTTGAACCGCGCACCAACACCAGCCGCCGGGCGGTGTTTCAGCGGGATTACGAGACTGCCTTCAGCGGGGCGGACATGGTGGTTGTTCGCGAAATTATTCCTCTTGCCAATACCACGCCGGACGACAGTTTTTCCTCGCGGCAACTGGCGACGGCTCTGAGCGGTCAAGGCATTCCGGCGGAATATTTCCCGGATACCGATGCCATTCTTGATTTTCTGCTGGCGCAGGCAAAGCCGGGAGATGTGATTGCTATTCTCTCAAACGGCGGGTTTGATAATATCCATGTGCGGCTGTTAGAATTGATGAAAAGAAGTTAACAAAAGAATACAAACAGAGGAATAATCATGGAATACTTGCACACTCTACTTTATGTGGTAGTCGCCGGGGAATTTGGAGGGTTGCTGTACGCGATACAAGACAATAAAATTGTACTCCCATCTATAAAATACATTACAGAGGAAGATGTATTCTCTCACAAGAATATAAAAATATGTGAAGGTATAAATTTAGGGGTATTATCTGATTTACTGTTTGGTGTCGGTGGAGGATTGTTGATTTTTCTTGTCACCCCAGGGGTTCCAGATTCAGCTGAAAATTTTGGAATGATAAAATTGATTTCGTTAGCTATTGTTGGAGGGTATAGCGGACAGGTATTGATTAAGAAGGTCGCAGATAAAAGCATGGAAGCGATGGCTGAAAAAACGGAGAAGTTAGAAAAAGATATTAATAATATACAAGAAATAAAAGATAACGATCAGGAAGCATATAAAATGTTTTATAAAATAATTGACGGGAAAGAAATCGGAAACGAAGAAATAAGAAGAGCATTAAAAAATGTCAGTCCATCGGTAAACCTTAGAGGTTTTACGCTATTAGATGAACGAAGAAAGGAACTTGTTTTCAAAATTATTGATAATCGTAATGCGCCAGAAGTTAATTTAAAATCTGCCAGAGAAAAGCTCAGGCTATTCATCCCTCTTTTGGAGGAAATTATCAACGCAGAAGAAGGTTACGATGCAAGAGAGACGAATTTGTATTTACATTATCATTACGCATCTCTCGCTTATTTATACAAGGATCAAGATAATCCAAACTGGAAATCTGCGCTTTTTTATACAAAAAAGGCTATAGATATTTACAGAAAAAAAGATAGCAGTATACCTAAAACTTACATGCTTAATAAATTAATATGCCATATTAATATGAATGATAAAGAACAGGCAGAATCGTGCTTTAAAGAATTATGGGACATCCCTGAAGGGATATATGAAATAATAAGATCAAGAAATATCATAACTCCTGGATTGCAGGATTGGATATTAGAACATCATCGAAAAGAGATTGAAAATCAATTCTCTTTGAACGAAAATTATAGCTTATATAAAGAAAACTGGAGTAAATTATTTCCAGCGCAGTAACTTGATATACGTTGAACTTCAACGGCATCAATTCACCTTGCGCTGGTAACGGGCGACATGGAGGCCACCATCGCGCTTCTGGCGCGACCTATTAGGAATGCGCCTGACCAGCGGCTTTGGCGAGGCCGGATTCAGGCATTATTTTTTTGAGATTGGCCAGTAGCTGGCATGATCTCATCTCTAAAAAACGGATTTCATAAACGCTCATACCGAACAACCAGCCGCCTGAAGTTCTGAAGCCAAGCGAAAAGCCGTTCAATTTTCCAGCGGCGTTTATACCGCCTCAGCTTCCGTCCGTTCTGAGTTTTTGGCTTCGTCCGGTTGCGGCGATGTGGCGCGTCAGCTCAACGCCTTGTTTTTTTTAATAAGATAATCTATTGGGAGTTACGCAGTTGAGCTTATAACCCGTTGATTTTGTTCAACTGGCGACTTGCGCCGCTAAGATTCAACTTGCTGTAATGATTGAAATTAATATTTCAACTGCGTAACTCCTATCTGTATTACTAACGGGAGGAACCTATGAAAAAAGTTGTGCTATCGCTCTTAACAAGTTGTTGGATATTGCCGCTCTCAATTAGTTATTCACAAATTTGTCAATCCGGAACAGAAAAACAGATCAATCCTGACAATGGCCATGCCTATCAGCGATTTGATACGCCGTTGACGTGGAGCAATGCAAAGACTGCCTGCGAAGCGATTGGATCTCATCTGGCGACAATAACCAGTCAAGCTGAGAATGACTGGGTTGTTTACCATATGACTACTGATGCTGGTTTGAGTGTATGGATAGGAGGAACAGATCAAGTTCAAGATGGAGTTTGGGAATGGGTCACTGGAGAGGCTTGGAATTATACAAATTGGTATACAGATGAGCCAAACAATTTTTGTGGAGGAGAGAGCTACGTGACTCTTTGGGGGATAGAAACACCAAGACGCTGGAGTGATTATGGCGGCCCTGGCTGCAATAGCGACGTAACGAGTTCATATCTCTGCGAATGGGAAAACAGTACTCCATTTGATATGATGCCGGTGTATAAATTGCTTCTGCGGAGGAACCGCTGAAAGGCCCAGGTTGGGTTTAGAGCACCAGCCTGCCGCCTGTTTCCTTCCCCTCCTAACTCGACACCGCTTGCAACTCAAGCTGGACAGTGCTTATGAATATGACTCATGAGCACTATCATTCTAATTCATAAGGATATTCTTCGCCTTTCCTGTTGACAAAACACGCTCCGTTTCCTACGATGCTAACTCAAACAGCTCATGTTGAGCTGAGGAATGCGTCCGCGCTTTGTTGCGCAGAAGCCTGTGCATGGTGAGATAAAAACGGAGATGCTGAGGAACAACCTCGCTCTCTTCAGCCTATATTGTTGATAGTTGCAAGGAGAATGAACCGTGAACGTAACAGAAACAGCGTCAGGCCCGCGAGAAGTTGTCACCCCGTACAGACCAATTCCGCTGAATGTCCCGGAAGGTCTAAAACCGAACGAATTCTTCAACAGTGCCGAGAATCTCAACGATCTGGTGCAGAACAACGGCCTGCTGATCAGCCCGGAAAATCTGCTGCTCTACCGCAAGGCACTGGGACACAGTTTGGAGTTTGATGCCTCCATCATTTACAACACCTCGAAGTGCATTCTCAATCCCCTTGGACGACCAGTGCGGCGCACGCAGCTGCCTGAAAACGTCAAGCATGTCTGGAACAGAATCAATCAGATCATGCTGGACTACATGCTGGAGCAATACCCTGATCCTGCGGAGGCACTGCTCTTGGCGGGTGAGGCCAGCTTGGATGCGACGTGGCCGCTGACCGAACCGGGTGTGCCGAGTATCCGCATGTTGCATAATCATTTCATTGTCTTCAGCAAGGAGGAGCTGCGAAAGGCGCAACTGGCTGATCTGAACAATCCCAATCTGACAGACGGCGGCCAGCACAGCCTGTTTGAGGCGCACATTCCGCATGTGTATCGTGAGTTCTTCGAGAAATCCTTAGACTTGAAGATACTCAAGTCAACGGATGCAGAGTCAGCAAAGATCGCCTTGACTGGATATCCGCAGGGATTGCCGAGCTGGGAGATTCAAGGCGGAGCGGCATCCTTGCAGGACATTTGCTTCTGGCAGGAATACGATCAGATATTGAAAGGGTTCCTTGATTTCTACCGAACCTTCTTTGGCCAGGTCTCCACCCGCAACGCCCCTATGCCGGAGCAGATGTATTTCCCCAAGCAGGTGGAGCAGGTGCTGCTGTTCAACAACGATTTCCTCAAGACCGCCAAGAAAGTACGTGACCGCTGCACTCAAGATGCGCAGTATGCGAACAGCATTCGCTGGCAGCCTGCGTTCAAGCAGCTTATCTACCGGAGTGACGCAGGCAAATTGATTGTCACCATCAGCCAGAATTCTGTTGGCAATGCGATCACTGAACTGCTCGGCGTGGTGGTAAAGCGGGTGCCTGACACGGAGGCCTATGCCCAGTTTGAACCCAAGCTGATGGAGAAGCTGTTCGCCGTGCGGCAGCGGCTGATTGACGCGGATATCGGCGTGCCAGTCAAAAATCAATATTGGAGTGACGAGCAGACCGCATGATGAGGCGTGATTGAAAGCTGTCAGGCAGCCAGCTCGTGCTTTAGAGTGTCAATCTTTCGCAAGGACGGAAAAAGCCACGCCCACAGCGCGACCACAAGAAGCGTGCCCATGCCGCCGAGGACAGCAGCCGGAACAGTGCCAAATAGCGAGGCAGTCACGCCGGATTCAAATTCACCCAGCTCATTGGATGCGCCGATGAAGATGGCGTTGACCGCACTCACTCGCCCGCGCATTTCATTGGGCGTGGAAATCTGCACCAGCGTCTGCCGGATGACCACGCTGATCATGTCTGCGCCGCCGAGGACAGCAAGAAAGAATGCGGAAAGGAAGAAATTGGTTGAAAGGGCAAAGGCGATAGTGCTCAGGCCAAAAAGAGCAACGCAGTAGAACATCTTCTTGCCGATGTTTTTTGACAGAGGATGATGCGTCAGCCACAGGGCAACGAGCGCGGCTCCAGCAGCAGGAGCACTGCGGAGCAGGCCCAGCCCCCACGGGCCGGTATGAAGAATTTCGGTGGCGAAGACCGGCAGCAGGGCGGTTGCGCCGCCGAACAGCACGGCGAACAGATCGAGCGAGATCGCCCCAAGGATATTTTTGTGGGCAAAGACAAAGGTTACGCCAGTGAAAATATCTTGCAGACCAACCGACGCGCTGTGAATTCTCCACTGTCCCCGTATGAGGAAGGTAAACAAAACCGAGCCCATGAGCAGCAGACTGGCCGCGCCATACACCCAACTGGGGCCAGCCGCATAAATAAAGCCGCCAAGTGCCGGGCCGACAATGGTCGCGCATTGAAACGCGGTGGAGTGCCAGGCAACTGCACGAGGGAATTCTTCCGCTGTTACGATGAACGGCAGCAAAGATTGGCTGGCTGGGGCAACAAAGGAGCGGCCAGTCCCCAGCAGAACCAGCACGGCGAAGATGGGATAGACTGAGCCGTAGCTGCTGAGGGACAAAACCAGCAGCGCGGCAGCGGCAAGCAGCTCACCGCCGAGCACGGTCAGAATGATGAGCCGCCGGTCTATTTTATCCGCAACCAAGCCGCCGGGCAGGGCAAAGGCAAGAGCCGGAAGAAACTGTGCCAAGCCGACCATGCCCAGCGCGAAGGTGCTGCGGGTCATGGCATACACCTGCCAGCCGATAGCAACGCCCAGCATCATACTTGCCAGCGATGCGCAGAAGCGGGCCGCCAGAAACATCGCGAAGTTCCTGTTCCGAAACAGCGACCAGCCGTGGAGGTTATTCATGCGGGTTAATTGAAAAAAAATATGGACAGGCCAAGGCCTGCCTGCTGTGTTTTGGAGTGGCTGGGAGAATAAACGAAAGGAGCGGTGAACATCTCCGGCTGGCGCGGAACCAGCCGATTTGGCAAAGGCTTGCTCGACTATTGGTACAGTTAGCTTTCCGCCAACCTATCTTTGACATCAGAAGAAAATGATAACCAATGCAAGAATCACCCCTGCTTTACCCTAAGAAACATCGTCAATAATTCTTTTGATTTTCCTTTATCCATTAATTGCTGTAGATCTGATCTGGTATAGCGTGTATCTTTAAGAATTTCATCAAAGATTCCACCGAGACCTGCTATCAGGATACTTGAAAAGGCAAAAGGAGGAATAATATTAGATTGACCCTGCGGTTCAATGGCAACAATCTTCGCATCACTGTTAAAGTGAAAATCGAATGTGTTTGAGTGCTTCTCTCCATCATCGTTTTTCCATCGAAATATATATCTTACTATAAAACCTGAAGATATCTCTCGGATGCCATCGCATTCGCAACTAATATGATCAACTGTTGGATGTGCAAAACGCTCAATAACATCTTGATTACTCTCAATGAGTTCTTTTGCGCTTCCCAGGCCAAATGGCTGCGCATAAAGGTCTGACGAACAGAACAGAACAGAACAACGATACCAGACAAAGACTGCTTGGCAATAATCATGATGACATTTCTCCTGTCTTTTAGAAATGGTAAACTGAGAGCAGGTCGCCCTCTCCAGGGCAACATCATTATCACGATTGACAGACCATGTCAAGCAAAAATGACCTTCGTCAACATGAGAGACAACCTGCCTGCACCCTCTAATTCTCCCTTGCCCTCACCTTCACAAACCGCACCAGCTCCGCTGTGCTCTCCTGTAACGCCAGCACATTGGCCAGCACTTCCCTTGGACCGATGCCAGCTTCCGCGTGGAGATGAAGCAATTCCAGCTGTAGCCTGCGCTCTTCCTCCAGCCTGAGTTTGCAGACGAACCTCTTTAGCTCGAAATGCTGCGTCTTGCCTTTACGGGTACGCTCCAGCGGCACGCTTTCTGCCACCTGAAACGCGGCGATGCTGTCTTCCGCCTGTGCTAAATTCACACCTTCCGGCAGCAGGCAGTCATAGCTGATGATCTCGTTGACCGGAGCCTTCTTCTTGGCTGGAGCCAGCGACGTAATGGCCATGAAACCAGGTAGCTGGTGGTTTAGCTCGTCCATAACCTCGACCGGACGGCGGATGGGTTCGGCCAAATCGACCTCAAAGAACTCAATCTCGCTTTCCACGCCCACGGGCAGGGCTGGGCTGAAAGAAACCTTGGGCGTAGGGTTAAAGCCTTGCGAGAAGAGCACCGGCAGCTTGGCCCGCTGCAAGGCGCGGAAAACGAGGTTCAGCAGCTCCAGATGACCAATGAAGCGGCCATCGCCGAGGCGCGAATATTCGGCCCGATAGCGGAACGTGGTCTGCTGCTGACTTGCCGGGCGTTCAGTGCTGGCCTTGACTGCACTGGCTGGCGGCGTTTCAGGGTGCACCACCGGTTTGATCGTCTTGAAATCACAGAGGCCGCAGCCTTGGCAGCCATGCTTGCGGCAGTCGGGCGTGTACGCCCGCTCCATCGCTCGCTCGTATTCCTTCTCCAGAAAGTCGCGCTCCACTCCGCTGCTGAGATGATCCCACGGCAGCAGCTCATTCATTGTCCGTGGCCGGAGGTAGTCTTCCAAGCTGATACCGACTTTCTCCGCCGCCTGCTGCCAGCGGGCCAGCGAAAAATGCTCGTTCCAGCCATCCAACCGTGCGCCGTCCTGCCAAGCCGCTTCCAGCAGGCGCGACAGCCTGCGGTCGCCGCGCGAGAACACGCCTTCGAGCAGCGACAGCTCCGGGTCGTGCCACTTCAGCTTGTAGCCCTTGGGCGGCAGCTTCTTCATCAGCCGCTGAATGCGCTCCCGCGATTCGTCCATCGAAATTTGGCCGCACCACTGGAACGGCGTGTGCGGCTTGGGCACAAAGGTGGAAACCGAGACGTTGATCTCGGCCCGTTTGCCCTTGGCCTCCTGCCGCGCCCGCGCCGCCAGCTCCACAATCGCGTCCACGTCGTCCAGCGTCTCGGTCGGCAGGCCGAGCATGAAATAAAACTTGAGCACGCTCCAGCCTGCGGCAAAGGCATCGCGGCAGCCAGCGAGCAAATCCGCCTCAGTGATGCCCTTGTTGATCACTTCGCGCAAACGGTCAGTGCCTGCTTCCGGTGCCACGGTGAAGCCGGTCTTGCGCACCCGCTTGATCTGGGCGATGACCTCCGGCGTGAGCGTGCCGACGCGCATTGAGGGCAGGGAGATCGAGACGCGCTCCTCAGCAAAGCGGTCCATCAGTTTGAGCAGCAAGTCAGCCAGACAGGAATAGTCGCCAGTGGAGAGTGAGAGCAGGGCCAGCTCGCCAAAGCCGGAATTGCTGATGCCCTGCTCGGCCAGTTGCATAATTTGCTCGACGCTGCGCTCACGCACCGGGCGGTAAATCATGCCTGCCTGGCAGAAACGGCAGCCGCGTGTGCAGCCCCGTGCAATCTCGATGCCAAGGCGGTCATGCACCGGCTTGACCATCGGCACCAGCGGGCGTTCAATCAGCTCAACCGGCGGTAGCTGTGGGACAATGCGGCGACGCACGCTCGCATAACCCGGCTTAAGCGGAACCACTGCAATCAGCCGCTGGCCGTCATAATGGTCAGCGAAAAAGGCCGGGATGTACACGCCCTCAATGGCAGCCAGACGATGCAGCTTCTCTTGGCGGGAGAGATTGTCTGTCTTGACGGCCCGTAGCGCGGCGGCAATGTCGAGAATCACCTCCTCGCCGTCGCCAAGGACAATGGCATCAAAGAAGTCCGCCACCGGCTCCGGGTTCATCGAGCAGGAGCCGCCGCCGATGACCAAGGGCGCAGTTTCGCCCCGCTCTGCCGCCCGCAGCGGGATGTGTGCCAGATCAAGGATGGTGAGGATGTTCGTGTAACACAGCTCATAGGGCAGCGTGAAGCCGATGACATCGAACTCCGCCAGAGGCCGCCGCGACTCCAGCGAAAAGAGCGGTAGATGATGCCGCCGTAGCTGCTCCTCCATGTCGGTGTCCGGGCAGAAGCAGCGTTCGGCGGCCAAGCCCGGCTCGCGGTTGAGGATGTGATACAGTATCTGCAAGCCCTGGTGCGACATGCCGATCTCATACAAATCCGGGAAGACGAGCGCGAAGGCGAGATCAACTGCCGTGTAGTCAGGATGCGCCGCGTGCAGCTCGCCGCCGATGTAGCGGCCCGGCTTGCGCACCAAGGGGAGAATTGAGTCTAAGGAAAGGGGGGCGGTGTTCATCAAGTGTCCTTGACAGTGGGAGCGGCGGAACGCCTGTTCAGAATATAGCTGCTACCATAGCGGAAGATGAGAGGAAAAGGCAAGAGGATAACTGCGGGGCAAGGAGGATGAGGCCGGTCTCTATGATGTTCTTGATATAGCCATAGCACAATAAAATGACTACAGAACGGCCTGCTGAAAAAGTTCATCGGTGGAACAGCCGAGTTTTTTCCTGAGGGCTTTAGCCTGCGCCCATTTATGCTCAATCGGATTGAGGTCAGGCGAATACGAAGGAAGATATTCAAGCAAGCACCCGGCATCTTCGATGAGGTGCTGAATTTTTTCAGGCTTATGAAAAGAGGCATTGTC
>DHWV01000077.1:1161-8527 GCA_002413355.1 Desulfobulbaceae bacterium UBA5173 | reverse complement strand
CATTTCAGGAACAAGCCTGCGACCAAGATTGATATGCAGCTTCTAGTCCGTGACGTGGAACTCTACCCTGATGCCATAACGGGCGGAGCGGTTTGGATGCAGTCAGCGAGGAATAGGTGAGGCATTGAAACTCTTAACTATCATCCGTAAAAAAACACCCGAAAGCTGATGAGGAAGTCCGCTGCCTGTTCCAAAAAAAGATCAGCGTCTATAGTCGCTCTCCACTTGACTTGGATGGCTTGGTTGCTCCATAAAGAGTTGCACATTAGGTCTGTAGCTATATTTTTACAGATGGCCAAATTGCCATCTCACTCTTCACCGTTACCGCACAGGGCAGCCGATTGAGAATTCACACCCTCCTTCGCTCTGAACGGAGGGCGGTGGCCGGCCCCCCTATCCCGTTCAGATCTCAGAAGTTCCCGCCCATGGCGAAGTCCCACTGGGCATCCTCGTCGCCCTTCTGCTTGTCCAGATTGCAGCCCCAAACTAAGCGCAGCGGCCCGACCGGCGACAGCCAGTTGATGCCCAACCCGGCGGACTTCTTCATTGTGCCGAAATCCCAGCTATCATCCTGCGCATAGACATTACCGAAGTCGGTGAAAACAACGCCGCGCAGACCAGCGTCAGTCACCAGCGGGAAGTGCAGCTCCACATTGGCGAACCACATTTTGTCGCCGCCGTATTTCTCGTCGTTGATCGGGTTGATTGGGCTGATGGTCGAGGATTTGAAGCCCCGGATGGAACTCATGCCGCCGAGGTAGAAATTGTCATAGACGGGCAGCTTGCCATCCTCATTCTCAAAGGCCTTGCCTGCCGACAGCATGCCGTGCAAAACAGTTGACAGCGGCAGCGGATAATACCAGCTTGTCGAGCCTTCCAGCTTGGTGTATTCCGCCTCGCCGCCAAAGATGCCGCCGGCGTACTGGACGCTGACGCTGTTCCGGGAGCCGGAGTTAGTGTTGAACATCTTGTCGCGGGTATCGCGCACCAGTGAGAGCTTGACCGCGCTGGTAATGTTGATTTTGGCCGACTCCAGAATGTAGTCGGAAGCGTCGGCGGCGATGTCCTTCAACGTGGTGTCAGTCCAGCTATAGCCGTAGTATATCCGCCACTCCTCGATTAGCTGATGGCCGAGCCGGAGGCCGCCGCCTGTTGACGACTTAGTGTAGTTGGTGTACTCGCGCTCCCAGTTGAAGGCATCCACGCCTGCGGAGACTCTGGAGTCAAAAATCCGGGGATCCGTGTAGGAGAGGTTGAACTTGCTGCTCACCGCGCTCATGTTGGCCGACAAGGAGAGCCGCGTGCCAAGGCCAAGGAGATTGTCCTCGGAGATCTCGCCCATAAACATCAGCTTGTCCGAAGACGAGTAGCCCGCGCCGATGCTAAACTGGCCGGTGGCCCGCTCCTTCACGGCCACCATGATGTCCATCTGATCCTCTTCCAAGGTTGGCTGCGGAGTGACAGTGACATCCTCAAAGAAGCCCAGCCGCTGGAGCTTTTTGACCGAGTCGCGCACGGCCTTGGAGTTATAGGTGCCACCTTCCTGCACTTCCAAGTCGCGGCGGATGACGTTGTCTCTGGTGCGGGTGTTGCCT
Organism: Desulfobulbaceae bacterium UBA5173; assembly: GCA_002413355.1. Taxonomy (GTDB): domain Bacteria; phylum Desulfobacterota; class Desulfobulbia; order Desulfobulbales; family Desulfobulbaceae; genus Electronema. The sequence continues at coordinate 6,932 of DHWV01000077.1, read as the reverse complement.
TTCACTTCCACCCGGCTGAAGGTGACCAGCTTGCCTTTGGCCACCTCCAAGGTGATGTCAACTGTCGTGCCGTCGCCTGACTTCTTCATCTTCGGGTCAACCTCGGCAAAGGCGTAGCCCTGCTCGGCGTAGAGGTCGGTCAGTTTAAGAATGTCCTCCTGCATGACCTTCTTGCTGAAGAACTCTTCCTTGCGGATATCGAGCATGTCCAGCAGTTCTTCCCGGCTCTTGAGCAAATCACCCTGAATATCTATAGTGCCGAGTTTGCAGCGCGGGCCTTCCTCAATGGTGAAGGTGACGATGATGTCCTTGCCTTCCTCCTTCACCTCCGGCTCGCTCACCTTAGCGTCAATGTAGCCGTGGTTGGCGTAGAAGGCGGCAATCCGGTCCGCATCCTGCTTCAGCATGTCCATCTTCAGGGTGCCGGAGCCGGTAATCCACGAGGCGTACCACTTCCACGTGCCGGTCTGAATCTCCTTCTTCAGGTCGCTGCCGTCAAAGGCCGTGTTGCCGACAAAGCGGATGTCCGTGATGGACATCTTCGCGCCCTCATTGATCTCAAAAACCACCTCCGTTGTCTTCGGGTCAGGCTGGCTCACCTTGAAGCTGGCTTTAGCGGCGGAATAGCTTTTGCTCCGGTACAGCTCGTCAATTTTTTTCACCGCATCGTTGAGGGCCGCCGGATTGAGGATGGTGTTGACCTTGATGCCTGCCGCATCTTTTACGTCCTTCTCGTCCACCTCCTTGATGCCGGTGAACGTGACCTTGGTGATCAGCGGTTTCTCCTGCACCCGAAAGACCACCTGCTTGCCCTTAGACGAGTCCGCGACCTCAATGGCTACGTTGTCGAAGTAGCCCATCTTGAAGATCGCCTTCAGGTCTTTGCGCAGGGTGTCCGGGCTGTAGATGTCGCCCGGCTTCGTGCTGATTTTGCCGAGGATGGCCCCGGCATCAATCCGCTCGTTGCCTGCCGGAGTGACAGAGGCGATGAGCAGCTCCTTGCTGGTGCGGCCCAGCACCTCGGCAAGCAGCCCTTCCAGCACCAGCGGCAGTTCAGCGGCCGCTGCGCCCTCTTTAAAGGCGGACTGCGACTTGCCCGGCTCCAGCAAATCAATGATCCGCATGTCCACCGAGATCCGTCTGCCGATCACGGTCAGACTGCCCACGGCGGCATAGTCCATGCCGTTCTTCTCCAAGGCTTTAGTCAGGGCGACGGCAGGCGGCGGCCAAGTACCTTTGTAATCCACCAGCTGCATGGCCTCGCTGCGGGTGAGCATGGACAAGCCTTTGCCGGACAGCGCAGCCTGCAAGGCTGCGTCAGCCTGCTGCGCCAGCGCGCCGCTGTCCTCCGCATTGATTTTTAAGGGCAGAAAGACGGTGTTCTGCTTGGCGGCAAGAGCATTCCCGGCGACGAGGAGCAGCGCAAGCAGTAGAGGGAGAAGATGGAGATGGATGGGGCGGTTCATGGCAAGTCCTGTATCGTGTGGTTAATCCGGGCAAGGTTGCCAAGGACGGTGCGCAGGCTGCCCTTGACGACTTATTTTTGCCAGCAACGTGACGCAGATGCGAGTAATAGTGTCTTCAACAGCCGATTTTTCGTTATTATAACTCAAGTGGCCACCAGTTTTACAGTTAAATTCCATAGTTCTCCTGCTTGTCGCAGACACCGGAATTACAGGTTTTCACTACGGCTGCCCAGCTTTTTTAAAACCATTTGAATTAACAGGGGAATCTTTTGTGCTGAATATCAGCACAACGTCCCGGCCTGTATCTCAATAACCTCAAACTCCCGCACGCCGCCCGGCGTTTTGGCGACAATTTCATCGCCAACTGCCTTGCCGAGGATGGAGCGGCCCAGCGGCGCGAGCACAGAGATCGAGCCGCTTTTCACGTCAGCCTCTTCTGGCCCCAGAAGTTGGTAGGTCACTTCTTCATCGGTCTTCATGTCCATCAGGGTGATGACCGTGCCGAAGACCGCCCGCTGGGTGCCGACCTTGGTGCAGTCGATCACCTCGGCGCGGCCCAGCTTGTCTTTTAGCTCCATGATCCGGCCCTCAGTCAGACTCTGCCGCTCCTTGGCTGCGTGATATTCGGCGTTTTCCTTCAGGTCGCCGTGGGCGCGTGCGGTTTCAATCGCCTTGACCACGTCGGGCCGCTCAATCTTCTCCAGCCGCTCCAGCTCCTGCTTCAGCTTGGCATATCCATTCTGGGACATGGGGATGCGTTCAACCATGATGCGCGTGCTCTCTCTATTGCGGAAAAATAAAAAATCAGCCGCTGACAGCGCAGGCCGCAGCGGGAGGATAAAAAAGTTCTTCAGTCAAATTCAGGAACGATACAATTCAGCGATGACCTCAACCACGCGGGTTAGCTGCTCGCGGCCCAGCTCCGGGAAGATGGGCAAAGCCAGCGAATCCTGCGCCAGCTGCTCGGCAACCGGCAGAGACAGTGCGTTGCTGCCGAATCGCTTCATGCAGTCCTGTTTGTGCAGGCAGACCGGATAATAGACCTCGCAGCCCACGCCGTGCTCCTGAAGATGCTTGCGCAGCTCTTCGCGGCGCGGGGCGCGAATGACAAACTGGTTGTAAATATGGTGGTTATGCTTTGCCGCGTCTGGACTGGCGGCATGAACCGCTTTGGGCAGAATCACCGGGTTGTCGGTCAGTCCAGCCTGCGCGAACAGCTCGCGGTAGATGCGGCTGTTTTCCTGCCGCTGCTTGTGCCACTGCTCCAGATGCGGCAATTTGACGCTGAGGACAGCGGCTTGCAGCGGATCAAGGCGGAAATTGCCGCCAATCTTGGAGTGATAATATTTTGGCTTGGCCCCGTGATTGCGGTAGCAGCGCAGCGTGTCGGCAAAATTACTGTCTGAGGTGACGACCATACCACCATCGCCAAGGCAGCCGAGATTTTTGGACGGAAAAAAGGAATAACAGCCGACCAAACCCATTGAACCCGCCTTGCGCCAGACCGTGGAGCCGTCTTTTTCCTGCATAGGGTATTCAGAGCCGATGGCTTGGGCCGCGTCCTCAATCACCGGGATGGCGTATTCCTGCGCCAAGGCCATGATTTTGCCCATGTCCGCGCACTGGCCGAAAAGATGCACCGGAATGATAGCCTTGATTGTCCGTCCGTTCTTGGCATCGTCTGCCAAAATCTCCGCCATCTTGCCGGGATCAATATTAAAGGTCTCAGCCTCAATGTCGGCAAAGACCGGCAGTGCCCCGACCCGCAGAATCGCCCCGACTGTGGCGAAAAAACTGTACGGCGTGGTTAGCACCCGGTCGCCCGGCCCGATTTCCAGAGCCATCAAGGCCATCAGCAAAGCATCAGTACCGCTGCTCACGCCGATGCCGAAGCCTGCGCCGGAATAGGCGGCAATCTCCTCCTCCAGCCCGGTGACTTTGGGGCCGAGGATGTAGGTGGTGGAGTCAATCACTTCGGTGACGGCCCGGAGGATTTCGTCACGCAGGGCAGCGGTTTGCGGATGCAGATCCAGCAAAGGAACGTTCATGCTCACCTCAAGGGGGAAAACAGCTCAGTGCAGGCCGGAACCGACGACATCCGGCTCGGCATCAAGGTAATCCCGGGCATCGGGCAGTTCTTTTTCAAAAATGGCTCTCAATTTTTTTAGCAGGTTAACCTCGATCTGGCGCACCCGCTCCCGCGAAATTTTGAACTGATCGGCTATGTCTTGCAGGGTGATCGGCTCGTCGCTGAGAAGGCGGGTATTCAAGATGACTTTTTCTTTCTCGTTCAGCACATCGTCCACATGAACAAGGATTTTGGCGATCCGTTCCCGCACCTCGTTCAGGGCGACAATATCCTCCACCGCTGGGCCATTGGCGGGAAGAAAATTTTTCTGCTCTTCGTCCGAATCGCCCAGCAGCGGGGTTTCAAGGGAGACATCCCAGCTATCCATGCGCTGGCCCATCTCCACCACTTCGCTCTCTTTGGCGTTGAGCCGCTCGGCCAGCAGCTTGACATCCGGCTTGAAGCCCTGCGCCTCGATCAGCTTCTTTTCTTTATTGAGACTGAAGAAAAGGCGGCGCTGAGTCTGGGTGGTGCCGATTTTCACCAGCCGCCAGTTGTCCATGATGAACTTGAGGATATAGGCGCGAATCCAATAGGCAGCGTAATAGGAAAACTTCACGCCCCGGTACGGATCGAATTTCTTAGTCGCCTGTACCAAGCCGACATTGCCTTCCTGCACCAAGTCCATGAAATTCTGCATCCAGTATTTCTGAAAATCCATCGCCACCTTGACCACCAAACGTAGGTTGGCAGAGACAAGCCGGTAGGCCGCCTCCGGGTCGCCGGTCTCGCGGAAGCGGACAGCCAGCTCATCCGTCTCCTCGCGCGAAAGCAGCTCGTACTGGCTGATCTCCTGCAAATAGCGGTGCAAGGCCGGATTGCTGACCGCAGGCAAATTTTCGTCATCACTCGTCGTGACCAGTGTCACCGGGTAATACGGCTGCCTGTCCTGAACCTCCACGTCTTCATCTTCGCGGACTTGGATATCCCCGTTGTCTTCGTGCAGGCCCTGCTCCTGTTCCGTCTCGTCGCTCATATCGTGTCAGCTTACCGCATTCCGGCAGAAAATTCACGTATTGCGCGGGAAAAAGATGCCGCTGGGGCCATCTATGCGCTCTATTGCTTGAAAAAGTTTCAAATTCAGTATATTTATACTGCCCCTCCTTGCTGTCAGCAACCAAGAGTAACCCTTTTTCGGACAAGATACAAGAAAATATGAAAAACATCCGCAACTTCAGCGTCATCGCCCATATAGACCACGGCAAATCCACGCTCTCCGACCGTCTCATCCAGCTCTGCGGCTTGGTCACGGCCCGCGAATTCCAAGATCAGCTCTTGGACAACATGGATATTGAGCGGGAGCGCGGCATCACCATAAAAAGCCAGACCATCTGTCTGCCGTACAAGGCCAAGGACGGCCAGCAGTATTATCTCAATCTGGTTGACACGCCCGGCCATGTGGATTTTACCTACGAGGTCTCCCGCGCTTTGGCCGCCTGCGAGGGCGCGTTGCTTTTAGTTGATGCAGCTCAGGGCGTGGAAGCGCAGACCTTGGCCAACCTCTATCTGGCAATGGAGAACGATCTGGAGATCATTCCGGTGATCAACAAGATTGATCTGCCTGCTGCCGAGCCGGAGAAGGTGGCCGAAGAAATCAGCCATGACCTTGGCCTGAGCCTGGAGACAGTGCAGAAATGCTCGGCCAAGACCGGCCTCGGCGTGGAGGAAATATTGGAGGCGATTGTCAAGCATCTGCCACCGCCGGAAGGCGACCCGAACGCGCCGCTGCAAGCCCTGATCTTTGACGCGAACTATGATGCCTACCGGGGCACGGTCATTTCCGTGCGCATTGTCAACGGCACGGTGCGGCCCGGCGACACCATTGTCTTCATGCACAACAATTCGGAGTACAAAGTGGAGGAGGTCGGCCAGTATCTCCTCACCCGCACGCAGCGCGACAGCCTGTCCGCCGGAGAGATCGGCTATCTGATTGCCGGCGTGAAAACACTCACCGATGCCAAGCCGGGCGACACCGTCACCCGCAAGGATGATCCCTGCTCTGTGGCTCTGCCTGGCTTCAAAGAGGCGCAGCAGGTGGTTTTCTCTTCCATCTACCCTATCTCCGCTGATGACTACGAAGACCTTGGCGCGGCGCTGGAGAAACTTCAGCTCAACGACGCGGCCCTGACCTTCCAAAAGGATTCCTCGGCAGCTCTCGGCTTCGGCTTCCGCTGCGG
>DHWV01000077.1:697-907 GCA_002413355.1 Desulfobulbaceae bacterium UBA5173 | reverse complement strand
GCTGCGGCTTCCTTGGCCTGCTCCATCTGGAAGTGGTGCAGGAGCGCATCGAGCGGGAATTTGACATCTCAATTATCCTCACTGTGCCTTCGGTGCGCTATGAGGTGTATCTGAACAACGGCACGGTGCAGATGCTCGACAATCCATCCTTCTTTCCTGATCCGAGTTTGATCGAGCACGTTGAGGAGCCGTTCATCCGGGCCTCCATCC
>DHWV01000077.1:0-394 GCA_002413355.1 Desulfobulbaceae bacterium UBA5173 | reverse complement strand
TGCATGGAGCGGCGCGGCGAGAACATCACCCACCACTATCCCACGCCAGGGCGGATCGAACTGAGCTGCGAGCTGCCGCTGGCCGAAGTGATTTATGATTTCTATGACAAGCTCAAGTCGTTGACCCAAGGCTATGGCTCCTTTGATTATCAGATGCTCGATTACCGCACCAGCGATCTGGTCAAATTGGACATTCTCGTCAACGGCGAGCGGGTGGACGCGCTCTCGCAGCTCACGCACCGCCAGCGTTCCCGTGAGCGCGGCCTGAAAGCCTGCGAGAAATTGCAGGAGGAAATTCCCCGCCAGATGTTCAAAATCGCCATTCAGGCGAGCATCGGCGGCAACGTGGTGGCCAGAACCAACATCTCCGCCCTGCGCAAGGATGTGACGGCCA
>DHWV01000016.1 GCA_002413355.1 Desulfobulbaceae bacterium UBA5173 | reverse complement strand
TTCAAGGCTTGAAGGGAGATACCGGCCCTGTCGGCCCGACCGGCCCTGCCGGAGTCAAAGGCGATATTGGTGCGAAGGGAGATAAAGGCGACACAGGAGCGCAGGGCTTTTTAGGCCCTCAGGGGCCTCCAGGCCCTGCGGGATCACAAGGTCCAGCAGGGCCTATAGGACCGCAAGGACCGCAAGGCGTGCCTGGCGTATGTACTTGCCCCACCAGCGGAACTATTTCCTCAACAAGTACGATGTCGCTTCTTGCGGCAGCACCGACTGTGGCCGTGCAGTGCTATGAAGGTGACTTTGTGGTTGGACTTGACGCAAATGGCCAGATAATCTGCCGGGACGCTGGCGGAACCTGCCGGACAGCTTTTGCCTTTGGGCAAACGGAGCTGGACGATATTTCAGCCGCCAATCTCTGGGGATGGCAGAGCAGCGTCAGCAAAAACCAGACGCTAACGCAGCCGATATACAGCGGCGCGGCGGGGAACGATCTGAGCAGGGCAGTAAAAGTCGGCGAGCTGACCGTCAAATACGAAGCGACCAAGGTGACAGTGACCTTTGCAATGACGGGTGATGTTGCCATGAGCGCGACCCATCTTTATGTGGGCGAAGGCAATGTCGCGACCGCACTGCCGGAGCAGTATGGCAATGCCCACGAAGGACTGAACAAAGCGGTTATCGACAGTTACGAGGTCAATGTCAGCGGCGCGGCGGCCAGCTTGAATATTGTTGCCCAAGCGGTGGTCTGCGCCAAAAAGTAACAGCATCTGCTCCTCCTCAACCACAGAAGGCGGTTCCGCAAGGGGCCGCCTTTTTGCATACCAGCACTTCAGCAAATCTTTCTGTTTTCAGCGGGCTGAACAGCCGGTATAATGCCAGCAGCGTATCTCCGCCCTTTCATTCCGCATGGAGGAAACTATGAAACGAGCCGTCCTCTCCGCTGTTTTCCTGCTGCTTTCTCTTTTCGTCTCGCTGGCCGCCGCTGCGGACGAATACACGCTTCAGCATCTGAAGCAGGAAACGCAGAAATTCGTCGCCGAGCACAGCCGCACGGCAGGAGCGCCACAGCTTGAACAGGCTGCGGTACTGATGCAAGCCGCAGATATCATGACCTTGACGGCAAAGCCGGAGAATTGCACTGTCGCGACCGCACTGTGCAACAATGCGGTTATGCGTTCAGGCGGAAAGCCTGCGGCAGCATTTTGGATATCATTCTCCAAGGCGGCAGGGTGCGCCGGACAATGGGATGAGGCCAGCCGGTCTGGCTGGCAGGCCTATCTGTCGGCACCAGATGCGGCTGCGCAAAAAGAAGCTCTCACGCTGACCGGCAAGGCCTTGGAAAACCGCACCACAGTCAATACGAATTGGACTCCGGCGGCCATCAGTGTGTATGAATTACTGGCGAAACTGGGCGGCAGCCAAGATGCCAACCGGCTGCGGAAAAAGCAGGAAGAAGCCGTGACCGCTGAGAAGAAAAAACTGGCTGAGGAGTTGGCCAAACAGCAGGCGGCGGAAAAAGCTGCGCAAGAGGCAAAACTTGCTGCGCTGCGGCAGAAGCAGCTTGAAGAAAAGATGTTGAAAATTCAAGCCAGCGAAGCGGAAACGGAGAGCAGCCAGCCAAAACTTTGCCTGAAATTCAACGAGGAGCTGCCCAGCCCAGACGCATTTCATTATGGTGACTACATTCAGGTTGCTCCGGCGATTTCCTCAGATTTTTCGGTGAAAAATGAAGAAGAAACGCACAAGCTCTGCATTGGCGGGGCCGCTTATGGCACTTCCTACAGCGTGACGGTGCGCAGTGGCATGAAGATGAAGGAGCGCACTTTGCCCGAAAATGTGACGCTGACTGTTGAAACCGAACATCGCAAGCCCGCGCTCTGGTTCAATCAAAGCGACTATGTCCTCGCTGACCGCAGCAGCCGTGGCATCGGCCTGAACACAGTGAACGTGGACAAGGTGCGGTTCCAGCTGTTCCGTATTCATGAGCGCAACATCCTTGGCGATTTTGTTCGAGAAAAATTCCGTAATAGGCTCGATAAATACGAGATCGACAATATCGGAACAAATGTTGGCGAGCAGGTTTGGCAGGGCCGCACGGAGATTGCCAGCCCGGCCCAAGACAAGACCATCGCCAGCAATGTTGTTCTGCCGCAGGACATTCTCGCCATTGCCCCTGGTCTCTACATTCTGGTGGCTGAGCAGATCAAGCCAGAAAAGGTCGCTGGAGCAGAAGGTAATGAGGATGATTATGAACATAACTGGGAAGGTCGGGCCAGCCAGTGGATTGTGGTGACAGACATCGGCCTGACCACGTATCAGAGCAGCGACGGCTTGACCGTTGCTGCCCGCAGCTTGGAGACCGCTCTGCCTATTGCTGGATTGGAGATTGGTCTCTACGCCAAGAACAACGCGCCGTTAGCCACACTGACCACGGATGAGAAAGGCTTGGTGCGTTTTGCGCCCGGCCTGCTGAAAGGCAAGGGCGGACAGGCTGCTGTCCATCTGATGTCCATGAACGCCAAGCACGGCTTCACTTTTCTCCAGTTAGAGCAGGCTCCCTTTGATCTCAGCGACCGAGGCGTGAGCGGCAGAACCGCTCCCGGCCCGCTGGATGCCTACGTTTACACCGAACGCGGCATTTATCGGCCCGGCGAGAGCGTGCATCTGGCGGCGATTGTCCGCGACCGCATCGCCCGTGCTGCGGCCAGCCCACCTATGACGTTGCGGGTCAGCGGCCCAGACGGTAAGGTGCTGATCGAGCGGGTGCTTCAGCTTGATGCAAACGGCGGATGCAGCGACACGATCAATCTGGCCAACTCGGCCCGTTCTGGCAACTGGACAGCAGCTCTGTATGCCGACGTGGAGGGAAAACCTGCGGGCCAAACCACCTTCCAAGTCAAATCCTTCAAACCGCCGCGCTTAGAAGTGCGCTTGGAGCCGAAAGGCTTCTTGTCCGCCCAAGACAAGGCCGAGGCCGCGGTGCAAGCCGATTATTTTTATGGCTCGCCGGGTTCTGAGCTGAAGGTGCAGGCCACAATGAAACTGGCGTATGAGCCGCATCCGTTTGCCGATTTTGCCGGGTTCTATTTCGGCAAAGATGGCGCGGATCCCGGCCTTGCTGAAATAGAAGTGCCGGAAATCACCACCGACGCGAAAGGGCACGGCAACTTGGCATTAAGCCTTGCAGGCCAGCCGTTGACCACCTTGCAGCCGCTCAAGGCGGTGATCAGCGCGGATGTGCTGGACATTGACGGCAGGGCGGTCAATGCTGCGGCCACATTGCCGGTGCGGCATTTGAAAGAATATCTGGGCCTGAAGCCCGGCTTTGCTGATTTGCAGCTGCCAGAGCACAGCGAGGCCAAGTTTGAGGTCATCGCCTTAGATGACAAAGGCAAGCCGCAGGAGAAAGGCGAAAGTCATTGGCGGTTAGTGCGCGAAGAGATTGATTATCAGTGGTTCCGCAAGGAAGGCGAATGGGCGTATGAGAAGATCATCCGTGATCAGGAGGAGCAGCGCGGCCAGCTCACGTGGGAGAAAGCCGGGCCGCTGCCGCTGACTGTTCCAGCAGGGCAGGGCAGATACCGGCTGGAATTGCTGAACAAGGACAAAACCTTGTTCACCACGCTGCGCTTCACCGCAGGCGAGCAGCTTGTCGGCGAAAGCGACACGCCGGATTCCGTCAAAGTGGTGCTCGACCGGCAGGGTTACAAAGTCGGTGACACTGCCAAACTGACCCTGACCGCGCCGTATCTTGGCCAAGCGAGCTTGGTGCTGGCCAACACCACGGTGAACGGGGTGCGCAACTTCGCCCTCAGCGGCAAAGAACAGACCATTGACATTCCGGTTGAAGACGGCTGGGGCGCGGGCGTGTATGCCCTGATCACGGTGTATCGGCCCGGCAAAGATCAGCAAAAAGGCGCAGACCGGGCAGTAGGCCTGATCTGGCTGCCTATGGATTCGGCCCCGCAGCGGCTGGAAGTGGCGGTCAACGCGCCAGAGCAAGTTCGCCCTCGGCAGATGCTGCAAGTGCCGGTTTCTGTCAAAGGCGCGGAGGCAGGCAGCGAGATTCGCCTAACCTTGGCCGCTGTGGATGAGGGTGTGCTGCAATTGACGAATTTTGTCTCGCCTGACCCGATCACATGGTTCTTCGCCAAACAGCAGCTCGGCACAGATATCCGCGACATATACGGCCAGCTTATCATTCCGCCGGACAGCAAGCCGCTCACTCTGCGCAACGGCGCGGGCGAAGACGGGTTGCGCGGTGCGCCGCAGTCGAATGTGAAGATTGTCTCGCTTTTCTCCGGTGTGGTTAAGGCAGAACAGGATGGCATCGCCTCGGTACCGCTGGATATTCCTGATTTTAACGGCAGGCTGCGCCTGATGGCGGTGGCGTGGTCAAAGGAGAAAACCGGTGCAGCCAGCAAGCCCATGCGGGTCAACGATCCGATTGTGGTCTCGCCGTCGCTGCCGCGCTATCTGGCCGATGGCGACCAGTCGAATATCCAGCTCCTGATTGAAAATATTGACGGCCCGGAAGGTGATTATCAAATTGCTTGGACAACGGAAGGGGCCGTGGTCATGGCCAAGGAAAGCAGCACGGCCAAAGCAGCGTTGCAGCCTAAAAAACGCCAGAGCCTGAGCTTCCCGGTCACAGCCATCGGCATTGGCAGCGGCAAACTGCACCTGAGCGTCAGCGGGCCAGCGGGCTATAGCTATGCAGGCGACTTTGACCTCAATGTGCGCGGCAAATATCTGCCGACTCTGACCCGTACCTACAGCAAAATTGATCCGGGTGCGGCTATCAGCCTGAACAAAGACACGCTCGGCGGTCTCTATCCGGCAACCGCCAAGGTGGCAGTCAGTATCTCCTCGATGCCCAACGTGGATGTGGCTGGACTGCTTGGCGAATTGGACCGCTATCCGCATGGCTGCTTGGAGCAGCTCACCAGCCGGGCCATGCCGCTGCTCTATGCCAACCAGCTTGCGGAACGCTTCAGCTATCCGGCGGACAAAAATTTGTCCAGCCGAGTGCAGGGCGCGATTGAGCTGATTCTGCAAAAGCAGCTTGGCGAAGGCAGCTTCGGCCTCTGGTCTGACCAAAGCGAGCCAGAGCCGTGGCTTTCGGCCTACGCAATGGATTTTTTGGGCCGAGCAAAAGAAAAAGGCTTTGCTGTGCCGGACTATTTCTACAAGAAAGGGCTGGACTGGCTGACCGGCGAAGTGAAACAAAGCGGCAGTCAAGACAAGCACATCGAGGCCTTGGCCTATGCCCACTGGGTGCTGGCCCGCGCTGGTCAAGCTCGGCAGGAAGATGCCCGCTATCTGTATGACACTAAATTTGGCAGCATCGTCTCGCCGCTGGCGCAAGCCCAGCTTGCCGGAACCTTGGCATTGCTCGGCGATCAAGAGCGGGCGGTGAAAGGCCTGAAGGCGGCTTTGCAGGCGGCAGACACCGAAGCGGCTTCATGGTGGAGCTACGGCTCGCGGTTGCGCGATTTGGCCTCAGTTATCAGCGTTATCGGCGACAGTGGCCTGAAGCAGCTTGATCCAGCTCCGGCTTGGCAGGAGCTGACCGGCCTGCTTTCCAAGCGGAAGTATCTTTCCACCCAAGAACAGGCCGCGCTGATCATGGCATCCCTGACGTTAGACAAAGGCCAGCCGCTGGATGTGGAAGTGGCGGACGGCAGCACGCCTGCGCCACAACCCAAGCCAGAGGAAAAAAGCCCATCGCTTGTTGGCAGATTTCTTTCCGCCCTGAGCATGGACAGCGACAAACCCAAAGAAGAGCCGAAACCAACGGTAGAGAAAAAATCCTTCTTTTCCCTTAGCCGCAACGGCGAGTCGCTGCTTGCCAGCCCCGTGACGCTGCGCAACAAAGGCAGTGCCGCCGTCTGGGCGGTGACAACTGTGCAAGGTTCGCCCATCAATGAGCCGCCGGTGGTGGAGAACGGCTTCACTGTCCGACGGAGCTGGTATAATACGTTGGGCAAACCGTTGCGTTTGGACAACGTGCCGCAGAGCGGGCTGGCTGTGGTGACCGTGGAGGGCGAGGCACGAGAAGGCGGCAATTTCCAGTCCATGCTGATTGACCTCCTACCTGCTGGCTTTGAGATTGAGAAGCCTCTCAGTGGCACCGATGCGGAAGCCTTCAGCTGGCTGGGTGAACTCAGCCCGTTCCTTTACACTGATGCACGAGACGACCGCTTCATCGCTGCCTTTGACACTGCCGCCTTGCCGCAGCCGGAAGGAAGCCCCAACGTGCGCCCCTTCCGCTTTGCTTACATGGTGCGTGCGGTCACACCCGGCAGCTACGCCCTGCCGCCCTCAGAAGTTGAAGCCATGTATCGGCCTGAATACCGGGCGCGGAACAAGGCAGGCGCGGTGACGGTGGTGAAGGAGAAAAAGTAGGAAGAATCATCGGGCGGGTGCGCTGTTTCACCCGCCCGACAGGGGCAACGTTGGGCGCAGCCCGAAAAAAGGATGCTTTTTGCGGATAAACGTGCTAAAGGAAAGAGCAGCGCATCCTGATGACACCGCAGCTTTCATCCGAGAACAACATGGTTCAGCCCCCCCAGACAAAAAAACGCCGCCTCGGCGTGCTGATCGGCGGCTCCGGTCTGATCGGCGGCACCCTTGCCCATTATTTCAAGACCCACACCCCGGACGATTTCGACATCCGTGCCCCCAGCTCAAAAAAACTGTCCATCCGCAACGCCCAGGATATCATTGTCTATCTGAAGCGAGCCAAGCCGGATTTTGTCATTAACGCGGCCATGGCCTCGCTGGACTCGGACGCACAGCTCGCCTTTGAAGTCAACTATCTCGGCTGCGTCAACTTGGGGCGGGCCTGCTGCGCCCTGAACATCCCCTACATTCATATCAGTTCCGCCGCCGTTTTGCCACATGGCGAAGATTTGGCCGAAGAAGACATCATGCCCCTGACTCCCGGCATGAGCAACTACGCCAAATCCAAGCTGATGGCCGAGATGACCCTTGAGCACATGATGCGACATCACGGGCTGGACTGCACCATCATCCGGGTCTCGATCGTCTATGGCGAGCATGACCACAAAATTCAGGGCTTTCATCGTCTGCTCTTTGCCATTGCCGACGAGGCCATGCCCTTTCTTTTCACCAAGCGGGGCGTAAAGCATTCCTACACCAACGCGGCCAAGATTCCCTATTTCGTCCACCACGTTCTTCTCAACCGCGAGGAGTTCTCCGGCGCAATCTATCACTTCGCCGACCGGGAGCCGGTGGAGCTGGATGACCTGATCCTGACCATCCGGGCCTATCTGGAGGTGAAGACTCCGCGCGAGGTCTATGTGCCGTATCACGTGGTCATGGCAGGGAAATTTGTCTTGGAGCGGGTGGCAGGCCTTTTGACATCGTTCGGCATAACCGCCCGCCTGCCGCCGGAATACATGTTTCTCAGGAACGTCTATCTGCCGCAGACACTTTCAACCAAGAAGCTGCGCGAGTCGAGCTTCATTGATCCTGCCCCGGAAGAGAACATCTACACCCGCCTGCCGAGGCTGGTCATCTACTATTTGACCCGCTGGGCACATCTTAACCTGATCACCCGCTTCCGAGATGAATTCATCGGCAATGAGCTGGAAAAGGATTTCCTCCGCCATCCCGAGGAGTTGCTCACCAGCATCCATACAGATTCCGCCGCACCTTGGCCTGCCCTGCTGAAGGAGGCGGAGCTGACAGCGGCCGCTGTACCGGATGAGGACGCAGCCGATGACAGCGATGCGGTCTGACCATCGCCTCTGTCAAACGAAAAACGCTCCATGAAAACAAATTTGATGCTTGCCATCCTCGTCACGGCAGTCACGACCCTGTGCTATGCCTTTCTGCTGTATCAGGCGGACAAGACAGACAGGGTCATCGTCTTTGAACGGGTGGCCTCAGCATATGCCGACGGCCAGCTACTAGCCAGCCCGATTCCCTTCTACACCTACGGACTTGGCAGCAGAAACAACCTCTCCGGTATCGATCAGCTGGGAGAAAGTTTTTTTGCCCTGATGTTCATGTACCAAGGGAAGGAAAGACCGTTTCTGGAATCGCTGCTGTCAGGGTACTACCAAACCGTGGACACGAACTTGCCCAGCACGGAAATGGCCAAACGCTGTGTCGCCGCCTCTCCTGAACAGCGGGCCGACACGTCCGTCTGGAAGGTTGTGTACAAGCCCCGCCAATGGCATGGCCTTAAGGCGGTGGTGTTGCCGCTGCTCCAGTATCTTGAGTGGTCGCAGATCACCTGGCTGATCACTATCAGCACTTTTTTTCTGTTCGCCCTTATCTTGGCGCAGATCATGTTTCTCGATCCGAAGGTCGGCCTTGCCTATATCGGCTTCACCGTGCCTGCTTTTTATTGCTCGTCTGTGCTGTTTTTCGGCGGGATCACGTATTCGGTGTCGCTGCTGGCCGTTGCCTGCTGGGGCGCGGCATGGCTCGCCTTGCGGATGCTGCCGTGGCCGGTCAGCCGCCGTATCGAGCTGATGTTCATCACCTTCGGCGGCACGTGGCTCTGCTTCTTCTTTCAGCAGGGAGGCGAGAAAATATACGCCTTCTCGTTTGTCGCCTTTGTTGAGGTCTTTCTATCGCAGGACAGAACCTTGTCCTCAAAGAATCTGCAACGCGTCTTCCAGTCGTGGTTCTATTTTCTCTTCGGTTTCCTTGGCTCAATCTTTTTCAAGCATCTGCTGATTCTGGCTGTCAGTGGATCGCTGGCTCCTTTGCATGAGCTGATCACCAATATTCTGTATCGGGTCGGCGGCACCAATGACGCGGGCAGCAAGGTGGATATCTTCAATATAGTTTATGCCCAGTTCCATTGGTATGGCATTGCGGCATACGGAATCAGTGCCATTTTTGACATCGTCAACACCAGCGTCATCGTGGGCACGGTCTTGGCTGCCGCAGTGAGCGTGTGGCTTTTTATCCTGAAGCTGCTCAGGCAGCCTGAGCAGTTCAGAGAGTTGGGTACTGCGTTCGTCGGCTTCCTCCTTGTTCTCGCGCCGGTGCCCCTGCGGTACATGGTGCTGCGCAATCATTCCGATATTCATCTCTTTTTTGTCAGCAGATATGTGTTTGTCTTTGCCGGGACAGTGTACTTCTTCCTCATCTGGCTTGCTCTCCGGGCAAAAGATTTCCTGCCGCACCGCCACCCTGCGGCGGTCTGACCAATAAAACTGCAATGTCCTCCTTCACCTCTCCACTTCAGTTTCTGCGGGGGCTGCTTGCCCTGCTTACCATCCCCCCGCTGACCGGTGCTGTCTGTCTTGCCGCGATGGCCGATGTGCGCTGGTTCCGCAAGTCCAAGGCGGCGGCCCAGCAGTTTCCCCGCGCGTGGGGGCGGCTGCTTTGCCAGATTGCCAACATCCACGTGCGGGTGGAAGGCGGGGAGCAGCTTGACCCGGCCAAGCCCTACATTTTCATCGGCAATCACGCCAGTATGGCTGACATCATGGCCTTCTCCGGCCACATCAGTCATGATTATCGCTGGATCGCCAAAAAGGAGCTGTTCGCCATCCCGGTCTTCGGGGCGGGTATGAAGGCCGTTGACTTCATTGCCATTGACCGCTCGCACGGCAGAGAGGCAATCCAGAGCCTGAATGCGGCGGCAGAGCGGGTGGCTGAAGGCGCGTCGGTGATTCTCTTTCCAGAAGGCACCCGCAGCTCGGACGGACGGCTTCAGCCCTTCAAGACCGGCGCGATCATGCTGGCCCTCAAGGCCGGGGTGGAGGTAGTGCCGGTGGGCTTCAATGGCACACATCAGGCCATCCCCAAAGGCAGGCTGCTCTCGCGGGGCGGCGCAGTGGTGCTACGCATCGGCGCACCCATGTCGATCAGCGCGTTCAAAGCCAAGGACAAGCAGGAGCTGGCCGGAATCCTCCAGCAGCGGGTGGCGGCGTTGCTGGACGAATGCCATCAGCCGCTGCCGCATGAACAGTCGCTGTCCTGAGCAGCGTTCCGCGCAAAACGTATAAGCAGCCCCTGCTGATCCGCACAGGGGCGTTCCTGTAATTTCAACAACCTGCTGCTATGACTTTTCTTTCTCGCACCGCCGCCATCTGCTGCCTCGCCTGCTGCCTGCCTGCCGTTGCTCAGGCTGCACCGCCGCCTGCAAAAACTGCTCAAAAGCCGCCCATGACAGCGGCGCAGGTCAACAGGCCAAAACTTCCGCCGGTGACGGTTGTATTGCCCGCTCCGGCCTTGCAGCAGGTTGTGAGCAGCATTCTGCCCCTGCCGATAGAGCATAATGCCAACGAGCAGTTCAAGGGGGAAGTCACTGTTGACTCTGTCAGCAGCCTGAACGTGGATAACGGGCGGATCATCGTCAGCGGCCAGCTTTCCGGGCGCAACATGAGCATGAACGCCAATGTCGGCGGGCAGAACATTCAAGTTAAGCTGGGCCAGCTTGCACTGCCGGTGATTTGCGATGTTGCCCTGCGTTTTGATCCGGCCCGGCAGATGCTGCTGCTCACGCCAAAATTTCAGCGGGCGGCACAGGGTGGTGGTGATTCGGACGAAGCCCTGCTTGCCCTGCTCAACAGCCTGAGCAAGCAGTATGAGGTGCCGCTGCGCAATGTTCTGCCTTTGACCGGAGAAATCGGCTCAACCACGGTGCGGGTGCGCATGGAGCCGCTGGACATCCGAGCTGAAGACGGGGCTGTCACCCTGCGGCTTCGGCCTGTGGCCGGAAAGCGTCCCTGAGCTGCCGTCTGCTCAATCCTTCACCTTTATTTGGAGAACCGCTTCATGACTGACAACTGTATTTTCTGCAAGATCATCCGGGGAGAAATTCCTGCCGCCAAGCTCTTTGAGGATGACGAGCTGCTTGCCTTCCGCGACATCAATCCCGGTGCGCCGGTACATTTTCTCGTGATTCCGAAAAAGCACATCAGCGGGCCTGCCGCTATCGCTGCCGAAGACGAGCGGCTGATTGGCAAAATGCTGCGCATCGGTAGCGAAACCGCCAAAAAGGAAGGTCTTGACGATTTCCGCGTGGTCTTCAACAACGGAGCGCAGGCTGGGCAGACGGTCTTTCACATCCACATGCACATCCTCGGCGGACGCAATCTGAACTGGCCACCAGGCTGAAGATTTCTCCAGCAAGCGAAAACAGCAAAGCCGCATCACGAAGATCATGATGCGGCTTTGCTGTTTGCTAAATTTTTATAGCCAGCGCAAGATAATTTGAAGCGTCGTATCAGTGTCAGTTCGAGCGGAGCGAGAAATCTCACGCCAAGGACGA
>DHWV01000091.1 GCA_002413355.1 Desulfobulbaceae bacterium UBA5173 | reverse complement strand
TTCTTGTACTGCATCAACAGGCTTGCTGGCCTCGTCCGCTGCCGCAGCCTCGTTGTGGAATGCCAAGCCGCCAGTCACTACGACAAAAAGGCCGGAGAAAACGGCTGCTCTCACGTATTTGTTGTCAGAAATCATTTCGCCTCTCCACTTGCTTCCAGTGTTTTTGTGTCTCGTACCTCACCGATCAACACGCCAACCACACCCTTGAGTACCATCGTCAGCAGGATAAAGCCGGTCGCCCAGACGAACAGAACGTTGCAGATTTCAATCAAGGTCGGATGGTATACGGCATACTCACCCAAGGGGGTCGGGCTGAAGGCCGGAAAGATCAAAATGGAGGGTTTTTCTAACAGGACGCTCAGGAAGACTGAGATGCAGATCAGCGGAAGCAGGAAGTTGTAGCTCTTCCGTATTTTGCTGCTGAGGAGCAGGAAAAACTGCGCCACAAACACGGACATGATTGTCCAAAACCACGGAACATAGGCATCCAGACCGTGGTGCCCCTTAATCGCATACTCTAGGGGAGCAGCATGATGTGTGGCTGGATAGAGTTCCGTAAAAAACTCTACCGAAAACATCAGGATGAGGGCCCCAATTCCCCAGATAATGACTTGGGAAAAGAAGTCAATTACGGAATCCGCAATTTCCAGTTTGGTGAATTTGCGGATCACCAAGAAGATTACGATCACCAAGGCCGGCCCAGCTGAAGCTGCCATAGCTAAAAAGGAAAAGGGCATGAGAGCGGAATGCCATACAGCGATCTGCGCATTGCTGCTGAGGATGAAGGCGGTGATGATATGAATGAACGGTCCCCATGCCACGGCAACGTAGATCAGCGGAGTATAGAATTTGGTGTTAATCGGCTGACCGACATAGTGTTTATACAGGTAATAGAAGACCGCCACAGCGTTCAGCACGAGGTAAACGTTCAGCACGATGATGTCATAGGTGAGCACCGAACTGGGAAAGTTGAAGATGCCTATCCCAGGAACCGCGTGCCACGCCCGGTCTGGCCGACCCATGTGGAACATGATGAAGTTGATGCCGATAATCACGAAGACCATGGCGATGGCCTCGCCGATGACGGCCAGCTGCTTCATATCTTTACGCTTATAGATATAAGCAGGGGTTACCACCAACACCGCCGCCGACGCTATGGATGGGCAGTGAATAAAATTGGAGACGAACAGCTCCCAAACGATTTGGTCGGTGGCCCCGGTGACGATAAGGCCAGTTGTCATCTGCAGATAGGTGGTGACAAGGCCAACAACGGCAAAAAAGGAAAGGAAGAGTAGCCAGCTATAATAGACTTTTCCTCCAGTCACGGCATAACTACAGAAATCGCGGGTGAACGCTATGGGCTTCTGCGAAGAAGCTATTTTCATGGTCATCGTCTAATACCTCTCTAATCCATGTAATAGAAAAATTTCGGTTCGGTGTTGAAATCTTCTTTAAACCGGAACACCTGTTTGGTCGCCAAAACCTTCCTCACCTCGCTTTCAGGATCGAGCAGGTTGCCAAATTTTCTTGCACCCACCGGACAGGCTTCCACGCAGGCTGGATAGCGGCCATCTCTCACCCTCTGCAGACAGAAAGTGCATTTTTCCATGACCCCGACCATGCGGGGACGGTTTCCCAAATAATGGGTCTTGGGATTCATGTCCTCGTTCGGCAAGACCGGCTCGCTCCAGTTGAAGCGACGTGCCCAGTACGGACAGGCCAACTGGCACATACGGCAGCCGATACACCAGTTGTAATCAATAACCACGATTCCATTGGGATCGCGGTAGGTTGCGCGGACCGGACAAGCCCTGGTACAGGCTGGGTCTTCACATTGCTGACACTGTACCGGAAAATAGAAGGCATTCTCTTCTGGAACCTGCTCCGGGTTATAGTAATGCTCGGCCTCGCCGGAAATACCAACTGCTTTATCGGCATGGCCACCGGATTGGATGCCATAGTTTCCCAAGGGATCGCTGCTGGGCTTGCCCTCATTCAAATGTTTCGGATCGAATGTGAGATTACCTCGATTCATCCGCAAAACCCGAATCCACTGTATCTTGGGATCACGAGATTGATTGTTTTCCCGAACGCAGGCCTCAACGCAGCGACGGCAACCAATACATTTAGAAATATTGAGCGCATAGCCAAACAGCACTCCATCCGGGGCAGGCGTGTTGGCCACTGTGGTCTGCTTGCCAAACTGCTCGCTGTAGCGTTTTTCCAAGCGGGCAATGGCCTTTTGCTTTTGCTCATCACTCATCAGCTCAAAGTGACTCTGCAATGTTTCGGCTATGCTCACTGCCTTGGCGGTGGCTGCTGGAACAGCTGCTGTCGCAGCAGCGGCAACACCTATTTTCTTCAAGAAATCACGGCGGGATTCTTTCACTTTCCCGTCATCCTGTTCGTCAAACATCTCTCTTTTGTCCTCAGACATTGCGCATCGCCTCCGTTATATGGTGAAACAGGAACATCTTCAAGATACTTTCCGGGAATGGCTGCTCAGGATACGGTCCAACATCTGCTGCTTCTCGCCCTCAGTCATGAGCAGCAACTGCTTGCCGACCATGATCTGCTGCTGCCGCACATCCTCCTCGGCACAGCGGGCGCGAGCGTTCGTACCGCCAACTTTTCTGGCAGATTGTATGACCGCCGTTCCGGTCAAACCGGCAGCCGCCACGACACCCAGCGCAGCCGCAGCTCGCTTGAGAAAAACCCGCTTGTCGGCAATCACCTCATCCTGCCCTTTGCGCCTGCCAACACTCACCATCTGCTCTTCAGCCATAACGGCCTCCTTGTTGTATAACATGCTTATGTCTTGAAAAGGCAATCTTTTCAGTTTGTCAGCTCAATACGCCAATACATAAGGCGGGTCAGCGTTCCAGCATTCACAGACATACCCGAATACATGCAGGGGAACATAATTTTCATACCAAGACCCTTAACAAACGGCAGCTACTGATTAACTGCAAACCACGCTGGCAGTCAAGGAAAAAAGCTGCTCCACAGGAAAAAGAACAGCCCGGAGGCAGCGTCCGTAAAATTTACGCTGATGCAGATGCAGGAAAGAAAGCGCGGTGGTCTGTCGTCAATGCCGAAAAGCAGACAGGGGAGAAAACCAGCAACCCAAGCCGGTGGCGACCGGTTTGCAGGTAGAAGAGAACGTTACAGAAGGATGCTTAAAAACAAAAAGGAGAAGCAGATGCCTCTCCTTGCAAAAAAATTATGCAGGCTGCTGTTCAGTACGAAAAACTGATCGACATGCCGCCGTAGAAGGTATTCGGGTCTTTGTTTGCAGCATCAGCATTGCTGGCTCCTGCCCCGCCCGATTCTAAAGCATGTAACCATTGCAGTTCAGGTGTGACCGTCAAAAATTTGCTGTAGGACACCGGCAGATTGAACGACATGCAGACTGCTTGCCCGTCCTGCTTTTCCTCATTCTGAAGGGGCAACGTGGCGACTAACATGGTTCTGGAGTCAACGCCCAGCGCAATACTGTCGCTGATCTGAAAATCTTTGGCCAAGTTGAACGTCACATACCACGGCTTGTCGCCGTTTTCATGCAGCAGGTCGTGGCGGCTGTGCTGATTCATTCCCAACAGCACAGCACCTGACTCCGGGCTGTTTTCCGGGGCGGTGTACAGATAACCTGCGGAGAAGCCAAGCCGTCCTTCCGAGCCGTTGTAAGACAAGGTGATATCTTGTCCGTTCCTCTCTCCCTGTTCAGCGAAGATGCCTTTAAAATTCTTCGCTGATTCATTCAACGACAAATCCACAGTGCCCGCAGGAGCACTGTTTATGTTTAATCCGCCGTACATGCCAGCAGCCAGCAGCAGACTGCTGACCGCCGCGCCGCTGTCGCTGCAATCAGCAATACAGACCGACGACGGCTGGGCCGCGAAGGCTGAACTGCTGACGCTGATCAAAGACGCAAGCAAGTATGTGCAGTTATTTCGAGTCATTTTGAGCTTCCTCAGTATGTTTGACCTGATCCAACGCCAGAAAAACTGCATGGAGGTCTCATATTCAGTATAACGTCCGCCCGACGAAATGACAATCCAAAAAACTGTACCCTGGGAAAAATTTAATCTGCCTTGCGGCTGGATAGCTGCAAGGCGACCGCCTCAGCCAGATCGTCAATTGTATATCGCTCCGGCTGGATGTCCACCGTGAGGCCATGCTTGCGCACCGTCTCTGCCGTGACCGGGCCGATGACCGCGATTTTGACCGGATCAAGGAGCTGATGCAGCTCGGCCTCGTCCTGCGCATCCACTATATTGAGAAAATTGGTCACGGCGGATGAGCTGGCAAACGTGACCACATCAAGGCCGCGCTCCAGTAGCTGTTTGCGCAGCTCGTCTTTGCGGCCCTGCGGCGGCACGTTCTGATATACCGGCGCGACCGTGACCGTGCCACCCGCGTCCTCCAGCAGTTCCGGCAAGGTCTCCATCGCCCTCAGGGCACGGGGCAGAAGGAAACGTTTGCCCTGTGTTTCGCCTGCGGCAATCAGAGCCTCGGCCAAGCCTTCGCCAGTGAATTTCTCCGGGATCAGATCAGCGCGGAGACCATATTTCGCAATCTCATCCGCCGTAGTTTTGCCGACCGCACCAATTTTGCACGGCGCAAGAGCGCGACAATCAAAGCCTTTCTCGTGCAGCCGCTTGAAAAAATACGTCACCGCATTCAGGCTGGTGAAGAGCAGCCAATCGTAGGCGGCCATATTCTCCAAAGCTGCGTCGATGACGCTGCAATCCACCATCGGCTCGATATGAATCGTCGGATATTCCAAGCACTCAGCCCCGTATTCCTCCAGCTTGGCGACCAACTCGCTGGCCTGTTCGCGGGTGCGGGTGACGGCGATCCGTTTGCCGAAAAGCGGGCGGTGCTCGTACCAGTCAATAGTCTCGCGCATCTTGACCACCTCGCCGACAATCACCAAAGCAGGCGGCGTGATTTTTGCCGCTTTGACCACCTCGCTGATCGTCGCCAGCGTTCCGGCCACCGACCGCTGCTGCGGGGTCGAGGCCCAGCGCACCACCGCCACCGGCGTGTCCGGCGCACGGCCATTGTCCATCAGCTTTTTGGCGATGATCGGCAGGTTCTTGATTCCCATATAGATAATGATGGTGCCCGCGCCGGTCGCCAGTTTGTCCCAAGCAATACTGGACTGCTCCTTGCCATCCGCCTCATGGCCGGTGATGAAGGCGACCGAAGCCGTGTAATCCCGATGTGTTATCGGAATGCCAGCGTAGGTGGCTGCGGCGGTGGCTGAGGTCACGCCCGGCACCACCTCGAAGGGAATACCCGCCTTGACCAGCTCCTCGATTTCCTCAGCACCCCGGCCAAAAATGAAAGGGTCGCCGCCCTTGAGCCGAACTACCCGTTTGCCTGCTGCGCCAAGTTTGACCAGTAACTGGTTGATCTGCTCCTGCGGCAGGGTGTGCTCGATGCCCCCTTTTTTGCCGACGTAGATCAGCTCGGCATCGGCAGGCGCATGGGCCAGCAGTTTGGCGTTGGCAAGATGGTCATAAACCACCGCCTCGGCGCGTTCGAGCAGGAATTTGCCGCGCAGGGTGATCAGACCGGGATCGCCAGGACCTGCGCCGACGAGATAGACTTTGCCTTTCTTGGGAGTGCTGTTCATTGGTTACCTAACTAATCTATTTGATAGAAATTATTTTGCTAATACTGTAACGCCCGTTATGCTTTCAAAAAATGACGTGCCTGTATAACCAACTAAAAATCCAATCAGCAGACCTCCCCAAAAATCTTCTATGGAAACAAAAGACTGTGCATCAGATTTTCTCGCCATAAAAATGATGGCCATACCGCTGAGTATAACTGCCACGGCTATTTTTACTAAAGATGGCACGATGCTAACTATAACCCAAGTTGTGACCTACATCATTGTTTTT
>DHWV01000076.1 GCA_002413355.1 Desulfobulbaceae bacterium UBA5173 | reverse complement strand
CCCCACATGCCGTAGATGATGCTCGGCACAGCGGCCAGCAGTTCAATTGCGCTGCCAACCACCGCGCTGACCTTGGGCGGAGCCAGCTCAACGAGAAACAGGGCGATGACCAAACTGAGCGGCACCGCCAGCAGCATGGCGATGGCAGTGGACATCAGGGTGCCGTAGATGCTGCTCAGTGCGCCGAATTCTTGGCTGACCGGATCCCAGGCCTTGGAGAAGAGGAAGCTGAAGCCGGAATGCCGGATGGAGGGCAGCGAGTTCCAGAGCAGGGAAAGAAAAATGCCTGCCATGACGATCAAAATCAGTCCTGCGCAGGCGGCGGTGATGCCCCGGAACACCAAGTCAGTGCGGCGGCTGGTCTTCCAGCCTTGGTGTCGTTCTGTTGCAGTGCGCTCCATATCGGCCTTCAAAAGAGGAAGAAGGGGACGGCTCCGTCCCCTGTTGTTCTGGCATGAACAGCGATTATACCCGTTCTTCCTTCAGGCAGAAATAAATATCGTGCAAGCGCATTGATCTGACCCGTTTAGGCATCCAATGGTGCTTCTGGGTCAGGTAATAATAGACCGCCTCAAGGCCGGAAAGCTGCTCGTAGCGTTCCCGTTTCGCCAGTTTGTCGCCCAGCTCAGCAATGAACTGCACGTTAATGGCCGGGACATCTTCCTTCTGCTCTGCCGCCTTAAGCGGCTCCAGCTCCGTTTTGCCCTTATCTTTGCCTTTGCTCATCTGACACCTCTTTATTGCGCAGGCCAAACCGGCTTGCCGTCCGCCGTGATCTCTTTGGCCCACGTCGCCTCAACTAACTGCGCTACATTGTCCGGCATGGCCACATAATGCAGCTTCTCGGCAGTCTCCTTGCCGTGCTTGTAGCACCAGTCAAAGAACTTGAGCATGGCTTGGGCAATGTCCGCTTTAGCCTGTTTTTTTTGCACCAGAATATACGATGCACCGGTGATCGGCCAGCTTTCCTTGCCCGGCTGATCGGTCAGGAAAAGGGCGAAACCCTGCTCCGGCTTCCAGTCCGCATTGGCCGCAGCCGCTTGGAACGAAGCGATGGACGGGGACACTTCGCCGCCCTCGCGGTTGATCAGCTTGACAAAGCTCATTTTGCCCTGCACCGCGTAAGCGTATTCGACATAGCCGATGGAGCCGCTGATCTGCCGCACCTGCGCGGCCACGCCCTCATTGCCTTTCGCACCTACGCCAACCGGCCAGTTGACAGTCTTGCCCACGCCGATATCCTCTTTCCAGCGCACCGAGACCTTGGCTAAATAATCAGTGAAGATGTTGGTGGTACCGGAGCCGTCCGAGCGGCGCACTACGGTGATGTCTTTGTCCGGCAGAGCGAGGCCTTTGTTCAGCCCGGCAATGGCTGCGTCGTTCCATTTTGTGATCTTGCCGAGGAAGATGTCCGCCACCAAGGCGTTGCTGAGGATCAGCTTGCCTGCGGTCACGCCGTCCACGTTGACAACCGGCACCACGCCGCCCATGATCAGGGGAAACTGCACCAGATCGCCCTCATCGAGCTGGCTTTTTTGCAAGGGCGCGTCGCTGGCCCCAAAATCTACGGTCTTGGCCTTGATCTGGGCAATGCCGCCGCCAGAGCCGATGGACTGATAATTCACCTGCACCTTGCTCAGCTCTTTGTATTGATACGCCCACTGCGCATACACGGGTGCAGGGAAGGACGCGCCTGCGCCGTTCAGGCTTTGCGCTCCAGCCGGAGCGGTGTTCATGGCGGCAATGACAGCAGCGGCGGCCGCCATCCAACGAATTGCATTCAGCTTCATGATGATTTCCTTGCTTGTGGTTGACCGTATTCTGCCACAATAAACAACTCCTGTGCAGAGTTCAATGGTGTCGTGCGAAACTATGCCTAAGGTTTGTTAGAGAACGATTAGGGGAGGATGAAAAAATGCGTTTTTCATTCCTGCCGGTGGCCAGCTTGAGCGGCAGAAGGGGCAATGTCTCTTTTTTGGGCATTGCGATTTTTCTATTTTAAGGGCATCATTCATCCCATGAACGATTCAGGTGCCTGTCTTCTCCGCCGAACCATGCTCGCCGCCCGCGATCGGATTACTCCGGTCAGCCGGGCGGAAAAAAGCTGCCGCATCCGCTCGCTGCTGCTGGCCCATTCGGCCTGCTCGGCGGCGGAGCATATTTTTCTCTATATTCATTTCCGCAGCGAGGTGGAGACCATGCCGCTGCTTGAGCATTTTCTTGCTGTTGGCAAGACGGTCTCTGTGCCGCTCACGCTGCGCAAGGAAAGCAGGCTACTGGCGGTGCGGATCACTGACCCGGCCAGCCAGCTTGCGCCGGGCTGCTTCGGCATTCTGGAGCCGACCAAGGAACAGGCGGAGCGGGCGGCAGTGAATCCGGCGGAGATTGATCTTGCCGTGGTACCTGGCTCCGTTTTTGACCGGCTCGGCGGCAGGCTCGGCTACGGCGGCGGCTTCTACGATCGCTTTCTCAGCCAAGCCGCGCCGCAGGCGGTGCGGCTCGCGTTGGCCTACGAGATGCAACTGGCTGATCAGCTACCGCTGGAGGCCCACGATCAGCTCATGGATATGCTTGTGACAGAAGAACAGATATATGACTGCCGGAGGAACCGTGATGCGCAGAACAGCAGTATATCGGGATGATCTTTTCTTGCAGCACCAGCCGGGCTACGGTCATCCCGAATCGCCCGACCGGCTGCGGGTGATTTATGACGCGCTGGACAAGGACGGCCTTGGTAGCCGTTTTCTTCGCCCGCAGTTCGGCCCCGCAGATGCGGACGTGCTGCGACTCAATCATTCAGCCGAGCTGGTGCGACGGGTGGCGGCCACGCAGGGGCATGAGACTATGGCCCTCGATCCTGACACCCATGCTTCGGCCCGCTCGCATGAAGCGGCCTGTCTGGCGGTCGGCGCGCTGGTGGACGGCATCCGCCGCCTGTTCAGCGGCGAGATTGACAACGCCTTCTGTCTGGTGCGCCCCCCTGGTCATCATGCCGAGCAGGAAAATGCGATGGGCTTCTGCCTCTACAACAACGTTGCGGTGGCCGCCCGCTGGGCCTTGCGCGAGCTGGGCCTGAAGCGGATCATGATTATTGACTGGGATTTGCACCACGGTAACGGCACGCAGGAGAGCTTCCATGACATGCGGGAAGTGCTCTATCTCTCCATCCACAAATATCCCTATTACCCCGGCACCGGAGCCGCGCTGGAGAACGGCACGGACAAAGCTGAAGGCTATACGGTCAATGTGCCGCTGCCGGGCGGACAAGGTGACTTGGAATATGCCCGAATTTTCAATGAGCTGGTAGTTCCGGTGGCGCGGGCCTATCAGCCGGAGCTGATTCTTATCTCCTGCGGCTTTGACATCTGCAAAGGCGATCCGCTTGGCGACATGCAGGTGACACCGGCAGGCATCGCTTGGATGACCCGGAAGATGGTGGAGGCAGCGGCGGAAGTCTGCGGCGGCAAGCTGCTGGTGACGCTGGAAGGCGGCTACAATCTGAACGCGGTGCGTGACGGCGCGCTCGCTGTGTTAGGGGAGCTGTCCGGCGAGCCAATCGCAGGCTGGCCGGTCAATCTCTCAGCGGAACAAGCGGAGGAATTTGCGCAGACCAAAGCCAAATGTCCGTCCCTCGACCAAGCCATTCTCATCGCCCGCGAATTCTGGCCGCTCTGAGCATTTCGGCGCGGCGACCGAAATAAATTCGTGCTCCGGCAGGAGCAGGGCGGTCAATCTGCCGCCATAAACCGCGCCGGTATCTATGCCGATTTTGTTCCGCTGCACCAAAGGTTTTTTGAATACCGTGTGGCCGAAAATCACCGGTTTTTCAAAGCGGTGCATACTGCGGATGAACTCGTCCCGGATCCAAAGGCAGCAGGCGGCGGCCTGACGACTGGGATGCACGCCTGGCTCAAGACCGGCATGAACATAGTAGCCGTGCCGGTCTTCCCAGAGAATAGGCAACCCGTTGAAAAATTCCAGATGCTCCGGCGGTAGCTGCGCCGCCACGCTTTCCGGGCCTGCGTCCGGGCTGAGACCGTAGCTGGCCAGCGTTTCCATGCCGCCTGCGCCGAGGAAAAAGTCCTCATCGTGCCCGTTGAGATACTCCAGCAGCATCATTTCATGATTGCCCATCAGAGTGATGGTTTTGGGATGCCGCTGGCGGAAGCGGAAAATCAGCTCAATCACGCCTTTGGAGTCCGGGCCACGGTCAATATAATCTCCAAGAAAAACAAAGGACTCCGCCCGATTTTCAATCAATGGCAGGAGTTCGGCCAGCGCGTCGCTGCAACCGTGGATGTCGCCGATGATGCAGGTTGAATCTGAAACAGGCATTTTTTCTAAGGGAATGTTGTTGCGTAGTTTCAGGTTAAACAGGTTGCTGCTTACTCCGCCGCCTTCTGTATCTTTTCCCAAAGAGCTGCTAAATGTTGCCATAGCTTCTTTGGCAGAGAAGGTTGCTCGAGCTGCATATACTTCAGCGTTTTCTCTGTAAATTTCTGTAAATTTCTTTCAAGTTCGGTACGGTGGTTTTTTCCCAAGTCAATTTTCTCATCAAACGGTGATATCAGAGGAGGGTCGCTGTTACGCAACTCCATATATAGCTTAAATATATGCTTATCAATAAATTGATCTATTTCTTCATCAAAGATGAAATTCATCCCTTCGGTTTTAGATAAAAATTTCATCAGACCATCATTGGTCATATTATCTTCATATAGTATTGAGTTTATAAACTTCACCACTGCATCAAACTGCTTATACCGTCTTTCAAACAGCTCATGCCTGAGTTTCGTTTCCTCTGTGCGCCATTGTCTATAGCCAATATACAGACCAAATATTGCCACCGTTGGTGTCAGCATAGCAGAAAGATAGTCAACCCAATCTTTCTGGACAGAAATATTCAGCAGATTCTCAAAAGGCATTTCTTGTCACCAAGCAGTGCTTCCCCCTCCATCTCCCCCGGCTGCTTCAGCCCAAGCAGGCTCATCAAAGTCGGGGCAATATCCTTAAGTGCACCGCCGCTCTTCAGGCTGCGGCCTTTGTGCTCCTCGCTGACAAGGATGAAGGGCACCGGGTTGAGCGTGTGCGCGGTGTGCGGCCCGCCGGTTTCCGGGTTGACCATCACCTCGGCGTTGCCGTGATCGGCGGTGATGACAAGGATGCCGCCCAGCTCGCGCAGCCGCCCGGCAATGCGGCCAAGGCAGCGGTCAACGGTCTCGCAGGCCTGCACCGCCGCAGCCAAGATGCCGGTATGCCCGACCATGTCGCCGTTGGCAAAGTTGAGGATGACCAGCTCATGGCGCGGTTCGGCCAACGCCTCCAGTAGGCGGTCGGCGACTTCGTTCGCGCTCATCGCCGGTTTGAGATCGTAGGTGGCCACGTCACGCGGCGATTCAATCAGAATGCGCTCTTCGCCGGCAAACGGCTCCTCCCGCCCGCCGTTGAAAAAATAGGTGACATGGGCGTATTTCTCGGTCTCGGCAATGCGCAGCTGGCGCAGCCCGGCCTTGCTCACCTCCTCGCCAAGAATGCGGCTCAGGTTCTGCGGCGGAAAAGCGACCGGGAAAGGAAACTCGGCCTCATATTCGGTCATCGTTACTAATTCAAGCAGCTTGGGCCTGCGGCTGACATCGAAGCCTTTGAAATCAGCATCTACAAAGGCGTGACACAGCTCGCGCACCCGGTCGGCGCGGAAATTGAAAAAGACCACCGCATCGCCGTTCTGAATCCTGCCTGTCTTGTCTAAAACCGTCGGCTGGATGAATTCGTCCGTCTCCCCGCGAGCGTAGGCCGCTGTCACTGCGTCAAGCGGATCAGCCGCAGACAAGCCCTGCCCGTCAATCATCGCCCGCCACGCTTTTTCAACGCGATCCCAGCGCGTGTCCCTGTCCATCGCCCAATAGCGGCCTGAGACGGTCGCCACCTGGCCGCAGCCGGTCTGTTTGATGATTTCCAGAAGCTGCCGCATGTAGCCTGCGCCGCTCGACGGCGGCGTGTCGCGCCCGTCCATGAAGCAGTGCAGCTTGGCCTCGATCTTCCGGGCCGCCGCCATTTCCAGCAAAGCCGCCAAGTGGCTGAGATGCGAATGCACCCCGCCGTCAGAAAGCAGGCCGCAGAAATGCACCCGGCTGCCTGCGGCTTTGACCTTGTCCAGCACGGCAGTCAACACCGGATTCTTGGCAAATTCGCCCAGCGCAATGGCCCGGCTGATGCGAGTGTAATCCTGATAGACCACCCGGCCTGCGCCAATGTTGAGATGGCCGACCTCAGAATTGCCCATCTGTCCTTCCGGCAGGCCGACCGCGCCGTTGTGCGCCGTCAGCGTCGTATAAGGATACTCGGCGGCCCATTTGTCCATGTTCGGCGTGCAGGCCACAGCAACCGCGTTGGCCGGAGAAGCCGGAGCAACGCCCCAGCCGTCGAGAATCGCCAAAACCACAGGTCTGCCTGCCGCCATCATTTGTCCTCCTTCACCTCAACGCCCAAATCTTTCTCCACATCCAAGCGGGGCGCGTCATGCCACAAGCCTTCCAGATCGTAGAACTCGCGCTGGTCTTTGTAGAAAACATGCACGACCACATCGCCGAAATCGAGCAGCACCCAGAGTCCTTCCTGCAAGCCCTCGGCGTGCTGGCTGCTGATCCGCTTCGAGTTCAGCTCCGACTCGATGGCTTCGGCCAGTGCCTGCACATGGCGGGTCGAGCGGCCGCTCATGATCAGGAAGCAGTCAGTGAAGGAGGATTGGCCGCGCACGTCCAGAACCACGAGGTCTTCCGCCTTGGTGTCCAGGGCGATGCGGGCGCAGACAGCGGCCAGATCAATTGTGCTGTGCTCGCGGTATTCTTTTTTCAGTTGTTGCATAGTGTTGGTTGCTATGATTTTGTGGAGTCAGAGTGCTGAGGCGGCTTCTTTTTGAAAGATTGGCATTTGCATGTGGCAAGGCAAATTCATTTGAAGACACGGAATAGGTTGCAGCCAGATTAGAGAGATGCGAATACCCTGTCAAGCGTTTTTTGCGGCGAGCCGAACGGTTTTTGCCCGGATCAGACAGCGTGCTATCTCGGCATGAATATAATCTCGCTCATGAGATTCATTGAAAATTTATCTTGCGGACAGCTTCCTGTCTCTGCCTGCTGTACCATCCGCATACGACGCTGCGCAATATATCAGGGTGAATGCTTCTGGGAATATGACTTTCAAGCCAGAAAAATATTTCTACGGATTGAAAGCGGCATGTGCTGGTGACGAAACGAGGAATTTCTGCGGGGGGATTTGTGATTTTGCCGGAAATGCGCACTGACGCGCAGATCAGGAAAAAGGCTCCTGTTCTGCGCACACAGCCGCTGAGGATTCTTCATCGTCGCCAATAAGAAGAGCTGCGCCGCAGACCAGCGCATCAGCAGTCTTCCGGCGGGCAGAGGCGAGAAGCCGCTGAACCGTGCCTCTGGAAACTCCCATTCGTTCTCCGGCCTGTTCCTGAAAAAGTCCTTCCAAATCGCAGAGCTTGAGTGCCTCCAGTTCGTCCCGAAACAGAGGGATCTGCCGGAGATTGCGCAGCGGAATACCGTTGGGCTTGAAGGCTTGACAGAGGCAGCCGCCTTCGCAGCAGCGTTTTTTTCGAGGGCGTGGCGACATGCGGTCTCAGTGCTGGCAGTGTCCGTCGCCCTTGCAGACCTGATCTGGCCGCATTTGCGGAAATTGCCCTGCCAGCAGGCCGCTGGCTGCCGCCTCAACATCCTTCAGGCTGCTTTGATCAGCGTAATACACCGCGATGCCTGCATCGGCAAAGGCCTGCATCGGCCGTGCACCAAGGCCGCCGACCACAATTGCCCCCACGCCTTTGTCCCGCAGCAGATGAACCGGAGCCACGCAGCCGCCTGCGCCATGCTCCAGATTGGCCACGGTGTCAACAGAGGCGATTTTTCCTTCTTGGATGGTGATCAATGTAAAAAGATCACAATGGCCGAAATGGCCGGAAATTCCCGCTGCCAAACCGCCCGGGTTGTTCGACGGTACCGCCAGCATAAAAGATGACTTCATCATGTTTCTCCAGATAACGTGCTGTTCTGCGGCAGGTCAGACCGCCGCGCCAAGTATTTTTTTGAGCATATGCACAATACAGCATCCAGCCGCTGCCTGTCAAGCCGGAAAATCCCGGCCAATCGGTGGACAAGCCGGGCGGAATAGTGTACTTTGCAAACGCTCTCAATTTTTCAAGCTGCGGCATACTTCCCACAGCAAAATTCCATACTATTTCATGCGCCCACAACTGTTCTCCCCTCTGCGGGCCGTATTGCTTTTCTGCCTCCTCTTCGCCGTCTGGCCTTGGTCTGCGGCAGGTGCGGACGGCGAAAAGCCGATCATTGCGGACATCAACATCACCTCATCCAGCAGCAAACTGCTGCTGTCCGCCGCCGTCAAAAATAGTTTCACCAAAGAGATGCTGGAGGGGGTGCAAAACGGCATTCCCGTCACGTTCCGCTTTAAAATTAAACTGGAACATGTCATCAATTACTGGCTTGATCCTAAAGTCGCCGAGCATGGCATCAATCACACGTTGAGCTATGACCCTATCCGGCGCGAATATCAGGTCGCTTTTTCTGAACACCGGCAGCCGCGCACCACCCGTTCGCTGAACGAAGCGCAGCGGATGATGGCGGAACTGAAGGGGTTTGAAATTGTCCCTTTAAATAATTTGATCCGGGGCGAACAATACGCCCTGTACATCAAAGCCACGTTGGAAGAGACCACCTTTCCGCTTAGTATTCATTCGCTTATCCCTTTCATCTCGCTCTGGAATTTTGAAACCGACTGGCGGATGGCCGAATTCCGATACTGAGGCTCAGGTATCATGCTGACTCCTGAGCAACGGCAGCACAAGCAGCGGCTGATCCGCTGGGTGATCGCCTGCTGCCTGCTCCTCATTCCCTTGCTGATCTGGATCCAGCGGCGGCTCCTGTTGGGAGGGCTGAGTCTACCGGTTTCCAGCACGGTGCTGATCTTCGCCCTGATCAACATCAACGGCCTGCTGCTGCTACTCATGCTCTACCTGATTTTGCGCAATCTGGTCGAGCTGCTATTTGAGCGCCGGAACCGGATCATCGGGGCAAGGCTGCGCACCAAGCTGGTTGCCGCGTTTGTTTCCCTGTCGATCATCCCCACAGCGGCCCTGTTTTTCTTTGCCCTTGGCTCAGTTTCCACGTCAATGGATTACTGGTTCAACACCAATGTCGAGGATTCGCTGGAATCCTCGCTCAAACTGGCCCAAGACCTATTTCAAGAGACAGAGAACCGAGCCACCAACATGGGCAGGCAGTTCGGTCTGCTTGTGGAAAATATCAATATTAGCGTGGAGGACAGCAGCGGGTTGCAGCAGCTCTTCAGCAGTGCTTTGGCACTTGCGCCCACCGGTTCACCCGACGCATTGGTGCTGATTGACACCAACCTGAAGGTTCGGGCAGCAGCAAAAGGCGAACGGCTGACGACAACCTCGCTGCCCGACATTCCCAGCGAGGCTCTGCGCCAAGCCGAGCGCAGCGGCAGCCCGGAAATTGTCACCCGCCAAACCGGCAGCGGCGAGCTGGTGCAGGCCATCGTGCCGGTGCGGCTCAAGGATCAACATCCGGCCTTTTTAGTCACCAGTCTGCTTATTCCAGCAGAAAAACTGGCTCTGATGCAGTCGGTTTCGCAAGGCGTGACTGGCTACAAGCAGCTCATTCTGCTCAAAGCCCCGATCAAGCTCAGTTTGATCATCATGCTCCTGATCATCACCCTGCTGATTCTTTTTGGGGCGATCTGGTTCGGCTTTTATATCGCCCGTTCGATGACTGCCTCAATCAACAAGCTGGCCGAGGCCACTCAGCGGGTCGCTGGCGGCGATCTGAACTTCGCCATCGAGAAAGATTCAGACGACGAGCTGGGGCTGCTGGTTGACTCCTTTAACTCGATGACCGCCGACCTGTTAGCCAGCAACAGCCAGCTTGCCGAAGCGCATCAGGCCTTGCAGCAGTCCAATCAAATCTCCGAGCAGCGGCGTGGCTATCTGGAGGCCATCCTGCGCAATGTGGCCGCCGGAGTCATCGCCATTAACGAGCAGCAGCAGGTCACGATCATCAATTCCTTTGCTGAAAAACTGCTCCGCGTGGACACTTCGCTGTTTCTTAACCAAGACTTTCACGACGTGCTGCCTCTTGCTCACGCGGCGGTGATTGAACAATTTTTCAGCGACTTGCGCGAATCGGGGCAGCAGAGCATCGAGCGGCATCTCAGCCTGACCGTGCGCAAGGGCGAGACGTATTCCTTGCTGGTCAATATCACCCGGCTGCTCGATGACCGCGAGCGGCCTATCGGCTACGTCATTGTCTTCGACAACCTGACCAAGCTGGAGAAGGCCCAGCGACTGGCTGCCTGGCAGGAAGTGGCCCGCCGCATCGCCCATGAGATCAAGAATCCACTTACGCCGATTCAGCTTTCCGCCCAGCGGCTGCGCAAACGCTATCTGGAAAGCATCAGCAAAGATCGGGAAATTTTCGACCAATGCACAGCCACGATCATCAATCAGGTGGATGAGATCAAACGCTTGGTGACCGAATTTTCCGACTTTGCCCGGATGCCGCGCATCAAGAAGGAAAAAGCTGACATAGCCGCCTTGGTAGCTGACACCCTGATTTTATACCGCGAGGCGCACAAGCATGTGTCATTCTCGCTGGAACAGGAAACAATTCCACCTTTCGCTTTTGATTCGGTGCAAATCCGGCGGGTGCTGATCAACCTTTTGGACAACGCCGTCAGCGTGCTGGGTGCAGGAGGCACAGTGACCATCACAGTCCGCCATGACGCAAGCCCGCAAACGGTCAGCATCACAGTCAGCGACAACGGCCCCGGCATTCCTGAGGAGGTCAAGCGGCGGCTCTTTGAACCCTATTTTTCCACCCGCAAATCTGGCACCGGCCTAGGGCTTGCCATTGCCAACACCATTGTTTCCGAACATAACGGCACCATCCGGGTGCAGGACAACACCCCGACCGGCACAACGGTTACTGTGGAGCTGCCTTTTACGTGAGAATACGCCATGTCCGCAGCCATTCTGATTATTGACGACGAAAGCGCGATCCGGGAAGCCTTGAGCGGCATCTTGGAGGACGAGGGTTTTCAGCCGCTGGCCGCCGCCTCTGCCGAAGACGGGCTGGCTCTGCTTGCCCAGAGGGATGTTCACCTGATTCTCTTGGACATCTGGCTGCCGGGCATGGACGGCGTTGAGGCGTTGAAACGCATCCGGCAGGAGCATAGCGACATTCCAGTGATCATGATCTCCGGGCACGGCAGCATTGAAACTGCTGTGCAGACCACCCGGATCGGTGCGTTTGATTTTATTGAGAAACCGCTCTCCTATGACAAGGTGGTTTTGGCCGTTAACCAAGGTTTGCGCGTAGCCCGCTTGGAGCGCGAAAACCGCCTGCTGCGTGAGGCCGCGCCTGCTGGGGCCGCGATTATTGGCGACTCGCCTGCGGTCAGGCACCTGCGGCGGCAGATTGAGCGCGTCGCGCCCACGGATGCCTCGGTGCTGATTCAAGGCAGCCACGGCACCGGCAAGGAATTGGCGGCGCAGGCCATTCACCGCCAGTCGGCCCGCGCCGCCAGCCCAATGGTGGAGATCAACTGCGCCGCCATCCCGGAGGAATTGATTGAATCGGAACTCTTCGGTCATGAAAAAGGTGCGTTCACCGGCGCAGACAAGGCTAAGAAAGGCAAGTTTGATCAATCAGACAGTTCGACCATCTTTCTCGATGAAATCGGTGACATGAGCTTGAAAAGCCAAGCCAAGGTGCTGCGCGTCCTGCAAGAGCGCAAGTTCGAGCGGGTTGGCGGGAGCCGGACAGTTGATGTGAATGTCCGCATTATCGCCGCCACCAATAAAAATTTGGAGGAGGAGATCAAAATCGGCAGCTTCCGGGCTGATCTTTTTTATCGGCTGAACGTGATTCCGCTCCGGCTGCCTGATTTGAAGGAACGGCTGGAGGATATTCCCCTTTTAGCAGCAGAATTCCTGCATCAGTTCAAAAGCCGTGGTTTGGGCGAGAAACGTTTGGACGACAGCGCATTAGCCCAGCTCATGCGCCACGACTGGCCGGGCAACATCCGCGAGCTGCGCAATATGATCGAACGCCTGGTGATCATGACTCCCGGCCAATTGATCACTGCCGAGGATGTTTCACTTTTTCTCAATCCAAGCGCAGTCCGCTTCGTTCCGCGTCCTTGCGGCAACGGCTCTATTCATCTTGGCATGAAGGAAGCCCGGCGGCAGTTTGAATACGAGTATCTTTGCACGAAGCTCGATGAATGCGGCGGCAATGTCTCAAAGACAGCAGAGAAAATCGGCTTGGAGCGCAGCCATCTGCACAAAAAGCTGAAGGCCTTGGGCATCAAGGCGGAAGAATAGGAGTTTTCAGTCAGCCATGCTGCCCTGCAATGAATGCTGCCCCGCATGGTTGATCGTGACCATGAGCAGATCGCCGGGCTGAAGGCTGTCCGGCCCGGCGAAATGGACAATGTGGTTGCTGCCCGTACGGCCCTGCAAGCCAGACTCGCTGCGGCCTTCCACCATCACCTCGACGCTTCTGCCGAGGAATTCCCGGTTCCGCTCCAAGCTGATCTCATCCTGCCTCGCTTGGAACCGTTCCAGTCGTGCTCCCTTGGTTTGCTCGTCCACCTTGTCAGGGAAATGGAGCGAGCGGGTGCCAGGCCGATCAGAATATTTGAAGGAGAATGAGCCGTGAAAGCGCACCGTCTCCAGCAGGCTCATGGTTTGCTCGAAATCGTCTTCGGTCTCACCGGGGAAACCGACAATCACGTCGGTGCTGAGAGTAATGTCCGGGCGAAATGAGCGCAGCTCAGCGACTTTATCTAAATACAGTTCGCGGCTGTATTTGCGGTTCATCCGCTTCAGCACCGCATTGGAGCCAGCCTGAACCGGCAGATGAAAATGCGGGCAGAGATTGGGCAAATCACGGAAGCAGCGCATCAGTTCGGTTGACAAATCCTGCGGATTGGAGGTGGTGAAGCGCAGTCGCCGCAGGCCCGGAATCGCCGCTGTCCTTTGCAGCAGTTCGGCGAAGCTGACGGGCCGCTCGGCGACTGGGTTGGTGGTGCCGTAGGAATTGACGTTCTGGCCAAGCAGGGTGATTTCCTTCACCCCACGGCTGACGAGCAATTGCACTTCTTCGAGAATATCCGCCACCGGGCGGCTGATCTCCCGGCCACGTGTGGAAGGCACCACACAGTAGGCGCAATAGTTGTCGCAGCCCTGCATGATGGTGACGAATTTGCGGAACTCAGACGGCTGAGGTGGCGCGTCATGCAGCAGTTTTTGGAAGGGCGGGATAACGAACGCCTTGTCCAAGCCACAGGCGATCTCGCGTTTGCTCTCTCCCCGCTCCAGACGCTGGAGCAATTCCGGCAGCCGCCAGAATTGCTGCGTGCCGATGACGACATCCACGTGCGGCATCCGCTCAAAGATATGTTCGCCTTCCTGTTGAGCCACGCAGCCTGCGGCCACGATGCGCAGACCAGGCCGCCGCCGCTTCTCCTGTCGCAATGAGCCGAGCAGGCTGAAGAATTTCTGCTCCGCCTTGGCCCGAATCGAGCAAGTGTTGAGGATGATGAGATCAGCCTCTTCCGCCGCCATAGCGGCATAGCCGTGCTGAATAAGAAGCTGGGCCATGATTTCCGAGTCGCGCTCGTTCATCTGGCAGCCGAAGGTCTTGATGTAAAAGGATGTGCGCATCGCCCTGTGTCGCTTCAGTGAAAAAAGAGTGACCGCTGATTGTTAGCTGTCACCGCCAACCGCCCTGATGTCTCCTGCCTCTGCGGGCTGCCAGCGCAGGCCGCCTTTAAACCCGTAGCACCTAACCACGTACAGCGTCTGCACTACCTCGCTGCCGAACCACGGCGAAGTGCGGTGGATGACTATTTCCTGCTCCGGTTCCACCCGTTCAAAGGCTTCTTGCAGCACTGCGTCCATGCCTTTGTATTCATGCACGCCGACTGCGTCCATGCCGCGCAGCGTCCGCTCCTCAAACCAAAAATCATAAACATTAGGCCGCGACCAGCGGTTGATGGACACTGTGCGTGGCTGTCCCGGCATATAAAAGGCCAGCTCGCTGGCGGACTGGTAGCGCAGGCCGAAGACAAAGGTCTGCTCTGGACGCTCCATCGCCCGACGGGCCTGCTCGACAGTCCGTCCCAGCTCGTCCCAGCCGACGGTCTCATGCGCAATTCTGTCCCACTGAGCTGGCACCGGCAGCACGGGATGCAGCAGGTGGGCCAGCAAAGCGGCTGAGGTCAGGGCAGACAGCGTAAGGCCGATACTCCACCAGCGGCGGTCTGCATACAGGGCGGCGGCCAGCGGCAAGGCGGCGAGATAGGCCGGGGCAGGCCAGTTGCCGTAGATGCGCACATGCAGCGAGAGCAGGGCGAAAAGGGCGAAGCCGGGCAGAGACAACCAGAGCAGGAAACGGCCTCGCTCGCCGCTGCGCCAGCCGGACAGCCACGCGGCAATTATGAACAGGAAGAGCACTGGCGAGAGCAGCCCAAGCTGGCTACCGAAGAACTCCGGCAGATGCTCGAAGGTGAGGAGGGCGGCGGCATTGGCCCCGCCTTGATAAAGGACATGCCGGAAGGTCGTCCAGCTATGGCGGGCATTCCAGAGGATCACCGGAGTGAAGAGGGACAGGCCAAGCAGCAGGCCCAGCCACGGCTTCCATGTCAGCAGCCGCCTGCGCCATGCGCCGCTGCCCATCAGAGCGCAGAAAAGCGAGGGCAGAAAAAGCAGCATGGTGTATTTCGACAGCAGTCCAAGGCCGAACCACAGCCCGGTCAGCAGCCAGTGCCGTGTCCTGTCCTCCTCTGCGGCCAAGGCGGCATGAAAGCAGGCCCCAGCCCAGCAGGGCAGAAGAAGTCCGTCCGGCGTGGCGATCAGGGCTGCGCCATTGAGAAGGAGGAGCGACTGGCTGACTGCGGCGGTGTGCAGGGCAGTACGCCACGAGAACCAGCGGGCGGCGAGCAGACAGAGATAGATTGAGGCGAGCGTGATGCCAAGGACAGTCGGCAGGCGGACGGCAAACTCGGTCTGACCGAAGCAGGAGGCGGACAGCCAGATCATCCACGCGATCATCGGCGGGTGGTCATGATAGCCGAGATCCAGATAACGGCTCCACTGCCAGTAGTTTGTCTCGTCCGGGCTGAGGAGAAAATAGCCGCTGATCAGCAGCCGCGCCGCCAAGACCAAGCCAAGGATCAGCCAAGTCAGGCGGCGGGAGGAGCGTTCAGTCATTACAAGTCGCCGCATCGGGCTGGTCTCGATTCATTCGCGCAGGCTCCGCATGTCCCTGCTTCCTGCCCTGAATGTAGCAGGCCCGCGCTGTTTCGGCAAGCAAAGCTCATGCCCATGCCGCCAAATTCACTGGCCAGCAGGCACGGCAGCCCTTCTCACCCGCACCGGATCAGGCGGCTGCGGCAGAATTTTCACTTCCTGTGTTTTGAGCAGGTCAAGTGCGACCTCCACCGCCTTTTCGAGCTGTGGATCATGCCCCTTGCTGACCGCCGCAGGTTCCTGTTCTACTATAATATCCGGCTCAATGCCCTTGTTCTCCACATCCCATTCGCCGTGCAGGTTGTAAAAACCGCCGCGCGGCACAGTGAGATAGCCGCCATCTATCAGGGACGGCACATCCCAGATGCCGACTAAGCCGCCCCATGTGCGGGTGCCGATCAGCGGCCCGATTTTTTTCTGACGGAACATGTAGGGCAGCAGGTCTCCACCGGATCCGGCGGCATCGTTGATGATCATCACCTTTGGCCCCCAGATGCCCGCGTTCGGCAACGTGAAGGGCTGGTGCTCGCCGACAGCGTTGTTGAAAAAGCCCAGCAGCTCGCGGCCCAGCAGGTCAATGATGTAATCTGGTGCCATACCGCCACTGTTGAATCGCTCGTCAATCACCGCGCCTTTTTTGTCTTGCTGGGCAAAATAATAGCGGTTGAAAAAGTTATAGCCACCAAAGCCGGTGTTGGGCAGCCAGACATAGGCCAGTTTGCCGCCAGACAGCTCATCCACCTTTTTTCGGTTGGCATCAACCCAGCTTTTAATCCGCAAAGCAAAGTCAAATGAAGTTGGTACGACCGTTACTTCGCGGCTGCCCGCCATTGCCGGTTTGCCGTTCACAGTCAGCACGGTCTGTTTGTTCGCTGTCTCCTCAAACAAGCTGTACGGGTTCATTGAGCCGGTTAATTCCACGCCGTTTACGGCCAGTAAAAAATCTCCCTCCTTGACATCAATGCCCGGCTCGCTCAAAGGGGCGCGCAGATGCGGGTTCCAGTTCTCGCCTGTGTAGATTTTTTTCAAACGGCAGCGGCCTTGCTCGATGCTGAAGTCTGCGCCGAGTAAACCTGTCGGCGTATAGCCTGCCCAAGGCAGATCGCCGCCGCCAGTGAAGGAGTGCCCGACCGAGGTTTCGCCGCCGAGCATGTCGAGGATATAGGTCAGATCAGCGCGGTGGCGGACATGCTCCAGCCAAGGCGAATAGGTTTTCCATGCCCAATCCAAGTCAAGGCCATGAATATTGCGCACATAAAAGAAGTCTCGCTCGAACCGCCATGCTTCCCGAAAAATCTGCCGCCATTCCTGCTTGGGATCAACATGCGCCTTCATCTCAGCGACTTTGAGCACCTCTCCGCTCAATTCTGGCGGGCCGCTTGCATCCGCTATTGTCCAATCACTGCCGAACCCTTTCGCAAAAAGGAGTTTTTCTCTGTCTGCGGAGAGAACATAGCCAGAAATATCTTTCAGCAGCACCTCATCTTTCCGCTCTTTCAGGGAAAAACGGTGAAGCTGCTGCTCAAACCATTTTTTTTCTCCCTGGGTCTGTTCCAGATAAAAGATATTGCCTTCATTTCCTGCGGCAAGCTGGCTGTACTCTCCCTCAGGCAGATCAAGGGCAATAATTCGCTGGCTGATTCCGTCAAAATCAATCGTAATTTTGACAGGGGCCTTTTTTTTCTTCCTTGTTTCCCCCGCCCCTTTTTTTTCGTTGTCACTTCTTTGCGTTTTTTTTGCCGCCGGATTCTTCACCTGAGCATCTTTGCCCGACTTTTTCTCCGTACTCTTTTTGTCACTGCTGTCATCCGGCTTATCCGGTTTTCCCTCTTCGTCGCTTTCTGGTCGCAGCGGCGACGGCTCACTTTTGGCCAGCACTACCAAATAAATTACCCGGCTCACTGACCGATCTCGTGAACTCATATCCGACCAGCCGACATTCAGGCCAAAATTCGTGCTGGCGAGAAAATAAAGATATTTGCCGTCAGCGTTCCAAGCCGGAGACACGCAGTCTGAAAGACCGTCAGTGAACTGAAAGGACTTGTTCTGCTCCAGCGAATAGAGAAAGATCGCCTTATACTGATTTTTCAGCCGTTTGACATAGGCAATCCACTTGGAGTCTGGCGACCAAACCGGGGCAATAACCCGTTCGGGATGGGTGAACCCCTCGTTATCAATCAGGCGAACTTTTTCAGTTTTACAATCAAGGAGCCAAAGGTTGCGGGCTGCGTCGCTAAAGCTGATCTGCTGGGAATCCGGCGACCAAGCGGGAGTGTAAAAAAAGGTTGGCTTGTCCAGCTTGATCGTCTTTTTGTTTTTGCCGTATTGATCCGCGATAACAAGTTGATACTCGCCGCTCTCATCCGAAAACCAGCTAATCTGCTTGCCGTCCGGCGACCAAGCTGGGCTGCGGTCGGCAACGCCCGAACTGGCGGTCAAATTGCGGACATCGCCTTTTTTGGCCGGAACAGTAAAAATATCGCCCCGTGCTTCAAAGACTGCCCGCTGACCAGTTGGCGAAATGCCCCAATTATTAATCTGGCCTATAAAATATTTCCAATGCGGACGGGCTAAGGGAAAATC
This sequence comes from Desulfobulbaceae bacterium UBA5173, assembly GCA_002413355.1. Classification (GTDB taxonomy): domain Bacteria; phylum Desulfobacterota; class Desulfobulbia; order Desulfobulbales; family Desulfobulbaceae; genus Electronema. The sequence goes on along the minus strand of DHWV01000076.1, from coordinate 25,514 downwards.
CCCCTGCACGCTGATGGCCAGCTTTTCCGGTTTGTCCGTCGCCGGATCAAACAAATGCAACCAGCCGCCATTTTCAAAAATCAGCTTGCCGCCGCCCGCTTCCAACTGCTTGCAGTCAAATTCTTTGAACGAGGTGCGCTGCCGGAGCTTTTTTTCATCCACGCTGTACGACCAGATGTTCATGGTGCCATCCCGGTCGGAGAGAAAATAAATGCTGTTATCCAGCCAAACCGGTGTGTTGTCGTTCGCGCCATCCCACGGGAGCTTCTCCGTCGCCAGACTTGTCAAATCAATGATACGGAGCGGATTGTTCTGCCCGCCCCGGTAATTACGCCATTCTGCTTCCCATGGGGAAATTTCCTGATAAACAAAATGGTTGCCATCAGGGGCATACATGCCTTTCACCGCTCTGGGAATGGGCAACGGCTCCGGTAGACCACCCTCCACGCTCACCCGCAAAAATTTTGGGAAATCACGGGGTACGCTGTCTCTGCCTGAGGTGAACAGGATATATTTGCCGTCATTGCTCCAGCCGCGCACAATGTCCGCCATCGGATGCCACGTCAGCCGTTTCGGCTCGCCGCCTTGAGTGGCAACCACATACACATCCACATTGCCGTCATATTCGCCGGAGAAAGCGAGCTGGCTGCCGTCCGGGGAAAAATGCGGCTGCGTCTCAGCCCCCTGAAACGTGGTAAGCCGACGGGCAGGGCCGCCGCTGAGGCCAACTGTCCAGATATCATTGGCATACACAAAGGCAATTTGGTTCTTGCTGACCGCTGGATTGCGTAGCAGACGAGTTTCCTCTTCCGCGTGGCTGGAACCGGAAAGGCAGAAGAAAAAAAGATAGAACACGGCAAAACAGGGCCGAACGAAAGCAAGGCGGTTTGAGCAGACGGGCATGGCAAAATTTCTCCACAAGGACTGCCGCCATTTGCGGCGGCGACATACTGCATACTGCCACAGAACTACCTGATTAGCAATGGATTTCATAACATAAAACAGCCGCCCTCTATTCTAATTCAAAAAATTTGACTTTACGAAGCACGATCGAGTATAATTCAAAAAATTATACTCGATCGCATCCTAAAACAGCCACAAAGAATGCCCAACCTGCTTTCAGATCCGTGCAGTTATTTGAAACTGCGTGACCAGATCGTTTTTTTCGGAGCCTGCGTGATGGCCGCCGTGCTGTTCCTGCTCTACGGCATTTTTGTCTTATTCGCTGGACGGCAGGAGGAAGAGGTGGCCCGCCAGCAAATCCAACGCGGTTTTTTTATACTGGAGCAATCCCTTCAGATGCCGGAGCAGCCCCTGCCTACGGCAAAAATCAGCCAAGAGCTGATCAACGCCGCCGCGCTGCAAAGCGGGCTACATATTCACGTGCTTCTGCCGGATAAAACCCTGACCACCGACGGCAGACCGCCTTGTTCTGGCACTTTGCCGGAATCGCTGCCGCTGTTGAACAGCGCGGCGGGCGCGTGGCAGGGCAGCCGGATTGCCCACGATCATGGTGGCATGACCATTTATGGCGCACGGCTGCCGCTGGCGGAAGGAGGGCACGCTGCTGTTTTGCTCGGCGCAGAACGGGGCGATGCAAGCCGTGATAGCAGTCTGCTCGGCCTTGCCATGCTGGGGGTATTCATTTTCGCCTTCGTTCTGTTCATCCCAATCGCCAATCTTTTTGTCCGCTACGCCGTTTCTGATCCCATTGCCGCGCTGCTTGCTCGCATCACCGCACTGGATAGCGAGGACTGGCAGCCGCTGGAGGAGAACTGCAAGACCGCTGATTTTTCCACGCTGGCCCGCGCATTCAACCAGATGGCTGGATTGATCCGTCAGCACGACCGGCAGGTGCAGTTGCTTTCGGCGGCGGTGGAGCAGAGTCCGTCGGCGGTGGTGATCACCGACACCAAAGGCCGGATCGGCTATGTCAACGCGGCGGCGGAACGAATGACCGGCTACACGGCGGATGAGCTGACTGGGCGGGCATCCAGCATTTTTCAGTCCGGCCAGACTTCGCCTGCGGTGTACAGTGATCTCTGGCAGACGGTCTCGCAGGGTAAAGTGTGGAAAGGCGAACTGCTGAATCGGGCCAAAGACGGCTCTCTGTTTTGGGAGGCGATGACCATTTCGCCAATCTGGTCTGGCTCGACAATCAGCAAGTTTGTCGCCACCAAAGAAGATATTACCGAACGCAAGCAGACCAGCGAGCTGCTCCGCCGCTATGAGCAGATTATTTCCGCCGCCGATGACCTGATGGCCTTTGTTGACCGCACACTGGTCTATCAGGCGGTCAATACCGCTTACGTGAAAGCCTTTCGCAAGCCGCGCCAGAAGATCATTGGCAGTGCCGTGGCCGAGCTACACGGCCAAGATTACGAACTCCAGGCGATGCAGGATAAGCTGGAACGTTGCTTGGCGGGCGAGGAAATTCACTATCAGGGCTGGTTTGATTTTCCGCCCGCAGGCCGACGGCACCTGAATGTTTCGTATTATCCCTACACTGCGGACAGCGGTGAAATCAGCGGCATCGTCATGAGCGCGCACGACATTACTGCCCTCAAGCTGCAAGAGGAGCTGCTGCGGGAGAGCGAGCACCGCTACCGCCAGACCTTTGAGACCAACACAGCGGTCAAACTGCTGATTGATTCGGCGGACGGGCGGATTGAGGAGGCTAATGAGGCCGCCTGCCGCTATTACGGCTACAGCCTGCCTGAACTGCTCTCGATGCGGGTCACAGACATCAACCAGCTGCCGACCACCGAAGTGAAGGCGGCTATGGCCCGCGCCGTCTCACAGCAGCAGCTTCATTTCCAGTTCCGGCACCGGCTGGCCTCTGGCGAGCTGCGCGACGTGGAGGTCTATTCCAGTCCTCTGCAAAACGGTGAGCGGACATTGCTCTACTCAATTATTCATGATATAACTGACCGCAGGAGGGCCGAGGAGGCTTTGTTAGAAAGCAATGAGCGGTTGGAGCTGGCAATCAGAGGCGCAAGTCTTGGCACATGGGACTGGAACATCACAAGCGGCGAGGTGGTCTTCAATGAACGCTGGGCGGAAATCCTCGGTTTCCGGCTGGATGAAATTGCCCCCCATGTCTCGACTTGGGAGAATGCCCTCCGACCCGCCGATAAGGATGAGGTCATGCGGCTGCTGAATGACCATCTTGAAGGCCGCAGCCCACTTTTCACCGCAGAACACTGTCTCCGGCATAAGTCTGGCCAATGGATATGGGGTCTGCTCGCTGGCCGGGTTTTTCAGCGGGACAGCCACGGCAGGCCGCTGCGGGCCGCAGGCATTCTGCTCGACATCAACGCCCGCAAGCTGGCGGAAGAGCAGCTTCGCACCGCCAAGGAACTGGCCGAATCGGCTAATCATGCCAAATCGGTCTTTCTCGCCAGCATGAGCCATGAGCTGCGCACGCCGCTCAACGCCGTGCTCGGCTACACGCAAATTCTGTCCGCCGACAGCTCGCTGACTCCCAAGCAGCTCAACAGCATCCGCACTATTCATAAGTCCGGCGAGCATCTGCTGATGCTGATCAACGATATTCTTGATCTTTCAAGAATTGAGGCGGGCAAGATGGAGCTGACGGTGCGGGAATTCCGGCTTCCCCCGTTCTTGGACGGCATCGTCGAAATCACCCGGGGCCGGGCGCAGCTCAAGCAGCTAGAGCTGATCTATGAACCTGATGCCGCTCTGCCTGCGGTGATCGAGGCTGACGAGCTGCGTCTGCGGCAGATTCTCCTCAATCTGCTCTCCAATGCGGTCAAATTCACCCGGCAAGGCCGTTGCACCCTTAGGGTGCAGGTTGAACCGAAGGATGGCGACCGAGTGCTGCTGACGGTCAGCGTTGAAGACAGCGGTATAGGCGTAGCCCCAGATATTCAGCAGAAAATTTTTGAGCCGTTCCGGCAGATCAGCGGGCGGCTTCAGCATTCGGACAGTTCCGGTCTTGGCTTGGCGATCAGCCGCACGCTGGTGCGGCTGATGGGCGGCGAGCTGCACGTGCTCAGTCCGGTGCAGGCGCATCCTCCGGCTGGCGAAGGGCCGGGCAGCCGCTTTTTCTTCAGCATCGAGGCGCGGACGCAGAACAGCGGCCCCGCCCCGTTGTCGGCGGAACTCTGCGGCGGCAAAAAAATCCTGCTTGTTGACAACCGGCCTGCGCATCGGGCGGTGCTGCGCAACATCCTTGAGAATGCAGGTTTTCAGACACACGAATTGGCCGATCGGCGGCAGCTAATTGAGACCTGCCTTCAGCTCCGGCCCGACGTGGTGCTGCTCGATTTCCGCCTGCCGGAGATGGACGGCCTGCCGCTGACGGAGCAGCTACGGGAGCATCCTGAGCTGCATAATATCCCTGTGATCGCGGTCGCTGCGCCGGAGGATGCGGAGCGTAGCGGACGGACAGAACAGTTCGCCGCCTGCGTTATCCGTCCGTTTTCCGCTCCAGATTTGCTGGCAGTGATTGCCGCCCAGCTCGCCATCCCTAACAGCAGATTAGAAGTGTCGCCGTCTGTCATCCCTGACGGAGCTTGGCCGCCTGCGGAAGAGGTGGGCGAGCTGGCTTCATTTGCCCGCACTGGCGACATCGCTGGGCTACAGCGCAAAATTGCGCGGATAGCCGAAGCTGAGGGCGGACGCTGGCGACCCTTCGCGGCTAAAATCGAGGAATTGGCTGACAATTTTCAGTTAAACCAGATCGTCAGTCTGGCTGATCATTCCAAAACCCGCGCCGAGTAAATGAGCGACAGTACAAACGATCTCATCCTGATTGTGGATGACCAGCCTGCCAGCCTGAAAATTCTTCTCTCTTTTCTGCAAGATCGGCGGTTCGAGCTGCGTCTTCTTCAGAGCGGAGCGCAGGCTTTGGAGGCCTTGGATCATTTCACGCCAGACATCATCCTCCTCGACGTGCTGATGCCGGAGATGGACGGCTTTGAAACCTGCCGCCGAATCAAAGCACGACCGGAGCTGGCTGAAACGCCGGTCATTTTTATGACCGCTCTCAGTAGGGTTGAAGATAAAATCGAAGGGTTTGCCGCAGGCGGAGTGGATTACATCATCAAGCCCTTTCAGCAGGATGAGGTGCTGGCCCGACTCAGCACGCATCTCAAGCTACGTTGCACGCAAAAAAAACTCCGGCGGCAGAACATTCTTCTGGCGGCCCTGCTTGATTCGATCCCAGATCCGATTTATTTCAAAAATCTGGACAACCGCTATTTAGGCTGCAACCGCGCCTTTGCCCAGTTCGCGGGCCGGAGCGAACAGGATATCCTCGACCGGACAGACGAGGCCGTGCTGCCGCCGGACATGGCTGCCTCCTTCCGCAGTCATGATGCCGCCATGCTTGCCGATCGCACTGCCTCGCGCAATGAGGAGACCCTGACCGGCCAGGACGGTAGCAGCACTGTGTTTGATGTGCTTAAAAGCCCGTATATCGGCCCGGACGGCGAGCTGCTTGGCCTGATTGGCATCTGCCGGAACATCAGTGAGTTGAAGCGGGCGGAACGGGCTGCGGCTGAGGAACGCGAACGGCTGAGCGTTACCCTGCATTCCATCGGTGACGGGGTGATCGCCACCGACATCAGCGGTAGAGTCAGCTATTTCAACGAAGTGGCTGAACAGCTCACCGGCTGGACGCTGGCGGAAGCCGCAGGCTGTCCTTCTGTCGAGGTATTTAAAATTGTTAATGAAAAAACCGGAGCAGCCTGCGCCGATCCGGTGCGGAAGGTGTTGGATCAAGGCAGGCTGGTCAGTCTTGACAGCCACACTGCCCTGATCCGCAAGGATGGCAGCCGCCTGAGCATCGCCGATAGCTGCGCCCCGATCCGCGACCGGGAAGGCCGGATCGTCGGCACGGTGATTGTTTTCCGCGACGTGACCAACGAGCGGAAAATGATCGAAGAAATGCTGAAAATCAGAAAGCTGGAATCCGTGGGTCTGCTTGCCGCAGGTATCGCCCACGACTTTAACAACATCCTCACCGCCATTCTGGGCAATGTCGAGCTGGCCGGAGTTGTTATGAAGACTGACGGCGAGCAGGCCGCCGCTCTCCTCGCCGATGCCCAGAAAGCGGCAGGCCGCGCCGCCAAACTGACCCGCCAGCTTCTGACCTTTGCCAAAGGCGGGGAGCCGATCAAAGAAACGACCGATCTTGTCGAACTGGTGCGGGAATCAGCAGATTTCATTCTCCTCGGCTCGTCGGTTTCCTGCGACTATGTTTTCCCCGAAGACTTGGCATTGATCAATGCTGACAGCGGCCAGATCAGTCAAGTGATTCAGAACATTGTCCTTAACGCCAAACAGGCCATGCCAGAGGGCGGCAAAATCCAGATTATTTGCGCCAATGCCGAGGGCGTGACGGAAACAGCCCTGCCGCCGGAAATGCGCCAAGGACGCTTTGTCCGTATCTCCATCAAAGATTCTGGCAGTGGCATCGCTGCGGAGATCATAGATCAAATCTTTGACCCCTTCTTCAGCACCAAGCCGGAGGGCAGCGGGCTTGGACTGGCGATTTGCCATTCGGTGATCATCAAGCACGACGGCTGGATTGCGGTGCAGTCAGCACCGGGTGAAGGCACAGTATTTTCCATCTGGCTGCCTGTGGCGCAGGTAGCTGAGGTGGTGGCGGCGCAGTCGGCCAAAGAAGAGGCTGCCGAGAAAAAAACGGCCCGGATTATGGTGATGGATGATGATCAGATGCTGCGCGATCTGGCCAAGGCCCAGCTCCGTGCTCTTGGCCATGAGGCCGTGCTGGTCGCTGACGGCGAAGAGGCTATCTGCGCCTACCATCGACTGCGTGAGGAAGGCCGCCCGGCGGATCTGGTGATTATGGACTTGACCATCCCCGGCGGTATGGGCGGTCAGGAGGCGGCCAAAAGGCTTTTGGAAGAAGACCCGGATGCCCGCCTGATCGTTGCCAGCGGCTATTCCAATGATCCGGTCTTGGCCGAATATAAAACGTACGGCTTTCGGGCGGCAGTGGCCAAACCGTTCAGCCTGAAAGAACTGCGCCGGGCTATCGCCGCCGCTCTTTGATTTACAGGCTGGAGCCGCCTGCCGCTGCGCCTGCCGCCTGCCGGAGCAATTCGTCCAGCCTGTGTGGCGAGGAGAGGTATTCCCGGCTCAGGCCGCATTCAGTCATGATGCCGCAGAAGCGGAGAAATTCGTCCATCAGGCGGGTGTTCTGCTTGTCGCGGTGCTGAATAATCGAAAGCTGCCGCCTGGTGCTGATGCCCTCGATGGCCAAACTTTTCAGCCAGCCGTGCTCGGTTTCGCGGCAAATGGTCAGCTCGGAGAGGCAGGATGCGCCCACGCCCGCCTCGACCGCCTTTTTGATCGCCTCAGTGTGGCCCATCCGGGTGACGACATTGAGCAGAGCAGAGTGATTACCCAGCCTGCTTTTAAAAATCTCCACGGTGCCAGAGCCTTCCTCGCGCAGTACCCAGGCCGTTTTCTCTAAATCATCAGGAATGCGAAACACTTCCTGATCCGCCAAGGGATGCGACGCGCCGACAATAACCCGCAGCTCATCGACAAACCATGGCGTGCGCTGTACCGCCTCGTCTGTCACCTCCCCTTCGACAAAGCCCAAGTCCATCACGCCCTGCGCCACCAGCCGTTCCGCCTGTCGGGTGTTGGCGACCAGCATGTTGATGCGCACATCCGGGTGCATCCGCATGAACAGGCCAACCGGATAGGGCAGGACGTAGTTGCCGATGGAAGAGCTGGCGATAATCTCCAGCGAGCCAGCCACCGAATTCTTGTTTTCGGTGAGCAGGGATTCGATATTTTTAATCTGAAAGGTGATTTTCTTCGCCAAAGGCAGCAGGTAGCGGCCCCGGTCGTTGAGCAGCAGACTGCGGCCATGCCGGTCAAACAGCGGCCCACCGAGCTGGCTCTCCAGTTCAGCCAAGGCCATGCTGACCGCTGATTGGGTCAGAAACATCATCTTGCTGGCCTTGGTCACCTGGGTGGTCTCCGCCACTGCGATGAAAATTTCAAACTGTCTGAGGGTGATGGCCATACCTTGCTCCTGCCGCCTGCGGACGGCTCTGTTGCTGTGCTTCGTTGCGTTCCTGCTGCTGTGTAGTTGAAATCACCTTTTTTGGCAAGGGTAAAAACAAAACTCTTCTCAGCTTCTTTCTTTTTTTGACAGGCATGATAAAAAGAATTCAATGCGAACACGTAACATCTGCTGCCAGCAGCGGTCAGCACCTATGCACAAAAGATCCCGCAGCGTTTTCCTCTATCTGTCCTTGGCAAAACCAGCGACCGTCTCTTCCTTGTGCCCAGCTTCTGGGGTATTCACCCTATAAAAATGAGGTGGAAAACCCATTGCGCGGGGCGGCGGCAATGTGTTTAAAGTCATGAAGCGCAGTCCGCGTTAACTTGAGAAAAATAAAGAACGGAGGATTCTTCATGACCAGCCTGTTTGCCCTGTATTCCACAGCCATTTTTCTTGGTGCCCTGCACGCGTTTGAACCCGGCCACGGCAAAACCCTGATCGCGGCCTACATGGTCGGCACCAGAGGCCGGGCTTGGGACGGCGTGCTGCTCGGTGCCATCGTCACTATCACCCACACGTTCAGCGTCATCCTGCTCGGCCTTGCCGCCATGCTCCTGTCGCAAAAATACTCGGATGCAGTGCTGCATAACTGGCTGGGTTTGGTCTCCGCCGGACTAATTTTGCTCGGCGGCATCTGGATGCTGCGGCAGCGTCTGGCTGGCGCAGACCACGGCCATTTTCACCTTTTTGGCGGCCATCACCATCATCCGCACGACAGTAACAGTCACGAGCATCCTCATCCACACGCCCATCCTCATGCGCATGATGCCAGTCATGAGCACCCTCACCCGCACGAGCATCATGACCACGGCACTCCGGTAGCTGCTAAAGTCAAAACCAGCAGCAAACTGGAGCTACTGCTGCTTGGCCTGTCCGGCGGCATTATCCCCTGCCCGGCGGCTATCGCTACTCTGCTGGCCGCCATCGCCGCCGGTAAAATTGCTCAAGGCTTGAGCGTGACCATTTTCTTTAGCCTTGGCCTTGGCGGCGTGATGATCACCATTGGCGTGCTGCTGTCCCAAAGCCGCCATCTGACCGGCAAGATCAGCGAGAACATGAACCTTGCGCGGAATTTGGGCATTGCCAGCGCAGTGCTGATCATTATGCTCGGCGTGTACACCATGTTTCATTCGGTGAAGAACATCTGGTTCTGAGGAAGCAGCGATGTGGAGAGAAAGGCAGCAGCATTGACAACGCCGCCTGAATGCGATACTTATGCGATATGCAGTGAATCATCAAGATTCACGCAAACCGCCTCCATCGCCCAATCTGCCTGATGAACATAACCCAGTCCATCCTGACCTTTCTCATTCTGGCTCCGCCGTTTCTTTTTGCTTTGACCATGCACGAGCTGGCCCACGGCTATGCCGCTTGGAAGCTGGGCGACCCCACCGCCAAGAACGAAGGGCGGCTGACCATGAACCCGCTCAAACACCTTGATCCGCTGGGAACAATCCTGTTCTTTCTCGCCCGCATCGGCTGGGCTAAGCCGGTGCCGGTCAATCCCCGCTATTTCAAGCATCCGGCCAAAGGAATGCTGCTGGTGGCCTTGGCCGGGCCTGGTGCGAACGTGGTCATCGCTGTGGCCAGCGCAGTGCTGGTCAAGCTGCTGGTTATGTCGCCGGTGTCTTCAGAATTCCTGATCAGCCTGCTTTCGCCTGCGGTCAACATGCTCGCCGCTTCCGTGTGGATCAATGTCATGCTGGCAGTGTTCAACTGTCTGCCGGTTCCGCCCTTGGACGGATCCAAGGTGCTGATGGGCATCCTTCCGCCGGATGCAGCCCGCAGTTATGCCCAGATGGAACCGTACGGCTTTGTCCTGCTGCTGGCCCTATCCTACCTTGGCGTAATCAGCAAAGTGATCACGCCGATTATTCAGTTTGCCAGCGGGCTGCTGCTGGGCTGACAATTCCTTTGCGCCCGCAAGGCGATGGAGTATAATTGCACGAATTGATTTTCTTCTCTTCCGCAAGTACAACTTCCGCCGCCACGACGCATGTCCCCTGCCCGCCTGCCGCACTCTGTTCTTCTGTATTTCGGGGCCTGCCTTTGCCTGCTGCTCGCCTTTTTGCTGACCGCCGAGGCTTCCGCTGCTCCTTCAGCAGTGGAAAAAACGGCTGCTGCTGCGAATCAAAGCACAGGCGAGGCTGAATATCAGAAAGCCGCCGATCAATGCCACCGGCTGCTGCGCAACCCGTCCGCAGGCGGGCAGCGCGAGGATTGGCTGAAGGATATTCAGGAACTGGAGCGGATTTACCGGCAGGCACCACAAAGCCACACTGCGCCCGCCTGTCTGCATCTCACCGCCCGGATGCGCCAAGCCATGCACCAGCGGTTTCATCAGCCCGCTGACTTAGATCAGGCGACCGCCCTGTTCAGCAACGTGATTTCCCTGTTTCCGCAGAGCAGCGAGGCAGCGGAATCGCTCTTTGCTTTGGCCCAGATTGAGCAGACCAACGGCAATTTGCGCGGCGCAGCCAAAACCTATTATAAGCTGGTGCAGGGCTATCCCTTCAGCAGCCGGAAGGCGCAGGCAGAGGAGCAGCTGCGGCAGCTCACTGTCATCGCCGAATCGTTAGCCGTCCGCAAGGAAGGCAAAAAGACAGGGCCTGTTCTCACGCCCAAACCTGTACCGCCGTTGTTCGTGTCTGCCCCTCCAGTGGAAAAGAAGCCGGTCATTCTGCCGCAGCCCATGAAAGAGCCAGAACAAGCTGTATTCAAACCCGCAGCTCCACCTTTGTTCAAACCTTTTGTTCCTCCGGCACAGCCTGCCGCTTCTTCTTCGCACGAAAAAGAGCAAGCTGCTGGTTCCGCGCCTCAGCTTGCGGCGGAAGTAGCGAAGCAAAAGCTTGTTCTGCCATTGCCTGCCGAAGCGGCCAAACCTGTCCCGCCGAAAGCCGCTGCACCTGTGGTGAACAAGAAAAAAGAAGAGGCAGGCGCAAGTTCGTTGCTGGGGAAGATTGGTTTTCCTGAATTTAGCTTCTCACTCTTCGGCTCGGAGGAAGAGAAAAAGGACGCAGCAAAGCCTGCGACATCTGCACCCAAAGCGGCTGCTCAAGCAGAAGCCAAGCCTGCTGCTTTGCCGGTTGTTCAACCAGAGCCACCCAAGGCGGTCGCTGCTGTTGTTGCAGCACCGCTATTCAAAACGTTGGAACCGCAGGCCGCGCAGAGTAAGATCGTTGTTTCCAAACTGAAAATTGCCTCAGTAGAGCCTGATAAACCAGCGGTAATCAAGCCCACAGAGTCGGTGAAGCCGACTGCGGCGGTAATTCCTTCCGTCACGCCGCCTCAAGAGAAGGAAAAGGTGCCAGAGAAAGCGACCCTTGCCGAGCTGCTGCCTATTCAGCACTGGTCGTCGGACAGCTACAGCCGGGTGGCGGTCAGCGCATCCAGCCCGGCGGTGTATAAGGCCGAGCTGCCGGATGCGGGCAACAGGAAGCTGAGACTGGAATTCAAGCAGAGTCATGTCCCGACGGAACTCCGCACCCCGATTGCCGTGGACAAAGGGCTGATCAAAAATATCCGCGCTGAACAGGCCGATGATGAGACAGTGCGGGTGTCGCTGGAGCTGGCCGAAGATGCTGACTGCAAGATCTTCAGCCTCAACGACCCGTTTCGGGTGGTGGTTGACCTGCACAAAGTAGATGCGGCGGCAGAAAAATCCGCAACCGAGGCCAGCCCCAAGCAGCTGACCGAGCAGGAGAAAAAGGAGCGGGCGGCCGCCGTGAAGGAGCAAATTAAGATCAAGCCTGCGGCGGAGCTGCACGGCCTGACTTTAGCTCAGCAGCTCGGCTTGGGCATTCGACGGATTATGATAGACCCTGGCCACGGCGGCAAAGACAGCGGCGCGATCGGCTTCGGCTTGGAAGAAAAACGCATTGTGCTTGATGTTGCCAAACGGGTTCGCGAGCTGCTGAAAAAGGAAAAATACGAGGTGCTGCTAACCAGAGAGCAGGATGTTTTCCTGCCGCTGGAGGAGCGCACCGCCCTTGCCAACACCAAAGGGGCCGACCTTTTTCTGTCCATCCACGTCAATGCCCATCCCAAAGCCTCGGTCAAGGGCGTGGAGACCTATTACCTCAATCTGGCGGCAAACCCTGAAGCCATGCGGGTTGCGGCATTGGAGAACGCCACTTCGTCGCGCAGCATGAGCGAGATGCAGGATATTCTCGCCAGTCTGATGAAAAATAGCAAGATTGATGAGTCCTCGCTATTGGCTGAATTCATTCAAACAAGCATGGCCGACGGGCTGCGCCGTCCCTACAAAATCAAGAACTTGGGAGTCAAGAAAGCACCGTTCTACGTCCTGATCGGAGCGCAGATGCCAGCGGCGTTGGCGGAAATCTCCTTCATCAGCAACAAGGACGAGGCAGCTCTGCTGAAAAATGACCAGTATCTCCAAGCCATAGCCAAACAGATTGCGGTGGGGGTGATCGCCTACATCGAGCACCGGCGGACAGCAGCGGCACCGTCATTCAACCCGCAAGAAGCTGTCAATTAATGCTCGGCTGTCTGCTCTGGCAGACTTAACCATGCTGATGTATTATAGCTAAAGCAATAGAAGTTACGCAGTTGAGTTTGTAACTCGTTGATTTTGTTCAACTGGCCATTCGTATCGCTGAAATTCAATTTGCTGTAATTATTGAACTTCATAATCCAACTGCGTAACTCCTATATAAATTCTTCCGGGAACGGGCGATGTTTTTCTGCGAGACAGGAGGCGGATCAGAGGTGGCGCGTGGCTATTTTCATCAAGGTCGCGGTGTTGAAGTCCTGGCCCTCGCGCCGGGGCGGCAGGTTTTTTAACGGCAGCTCGGCCCGTGCTGCTTCGCGGTGGCCACCAGCGGAACCGTATTCACCAAAGGTTTTTTGCGCGAACTTGCCCGCGTGCTTGCGGTAGCCGTCGCAGCGGAGGATGACCACTAGCTTCTCACCGCAGCAGCCAGAGACCAGCACCCAGTCAAACTGGTCAACGTGGTTGAGAAAGTCGGCGATGATCACCAGTACATCCGGTGTGCTGACCTTGCCGAGATGGGCGTAGGCGCGGCCTTTGCTGGCTTTGACCTCTTTCAGAGCGGTGCGGAAATACTTCAGCTCCGAACGGCGCAGTTCAGTCAGCTCAAACTTGCGCACCAGGTTGCGGTTAGCGAGATTGAAGACATAGCGAAAGGAGACACCGTCGGCAAGCTGAAGGTTTTTCTTCTCAAAATTATGGGTGTCAACCTTGATGCCGTAATACAGGGCCGTGGCTAAGGCAACGGACGGCGTGATGTTGGCAGCCCGCAGATATTCAACCATCATTGAGGCCACTGCGCCGTAATCTGGGCGGATGTCGATGTACTTCACCTGCGTGTCCCAGCCGTTGGTGAGCGGATGATGATCAATCACTGCGTCGAACTGAATCTTCTCAAAGCAAGGATTGTGCGTCGGCTGGGAGTCGAGCAGGATTTTCTTCGAGTAATCGTTGATCTGGAGCGTGTGCAGGCGTTCAATCGGGATTTTCAGTCGCTCGACCATTGTCATGTTGTTCAGCCGCCGGATCTCGTTCGGATAGCCGATGATGACGCTGCCCACCCGGTAACTGAGGAGCCGCTTCACCGCCAGCGCACAGGCCAGCGAATCAGGATCAGCGACAACGACAATCAGCACTTGGTCGGTGCGGCTGAAGAGCTGATAAAAGGCGTTCAGGCGGGCTTGGGCTGAATAGCGGCTTTTGTCACTGCGGTTGACGACACCTGCAATCTTCTCCAGTCGAATCTGCTTCAAGAAGGCACCTGCGGCATTTTTGTTACAACAGGGCAAGCCGCAGATCACGACAGATTGCTGCGGCTTCCCGATAAGTTCGTGTCATAGTAGCACAGAGTGGTGAAACAATGCAAGGCGGTTTGGTCAGCGGAAACTTGGCACCGAGGGAAACAACCTGGTGTCTGTGTGCGGAATGAAGCGCGAGCCGGAAAAACGGATCATGAAATCCTGATTGACGTTCAGCTCAAGGTAGGTGATCCGGCGGCAGATATCCTTGGCCCGCTCCCAGAGTGAATGATCAAGCAGGAGCAGTTCTGCTCCGGCTAAGGAAGTGTTGCCGACTGGTTCAAAGACCGCAAGCGGCAGGTCGGGCAACATTCCCAAGGTGATGGCCTGCCTCGGATTGATGTGTTTACCAAAAGCCCCTGCCACGTGAATCCGTTCCAGCTCGCTAAAGGCAAGGCCAACCTGGGCGCACAAAGTTTCTAAGATGGCATACATGGCGGCCTTGGAGCGCATCATCGCATCAAGATCGGTCTGGCTGATTGCTACTCCTTCTGTAACTACGAAGACTGTCTCGCCCTTGTGCTGAAGTAGATGCTTCTTAATAAAGTTGCGTTGCTCCTCGCTCTGATTGGGAACTTCTCTCTGGAATTTGCCGCGCAGATCAATGATGCGGGCTAAATACAGTTCTGCGGCTAAGTCAATCAGACCTGAACCACAGATACCTACTGGTGCGATATCGCCGATGCTGCGCCAACAGAGCTGCCAGTCTTCGCGGTCAATACTGACCTGCTCAATCGCCCCTGGTGCAGCCCGCATTCCCATCTTTGCCACCCCGCCTTCTAAGGCTGGACCTGCTGCGCCCGCGCAGGCAATCAACCAATCCTTACCACCCAGCACCACTTCGGCGTTAGTGCCGACATCAATGAGCAGAGCTGTTTGCTTGGCTCGATCAAGGCCAGTGGCAAGAATACCGGCAATCAGATCGCCACCAAAATAGCTGCCCCGGCTCGGCAGCAGCCAAAGCATGGCCTGCGGATGCAGCTTCAGGCCGATCTCCGCCGCAAGGAATGGGTCAGACGCATTGAAGAGCGGCGTGTACGGCTCGCGGCAGAGATGATGCGGACTGAGGCCAAGGAGTAGGTGGGCCATCGTGGTGTTGCCTGCCGCAGTCACGGTGTAAATCGTCTCCGGCTGCACAGCAGCCTCGTGGCAGAGCTGCGCAATCAGGTCGCTGATCGAGCTGACCGCCGCCTGCTGAAGCTGACGCAGGCCCTCATCTTTAGCGGCACAATGAATGCGGGTCAGGATGTCGCTGCCATACTCAACTTGACGGTTGAGGGCGGTCTGCTTGGCCAGCACCGTGCCGGTGAGCAAATCAATCAAACTTGCTTCAAGGTGGGTGGAGCCTATATCTAAGGCAATACCCAGTAGCTGTGCTGGTTCTTCCGGCAGAAAATCAAGCAGCTCTAGCTGATCTGGCAAACAATGAACAATCGCCCAGCCCTTGAACCCGGCAGCGCGGAACTTGGCCGCCAGCGTCGCCATGCAGGCAAAAGGAATGCGCACGGGTGGCAGGACAGCCCGTAGCCGATCAAGATCAGCGGTGTTGTCAGTCAAGCTGGGCGGCGTAGCGGCCACAGGCAGGGCAATAGTCAGCGGAACAGGCTTCTTCGACACAGTCTTCTCCGGGTAATGCTTGACGGAACAGCCTGCAAAGGGTAATTTCTCCAGTGTGATATTGCAATCAAAAATGCGGCTGCGGTCTGCGGACTGCTTCTGCTTTCGATGTTTTTCAGCCTGCACCGATCCCCTTGAACCTCCTCAATCGCTACATCCTGCGTCAGTTCGCCAAGAACATTCTGACCCTCGTTCTGAGCTTCATTGCGATCTATATTCTCATAGACTTTTTTGAAAAATTAGATAATTTTATTGAGAAAGGAAAGCCGATGGCCTTGGTGGCCAAATTCTTTCTCCTTTCCATCCCCTTTGTTATCGAGCAGATGGGGCCAGTCTGCATTCTGCTGGCCGGGGTGGTCACGCTCGGTGTGCTCAATCATTCCAATGAACTGACCGCACTCAAGGCAGGCGGCGTGTCCTTGCGCAAGATTGTCACACCGATCATCGCCGCAGGCATCGCTGCCACCTTGATTCTGCTGCTGATGTCCCAGTTTCTCCTGCCGAAGACAGCGACTGTGACCAACCGCATTTGGCATAAGGAGGTCAAAGGACACATGCCGCTCGGAATCTACCGAAGCGGTCGTTACTACTATCAGGGCGACAGCAATTTCTATTCCTTTTCCCGGCCAGATCCCAACAAAAACGAGTTTAACTTTTTCTCGCACACCTCGTGGAATAAACAGTACCAGCTACAAGCCTTGGTGGCGGCGGAATATGCTGTTTGGCAGAATGGGGAGTGGATGCTCTACAACGGCCAAGTGCAGTTTGCGGCAGGAAAAGGGCAATTCACCACGGAAGTTTTTGATGCCCGCAGTTTTCCGTTTAAAGAAAAGCCGTCGGACTTTTTTCTGCCCAAGCTCCGCAGCAGCGAAATGTCCATCGTGGAGCTGCATCGTGAGGCCAAGCGCGGCAAGCAGAGCAAAGAGGAACAGGCTGCCGCGTGGGCGGAATTCTACGGGCGGATATCATATATTCTGCTGGGTCTGCCGCTTCTCCTGCTGGGCCTGCCGCTCCTGCTGATGGTGTATCGGAAATGGGGTCGGGATTTATCGCTGGCTGTGCCGGTGAGCTGCGGCATGGCCTTTGCATGTTGGGGAATCTGGGCGATCTTGCAGTCCTTGGCCAAGGCGGCGTATTTCAATCCGCTGGCGGCAGCCTTGTCAGTACATCTGCTTGTCGGGCTGGCAGGGCTGTTTCTGCTGCTGCGCGAAGATGGGATCAGCTCGTTTTTCTGGGCAAGAAGCCCAGACAGCGGAGGCACCATACAGCCCCAAAGTAAAAAAATGCTTTAGAGGGCACGGGCAGAATACAGCCGCTGGAAACCCAGCGACTTGTTTCTCATTGCTGATCTGCGCTTTCCTTCAGGCTGCGGCGGGCGGTTTCCTCGTTGATCTGCCGGATGCGCTCGGCCAACTCCTCGCTGACCACCATTCGGCCCTCAAGAACGCAGCCTTTGCGGGCCGGAACACACTCGCCGGAGAGCCTCTTGCAGCGGTTGGCGGCAATGTCGTAGTTCTGACAGTGAAAGGTCATCTCACTTCTCTTTCCATCCGCTCCAGCATTGCGATAAACTGATCGCATTTATCTTTGAACTTCGTCAGCCGAGCCTTGCCGTCATCGCTCTCTCGCTGCTCTTTGGGCATGGCAACCAGCATTTTGATGTCCTCATGCACCTCTTTGTGCAACTGTTCCATCCTGCTGGTTTCAGAAAGCCCGGCAAGGTCTTTCAACCCTCTGTCGTACAGCCACTTGCCAAAATCGCAGCGGGTGTGATCAGGAACATCGGAAAGGTTCAGAGTTTCAAGCCCATAGAAGAAGTCTGTCAGCTTTGATTTCCAGTTCAGATGCGCGATTTCCGCTGCCTGCAAATCCATTGTTACCATTGCGTTGCTCATGGTTCCGCTCCTTGACGTTTCTGTTTTGTTACTTTCGTGTTGTATCGTTCATGCAAGAATATGCAATCACATAGGCGGAGTCAAGCTGTTTCACACGCTCTGCTTAGCCTTCTGTTCCATCTCTTCCAGCAAGGCAACTAACTGGTTACATTTTTCTTGAAACTGGGCCAAGCCCTGCCGTCCTTCCGGGGAATGCCTTGTTTCAGCCGACATGGCAACCAGCAGCCTGATGCGCTCATGTACCTCTTTATGCAGCTGCTCCAGCATCTCTGTTTCTGGGAACGCAGCCAGTTCCTTCAGCCCGCGCGAGTACAGCCATTTGCCGAACTCGCAGCTGGTGTGGTCCGCCACGTTCTCCGCCTTCAAGTCCTCCAAGCCGTAAAAGAAATCGGAGAGCTTCGACTTCCAATGCAGATGCGCTATTAACGCCGCCTGCAAATCCATTGCTGTCATTATGCCCATGATCTGCCTCCTCTACGGTGTGCATGATTGAAACGAGCACAGCATTTTTTTCTTGAGAATCATTCCTATCAAGATTAATTTTACGGTAACGCTGCCGTGCCGGTCAACGTATTTTGGCTTTCTGCCGCAGATTTTCAGCCAGCGAGAAAACAGAGTTGACAAGCTGCTGCTTTCGCGGCAAGCTCCGGGCAGCAAAACTGTTCTCTTTTTCTGACACAGGAGCGAACGCGGTGAAAACGAAGAAACTGTTGATTGCGGCAGGAGCAGGCACGGGCGCATTGCTGGGGGCAGTGCTGCTGTCCCCTGCCCTTCTCTCGTCGGACTGGGTGAGAAATTTCGTCTTGGCCCGGCTGAATACAAGCATTCCTGGCAAGCTGTCCGCAGCACGCTGTTCCATTGGCTGGCAGCAGGGCTTGGACTGCGCCAACGTGACCTATGTTGACGAGAAGCAGGGCATTCATCTGGATGTCGCTGGTCTGCGGGGCAATAAAGGGCTGTGGCCGCTGCTGACGGATCATATCCATC
Organism: Desulfobulbaceae bacterium UBA5173; assembly: GCA_002413355.1. Lineage (GTDB taxonomy): Bacteria > Desulfobacterota > Desulfobulbia > Desulfobulbales > Desulfobulbaceae > Electronema. The sequence continues at coordinate 7,130 of DHWV01000076.1, read as the reverse complement.
TCGGTGAAATCAGCATCAGCGAGCCAACCTTATTGCTCACGCTCAAGCCTACCGCAGACGGCAAGACCGTTCCAAACGGGGTGCAGGCGACAGATGCGGGCAAGGCCGCGCCGCCTGCGGCAACATCAGCCAAAGAGGATGCGGGCAGTTTTCTGAACACGATGCAGGTCAATCTGCTGATCAGCAAACTGACGGTGAAGACCGCACAAGCTGGACAGCAGCCGCAGGTCGTGCTTCACAATGGCTCGCTCAAGGCCGAAGCGGCGAATGGCGGCCTCAAATTTGATCTGACAGCCGACACCGGCCAAGAGGGCAAGGCAGCATTCTCTGGCACGGCGAAAATTGCCGAGCTGGCCAAAGGCCGCCTGAGCGCGGCGGAATTGCAACTCAAGCTGAATGAGGTGCAGGCCAAGCCTTTTCTGTCTCTCAAACCGGGCAAAGATGGCCTGCCACAAGGCAGCGGCAAGCTCTCAGCAGACATCAGCCTGAAAGGCGCAACAGACGGCAGCCTGAGCATCAGCGGCCCGCTTTCGTTGAGCGAGGCGGATTTCAGCGGCGGTGCGCTGGGCGCGGATCATCCCCGTTTCAGTCAGCTTTCCCTTGATCTTGACGTGCGCCAGCAGAACAGCGGCTGGCAGTTTCCCATCCTGAAGCTAAATTCTGATTTCGGCAACTTGGAGCTGCAATGCGCCTACAGCGGCGACAATTTTCAAGGCAGCGGCAAAGGCCGGATTGACCTCGCCCTGCTGCTGGCCCAGTTCCCGCATCTGCTTAAAGTGCAGGACGATCTCCGCCTTGACCGAGGCGAGCTGAATCTTTCCGCCGAACTGACTAAGGCGAACGGGAAACTGCATATCGCTGCTGATGCAGCAGTGGACAGTTTGACTGGGCGGCAGAACACAGAATCCTTCTCGTGGCAGCATCCGCTTCGTCTTCAGCTCACCAGCAGCATAGCCAACAACGAGCCAGAGGTGGAACGTCTTGCCCTCACCGCGCCGTTTCTCAATATCGAGGGCAAGGGCAACCTGAAGCAGTTTTCGCTCACCGGCGGGGCTGATCTTGACCAAACCATGCGCGAGGTCAACCGAATTTTCCGTTCCGGCTGGGATGCGGGCGGCAAGCTCCAGCTTCAGCTCCAACTGGCGCACAGCGGCAACGACCGCTATCAGGCAGAGGCCGAGGCGGCAATCAGCGATTGCCGTTTGGCCCGCCAAGGTAAGGAGCTGCTGCCGCCGCACAAGGCCAGCTTCAGCGGCAAGTTGAATGCGCCGGGCAAATTCCCGGAAAGCGCGAATGATGCGGCGCAATTGACCTTTGACCTGTCCTCATGGCCGGGCAATGTCAGCGGCTCGCTGGACGGAATTTACCGGAAAAACGGCAAAATCTCCGCTGGCTATCAAATCCAAGGCAAGCTGCTGCTGGCCAAGCTGGTCGAGCTGCTGCACAAGTTCGGCGCGATGAAGGAGGAAACCTCGCTGGCCGGTGAATTTGATCTCCACACGTCAGGCTATACTGAGGACAGCCGCGTGGTGCTACGCGAGCTGAACAGCCAGATCAAGAATTTCATTTTCTATCAAAACGGCAAGGTGTTCCGCGAGCCAGAGCTGCGCCTGAGTGCCGAGCCGGAAGCGGCTCCAGCGACGGATAAGGCGGTACGGCCTTTGGTTGAGGCGGACAGCCGGGCGGCTTTTTTTGCTGAAGGCGGCGGCAACAGCCTGATTGACTTGGAAAATCATCGCCTCAACCTGCGTGATTTGACTTTCAGCTCCGGTTTTGCTGAAATCAAGCTGCGGCAGCTCGCGGTTGAGGACTGGCAGCGCAACCCTATGCCGTTGCTAAAAAATGTGCTGATCAGCGGCACCTCTGATTTAAGTAAGCTCGGCGGCCTGCTTCAGCAGCTTGGCAAGCTTGCGCCGGAGCAGAAGCTCGGCGGCATGGCCACATTTAACGCGGAACTGACCGGTCAGCCGGACGGCAAGAGCTGCAACGGCTCTGTGGAAATCGACCTTGACCGCTTCATGTTTGGCAAAGAAGGTAACCTCTTGGCGGCTAGAGATAAGACCGAATTCCGCAGCAAGCTGCACGGCGACCTTGCCGCCGGGGATATCTACTTCACTACGTTTGACTTGCTCTCACCGCCACTGGCCGTGCAGTCAAACGGCAAACTGGAACTGTCCGGCAAAACGCCGCATCTGGCTTTAGAAGGCGCGGCCACGCCTGACCTCGCCGATTTAGTGGCGGTGGTCAACGGCATGTATCCGCTCGGCATCACGGCAGAAGGCAAGCAGAAAGAAAAATTCAGCCTTTATTATCCGTTCAGCGGCAAAAATCCTCAGGCTGATCTGCGTTTCGCGGGTAAGGTTCATGCGGACACCTTCAGCAAGTCGGGCATCAATATCACCGGCCTGTCGGCAGCAACCGAGATGAAGTCGGGCATCATGAACGCGGCTCTCAAAGGCGGCCTGAACGGCGGCACGGTGCAGTTCACGCCCAAAATTGACTACACCCGCAATCCGCCCCTGCTCACCCTTGCCGCGCCGGAGCAGGTATTGGATCACGTCAGTCTGGCGGATGCACTTTCTGATGGCTTGCTGAAGAGCTTTCATCCGTTGCTCGGCGCAGTTGCCCGGCCTGCCGGAACCATCAGCGTTCGAGCCGAGCGGCTTTCGCTGCCAATCGGCGGCAAAGGGCTGGATCAGGCGGATTTCAACCTCCGCTTCGATCTGGGCAGCGTCTTACTGGAGCCGATCAGCGCATTGGCGGGTATTCTTGACATGGCTGGGCTGTCCGGCCAGCAGCTCCATCTGAAAGAGAAAGTCATGAGCTGCGACGGCAAAAAAGGGCGGATTTCTTGCTCGCCGATTAAGATAACCGTTGCGGATTCGGAAATGCTTCTCAGCGGCTCATCCGGCTTTGACGGCAGCTTGGACTATGTCTTGGAAGTGCCGGTGACGAAAAATTTGGTCGGCAAGCGGGGTTATGAACTGCTGAAAGGGGCAACGCTGAAAGTGCCAATCAAAGGGACGAAAGATAAGCCGGTGTATAATCCCGAAGCCCTGATGCAAGCGGCTTCTGATTTGGTCAGTCAAGCGGCACGGCACGCGGCTAACCAGATGTTGCAGGAACAGGTGAAAAAGGTGGTGCCGAAAGAGTTGGAAAAGGCTGTGCCCAATCTACCCGGCTTGATTGACGGCATTTTTGGCCGATGAACACCAGCCTGCTCAATCTGCTGCTGATTGGCAGCGGCGGTTTTGCCGGATCGGTGCTGCGCTTTCTGGTTAGCTCGTGGGTGCAGCACCGATCCGGTTCTATTGTCTATCCTTTCGGCACCATGACGGTAAACGTGATTGGCTGCCTGCTGATTGGTTTTCTCAGCGCACTAGCCGACAACCGCGCCCTGCTGTCCACTGAAGCCCGCAGTTTGTTGATCGTCGGCGTGTTGGGCGGCTTCACCACCTTTTCCAGTTTCAGCAACGAAACTTTGAATTTGCTCCGCGCCGGACAGCCAGAACTCGCGTTGCTCAATGCCGGATCGCAGGTGCTGCTCGGCGTGGGTATGGTCTGGCTGGGGCGGATTGCGGCAGGAATATGGCGATGATTCTCGTTCGGAGTTACAGCGGGTTCGGTCATCCCCCCAGCGCGACGCGGAAACCCGCCCGGACGATGCGCAAGCCAGGCGAGAGGCAAAAACGAAAATATGAGCTGACAAATTTGGCACTGCTGTCCCACGAACCGCCGCGCAGCACTCGGCCTGCGCCTTGTTCGGCACCAGCCGGATTCCGCAGCGGATGGGCGGTGTAAAAATCTTTGGCATACCAATCGCCGCACCACTCCCACACATTGCCGTGCATGTCGTGCAGTCCCCAGGCGTTCGGCTCTCTGCCGCCGACTGGCTGAGTCTGCCGGTCGGAATTGCGGACATGCCACGCCCAGCGGTCAAGCTGCTCCTCGTCATCGCCAAAACAGTAAGCGGCATTGCTCCCGGCTCGGCAGGCGTACTCCCACTCGGCTTCGGTGGGCAGACGGTAATTTCTGCCAGTCTGCCGGGTCAGCCATTCGCAATAATCCGTCGCATCCTGCCAGCTCACGTTGATCACCGGCCTGCGGTCGCGGCCCCAGCCTTCATCCTTGGGCCGCGCTCGGCCTGTGGACAAACAGAATTCGTCAAAGTCAGCAAACGTGACTGGACAGCGGCCTATGCCGAAGCTATCCAGCTCCACCTCGTGGGCAGGATGGGCATTTTCTGGCCCTTGGCCTGCGATGTCACCCATGCGGAAGCGGCCTCCGGGCAGAATGACCATTTCCGGCCCGGCCAGCGGCGGTCTGCCGCCTTTGCGAGATAGCTGATCCTGCCAGAAAAAGAGGGTGCCGTGACAGTCGGCATAGCGGAGCAGATTGAAGCCGGAGAAGTCTAACCTACAGCGATGCGGATCCATTCCCCCTGCAAGCTCGAGAAAGCGGACAAGCTGATCCGTGGCCCGCACCAAAAAAGGCAGCGGCTGACGGTCGTTGACCAAAGCATAGGCGAGGAGAAATTCACGAAAGGTGGGATGCCGGAAACGGAAGGTACGCTCCGAGGTTTTGCAGAACAGGGAGCAGTGATCCGGCTCAAAGCGGTCTAACCAGCAGGTGTTGGCATCCTCGCAGAGCAACTCCCAGAGGGCTTTTTCCGCAATTTCCTGACAGCATTGCTCCTCCAGCCAGCGGGCCACCCGGACGCAAGCGTTGAACATCTCAGCCCGCTCCGGCAGGCGGACACCGGTTTGATGCTGCTCCTGCAAGGCCCGCAGCTTGCGTTCCAGCCAGTGCTTGAGCAACACCTCATACAGGGTGTAGCAATTCCAGTGCCGCCGTTCGTCCGCCGCTTCCAGCAAGGTCTCAATTTGCTGAAGAAGCAGGGGCCGCTGCCGCAGTTCCTCTATTTGATCAAGGAGCTGCAAGGCCCGTGTCCGCTGCTTGGCCGCGCCGAAACTTTGGAGACCGAGATAGCCGCTGCCGCTCCATGACAGCCGTCTGCGCACCAGCTCCTGTACCTGCCGGTCATCCAAAGGGGAAAGATGCAGCACAGGGCAGTTGTAGCCCGCCAAACCCCGGATGATCAGATGGCCTGAAGGCACTGAAATCACATCCGGGAAAAAATGTGTGCGGCAGGCAATGATCACCCGGCGGAAGTCCCAGCCCGCCTCCAGCAGCTCCAGCAGCCGCCCGCCGATCCGGTTCCGAGCGGCGCAGTCCTCGTTCAGGCCGTCTAACAGCAGGATGGTGTCTGATTTGCCATCCACAGCGGCAATCTGCGCCAGACTATCCCTGCCCAGCCGGAACAGCTCGCAGCGGCAGCCGTTTGGCCAGAATCCTGCCAACTGCATCAGTTTGACCATCAGCAGCAGGGAGGTTTTGCCCGCGCCCGCCTCAGCGAGAAGGAACATCTGGTGGCTGCCGTCGCGGCTGCGCGGCTGGCCGCCGTCGAGAAAGCGGTTGAGCAGGGCGAAGGCGGGTTGGCGCGGTGCGGGATGGAAACCGTTTCTGCGCCGGGCTGACGGATTGCGCTCCTGCATGTGCGGTTCGACATAAAACCTGACCAGCTCATCAGGATCGCCGAATTCATCCCGCAGCAGATTCAGCTCCTGCGCCCGGTCTCCGGTCAGGCGGCCCAGCCGCTTGAGTAGCTGTCCAGCCAAGGCGGAGCTGACAAAGGACAAGGGTTCCATCCCCACTCTCACGGTTGCCTCCTTGCATCGCGCTGGCCATGATTTTGGCCGGAATGGAAAAAAGCGGCGGGAAAATCAGCCGGGCTGGTTTCCGGTCGCCGCAGAATTTCAGAGTAGCCGAAAAACTGCGTCAGTTAAATGTTTTTTTCTCACGGCGGCACTCTCTTCACGGAAAAAACGCATTCCGATTGAAAAGAAAAGAGGGCATGGGGTATAATCGTGCCAGCTCTCAGCAGATTTCCGCCGTCCGCTCCACTGCGTCCGGCCTCCTGCGTCCACTTAGCATATTTTTTTGGAGAATATGATGAAAACAACACACGTCTTGGCTACAGCACTTTCCGTTCTTCTGTTTTCTGCCTGTGCCAACAAGGCGCAGACTGGAGCTGCCGGCGGCGCAGCCGCAGGCGCGATTGCCGGGCAGGCCATCGGCCACAACACCGGTGCCACATTGATTGGTGCGGCGGTCGGCGGAATGCTGGGCTACGCCATCGGCAACGAGATGGACAAATACGACCAGCAGCAGTTAAGCAGAGCCTATGAGACCGCGCCTTCTGGCCAGCCGGTTGCATGGACCAACCCGGACAATCACAACCAGTATCAAGTAATTCCGCAGCCTGCCTACACCGGCCCCAGCAACCAGACCTGCCGCAAGGCAGAGATTGTCGCTGTGATCGAGGGTAAAACCCAGCGGACTTACAGCAATGCCTGCCGCGACAGCTATGGCAACTGGCAGCTCCAGAACTGATGTGTTCAGGTTTTTTCACCGTGTCCACAAACTCCAACATGGAGTTTGTGGACATCACTGAGCAGGCGCAGAAGGTGGTCAAGGCAGCGGAGACCGCCGAAGGCCTGCTTTGCCTGTTTTGTCCGCACACCACCGCTGGGCTGACCATTAACGAGGGCTGCGATCCGGCGGTGCAGCGGGACATGCTCGGTCTCTTCCGCAAAATGATCCCTCAGTCCTATCCCTGTCGTCACGCCGAAGGCAACTCGCCCTCGCACATGATGGCAACGCTGACCGGCAGCTCGGTTACAATGATCATCGCCAGCGGCGAGCTGCGGCTTGGCACATGGCAGCATGTTTTTTTTTGTGAATACGACGGCCCTAAGAGCCGCAAGGTGTTCTGGAAGGTGCTGCCCGGATGAGCGGACAGTCGCCGGACACCGGCTTTGATCAGATCTGCTTTGGCTTGAACCGGGCGACTGACGAGCGGTCGCTTGCTCTTTTCCTGCGTCTTCTCAGTCGGGAGGAGCTGCTACAGGCTCTGATTCCCCGTCTGGAGGAAGCGGAAATGATGCGGCTTGTCGATACGGTGACGGGAATGCTGCACAAGCATTTAGAGGAGAAAGAGTACCATGAGCTGTTCCTCGGTGATTATGGGTGACACCGCGATTGGGTATATAGCTGAAGCAGCATAAAGT